>JAISAB010000020.1 GCA_031266915.1 Rickettsiales bacterium | reverse complement strand
TTTTGTTCAAGTGATGGGAATGAATCTTAAAGAGTACATTCCTGTTATTTGAACAAAGAATAAATAACTGGATTGCCGCGCCCTGCGGGCTCGCAATGACAATTAATTTTGTTTGACGGATTGAATTTCCAAGACTTGGAATTTAAAATTCTCAATTGTCATTGCGAGGAGCTTTAGCGACGCGGCAATCCAGTACTAATAAGTTTAAAAAGGTTAGATCAGCTGACAGTGATGTACCTCTTTGAACAAACTTCTGAAAGAGGTTTGTCATTCCTGCCTGCGCTAGGTGTGACAAAAGTTTGTATAACAAACTTTTGTTTTAATTAATGTACATTCCTGTCACTTGAGTAAGATGGAACCCGACTAAATCTTATATCCCAAATCAGAAGTCAGAATCCGATTATGCAAGGAACGAACAACTATGAGGATACGCGAGCAAAGCGAGCGAAATCATAAATTTATTACTTCTGCCTTATTGACTTACCTGCCCCATGCATGGGGCGGGATAGAAATTCTTGTGAACGATAGTGAACTAGAATTTCTTGGGTGGGGTTGATTGCGAAAAACAAATCATTATACTTTCTGCCTTTCCCCCACCCAAGAGTTGCCAAGCTCGTTGCACTCGCAGGCCAACTCTTTCCCGCCCCGTAACCGGGGCAGGCAAAAATTAGGATTTATTCTTTATTCCTCCGCCTATGGCTGAAACTGACGGAGTAACACCGACCGGAAGTTGGAAGCCTTGTTGGCGTTGCTTGCGCAATCGTTCGCGCAATTCAGCACGCAAAAGGCGGCCGGGTTGATAGAATCGTCGAAGACCCAACCATCAGTGCTTAAATTATCACTGATTCTTTTCAAACGGCACCAGCAATATCCATCATTACTACCGAGAGTATTATTTGAACTATCCCTTGTAATACTACACTTAAACTCTGACATAGTGCCGCCGTTTAAGGAAGCGCATACACTTTGAACAAGATAGCCGTCTAAATCACTATGGGCAGAAAAAACAGAAAAATAAACATCCCCACCTTTATATGTATTACTAAGGCCCGGGTATTGCGCCCCATTATTATAAGTTGTATATATGCCGTTGTCATAGTCTTCTTCTGGGGTCGAAATCGTGGCGCCATCAGTTTCATAATCTCCAGTAATATCTGAAACTGTAACCACCGCAAAAGCACCCTGGAACGTAAATACCCAAGCAATAAAAGCTATTATGGCTGATTTTTTCATGTTACAAAGCTCCTTGTGTTCTTAAAAAACCGCCATGAAATCAGGCGGCAGGAGTTTCACAACTATATTTTCTTGAAAATAGCGGCTTGTTTTCAGTATATCACAAGCCACTCCTGCCCTTGACAGGAGTTTTTTCGTCTATCCAGACGCAAGAAAATAAGGGTTGTGAAGCCCATCGCAGAAATTCTCTGCGATAAAAAAATTATATCCAATCGTCCCGTCTTTTGCAAGGTGATTTTTTTAATAAAAAATTAGTTCAACTGACATCGAATGTAACTTTTTGAACAAAAATCACAAAGTAATTTTTGTTATCGGGGGCCAGCAAATGAAAAAGGTGACCTTGGGACAAGGTCACCCCACCCAAACAGCAGAACAATTAGCTGATAGCGAATAGCAAGTAGCGGATAGCAGTTCGACAGTAATGCTATAAGCTATACGCTACCTGCTATATACTATCCGCTAGTGGTTTTATCTTGCGAATCACGAGTCACGAATTACGATTCACGAAAAAACCGGCCAAGGCCGGTTTTTTGCATCAGCATTCAATGATAACCACCGCGGCGGAATAATCGTTCTGGTCCATTATTCCCCAAGTTTTTCACCCAATCTTTGAAAATACCCTTTATTATAAAATTCGTTATTAAACTCATAGGCTTTTATAATTGTGCAATTTATTTGTTTTGGTAATTCAAAGACACGTATTATGTTTTCCGAGAAATCTTGCAATGTCATATAGCATTCATAATCTACATTTGGATTATTTTCTTTATTCTGCGGACCTGCTAATGATGAGATTTCTAAAACATTCGCCGCAATTCCACGGTCTGCGAATTCATGCCCGATGCATTTAACAAATGTATTCACCGCGGATTTGGCGGCGGAAAATGCGCTCATATTCGGGTATGCGTAATCAACGGCGTTGTCCCCGATTGCAAGAATCCTGCCGCCGCCATTCTTTACCATCAACGGAATAATGCTGCGACAAACGGAATACATAGTGATATACTGAGAATTCATCATATCTGCAGCTTCGTCAGTGGAAACTTGTTCGAACGGCAAATGCCACCAGAAATTTCCCGCCAAATGAACAAAATTAAATTCCGAATCAAAAAAATTGTCTATTTCTGAAATCACAGATTTTTCTGTTTCAAATTTAGTTAAATCTATGCCGGAAAAATATTTTACATTCTCATTCTCTGCCAATTTTTCCAATTCGGGCGATTTGCTGCGCGATAATAAAATAACTTTATTATTTTTATCTTGCGCCAATCGTTGCGACAGAATTTTTCCACTAGTGGCAGTTGCGCCGGATATAACATAATTTCTTATCATTTTACTATTCTTTTCAATTCTTTTGAATTGCGTCCAGTAATGCCTTACAATTTGTAGGGACTTAGCTTTCTTTTGATTTAAGGCGGTTTTTTTGTATCAGCATTCAATGACAACGACGGCGGCGGAATAATCGTCCTGGTCAGTTATCGAAACGTGCGTTTTGGCGCCCTGTCCGGCCAGCTCTTTCAATGCGGCCTTGGCACCGCCAGCGACTAGCAGTTCCGGTCGGCCGGAATCGCTGTGTGTCACCGACACGTCGGAAAAGGCGATTGATTCGCCAAAGCCGGTCCCCGCCGCCTTTAAAAAAGCCTCGCGCGCGGCCCAGAAATTGGCAAGGTGTCTTTCGGAATTCGCATTATCATTGTCAGCGTATTCCAATTCTTTCTTGGTAAATATGCGTTGTTTTTTAAATGCCGACCAATCCAGAAACCGGCCGCATTCAACAAGGTCTATTCCAATTCCGACTATCATGAAAATTCCCTTCGTTTTTTATGGTATGGGACAAACTAATCACAATGCCACGATTCGTGCAAGCAGAAAATATGCAGGAATACGTTCGTATTAATAAATTTTTGTTTCGCTGCTAGGCTTTGATTAAACCATAGAAAGAGGAGAATATGAAACACAGTATATTTTTCACGTCCGGCGCGTTTTGCATTGCCTTGCTGAACGGCGGCGCGCATGCGGCGACGGCAACGCAAAGAATCGATTTGACGTCCGGTCAGACAGATTCGTACGATGGCGCGACCTTAATCGGCCTGTCGGCGCCGGGCGGCGTCGGCGGCGCGATATACAACGCGGGCGGAACGCTGACCATCGGCGATGGCGCGGTGTTCGAAGACAACTATTCCAGCACGATGGGCGGAATTATTTTCAATGTAAATTCCGGCGCGGTGCTGGCGACGACGACCATCGGCAACAACGCGGCGTTTTTGCGGAACAAGACTTTTTCGTACGGCGGCGTGATGAATGTCAGCGGATCGACGTTGAACATTGGCAACAACGCCAGGTTCATTAACAATGAAACCATCAAAGCCGATTCGATTGGCGCGGCCATATTAAACCAGGAAGCCGTGATGAATATCGGCGACAATGTCCTGTTCCAAGGAAACAAAAGCCTGTCATCGGGCGCCGCGATTTACCAGCAGGTTCGCGGCGGTGCGCTGAATTCGCAAATCGAAATCGGCGACAATGCGGTTTTCCAAGGTAACTCTTCGGCCAGCGCCGCGGCGATTTACAACTTCAACAACGGAACCGATGATTCCATAGTCTCCGTCGGCGACAATTCGCGTTTCAGAAACAATAACGCGTCATCCGCGCGCGGCGGCGCAATCGGGAATTGGTTCGGTACGTTCGATGTCGGCGCCGGCGCTGCGTTCGACGGCAACACCGCCGCGACGGCCGCGGGCGCGGTAATCAGTGAAGGCTATATGACATTCCAAGGCGCGTCATCGTTCCTTGGGAATTCATCCCAGGGATACGCCGGCGCATTGGCGAATATAAACGAATACGGCCATGCGGACGCGTATGTGAACTTTGACGGCGCCGCGGTATTTATGGCCAATTCAGCCGCGGCGAACGGGGGCGCGATTGTGAACCAGGTCATCATGAACTTCAACGACGCCGCGACATTTATCAATAACAGGGCCGGCACGCACGGTGGCGCGATTGATAATACGGGAACTTTGAATTTTCTGGGCGACGCGACTTTCTCAGGGAATCAGGCGAACGGCGCCTTGAACGACATCGCCAACGGTGGCGCGGTATCTTTCGCAAACGGAACGAATGTCGTGTTCGACGGCGGCATCACGAATACCGCCGCGGGCAGCTCTATAACATTCGGCGACGACATGTCGCTGAGCGTGAAATTATCCGCCCACCCGTTTATCAATGCGGACACGATTACAGTCGGTTCGAACACCGCCATTTCAGGCTTGATAATCGGCGCCGGCGCGGTCGGCGACAATATTGCCCTGACACATGGAACGATGACGGGTGATTTCGTATTCGACAGCGCGGGCTATGCCAACGCGATGTATAGTGTGACGTATAACGGGAACGGATTGTTTGCCGTCGCGCCGAAAACCGTGGCGCAAATCGCGGCTGTCACCGGACGGACGTCGGGCGAATTAACCGCTGCCCAGGCCGTCATCGCGGGCGCCTCGTCGAATGCCCGGTTCGCGACGATACAGGATGCCGTCGCCGCGATGCTGCAGAGCAATGACGCCGCCACTTTTGACCAAGGCATTGCGGCGGTCGCGACATTGGCGCCGACGGTCGCGCCCGTAACCCAAGCGAATTCGACCCAGACGACCAACCAAGTGCTGGGCGCAGTTGGCGGCCGGTTCAGCGGCGGCGGCGGTTCCGGCATGTCTTCGGGCGATATTGATATGGGGGACGTCACCATCTGGGCGACCGGCATTTACAACAAGGCCAAGCTGAACACGGAAAATGGATTTGATTCCAAGTCCAGCGGTATCGCCGTCGGATTAGAGGTCGAAAACCAAGAATTCAAACTGGGCGCCGGCTATGCGCGTACTTCGACTGATGTCAGCGCTGTCAACCGCGACACCGACATCAAATCCGACGCCGTCATCCTGTACGGACAGTACAAGCCGAACGAATGGTACGCGAACTTTGTCGGCGGATATATCTTCGCGGACAATGAAGAAACCAAAAACGTCGCCGGCGTGTCCGTGACCGGCGGCAACGACGTCGACACCATCGCGCTGCAATTGATGGGCGGTTACGAATACAACGTGTTCCAGCCATATATTGTTGAAACTGTCAGTCCGGAAATTGGTCTGCGTTGGATGAACATTAATGCAGAAAAATACATCGATTCCGCCGGAACGGTCGTTGAATCGGACAGAAATAATATCCTGACCGCGGTGGCCAAAATTAAGATGGACGCCGTTACGGCGGTGAACAATTGGCTGCTTGTTAAGCCCAAGGTCAGCTTTGGCGTCACGTACGACTTTGTCAGGGATGACGCCCAATCCGTCGTGACATTGGCGAACGGTTCGGTATTTTCGGTCGTCGGCGACGCGCTGGGCCGGCTGGGCGGCGAAGTCGAGGCCGGCCTGCACTTTCTGGCGGGCCCGGGCCTTGATTTGTCATTGTCGTACGAGGGCAAGTTCCGCGAACATTACACCGACCACACGGGCGTTTTGGACGTCAGGTATAAATTCTGACGCAGCGCCGGCGCGCAAAGTCCCCGACGGGGGACTTTTTTTATCCAGCCGGGGTTGCAATCTGGCCGGGTTTGCGGTAAAATCGGCATTATCATTAACAAAGGAGAATGAACATGTTTGTAACTGAAAAATTGAAAACATTCTCTTGGGTGAACGTGGCGAATCCCGACCACGAGGATTTCGACAAGCTTCAGACCAAATACAAAATCGACGAGGACACTATATCGGACATCTTGGACCCGGACGAACAGCCGCGTCTGGAATACGAAGACGATTACAAGGTCGTCATCGTCCGGTTCCCAATCATTAACCGCGAAACGGACACCGTCTGGCATACCGAGCCGCTGTCCATCATCTATTCCCCGGCGCGCGTCATAACCGTCTGCCGCAAGCGCTGCGACATCCTGGACCGAATTAAAATATCCGAGAAGGCGTCCCGTGAAGAATTCGTTCTGAACATCATCTACTATATCGCCGAATCATATCTGCGTTTTTTGAAAGAGCTGAACCGGCGCGTTTTCGAATCCAAAAAAGTTTTGCAGGAAAAAATCCGCAAACGGGAAATCATGGGCCTGCTGGAGGTCGAAAACAGCTATACCCTGTACATGGCGGCTCTGAAAGGCAATCTGACCGTTCTGGACAAGCTGGATAAGGCGCGCGGCTTCGTCGCTGGCGACGAAGCCCGGGAACTGGCTGAAGACGCGCGCATCGAACTGCACCAGGCGATTGAGGTCGCGACCAGTTACAGCAAAATGCTGCGCTCGATAAAAGAAACGTTCGAAAGTGTCATCAATATGGACAACAATACGTCCATCAACCGCCTTACCATGTGGAATATCATTCTGATTGCGCCGACCATAGTGGTTGGATATTACGGGATGAATATGCAGCTGCCGTTTACGGAATACCGGGCGTCGGCGTTTGTCATATTCGTGATGATAATGGCGCTGCTGCTGGGGTACGGAATGTTCGCCGCCGTACGCCGCCGGCTGGTATAACAGTCATTAGTGAATAGTGATTAGTTTATAGTTCATAGTGACTAGTTCACTATAAACTAAGCACTACTCACTATGCACTACTGGTTAATGACTATCCGCTACTTTTTCAATAATGTAGTCCGGAACCGCGTCGATTTTCGCGCCGGCCGCGTTGATGTTTTCCCTGTTCAATTCCCGGCCCGCCAATGTCAAATCGCGCGCCGTTATGCCGTCCGCCAATGTCAGACAGCTTTTGATGCCCGCGCGCCTGGCACCCAGAATATCCGTGTGCAGCGTGTCGCCAACCATCAACGTGCGCGCGGCGTCGACATTTCCGATTTTATTCATCGCGTCCAGATAGATTTCCGGGTGCGGCTTGCCGTAATAGATGATTTTCAAACCATGCGCGGCAAATATCCGGGCGGGCGTTCCCTGCATGATAACAAATTCATTCCCATGGCATGCGTGCAAATCAGGATTCGTACAGATGACTGGTTTGCCGGCGGCGATGACCTTGGATAATTCCGGTTCCATCAATTTTTCATCCGTAATCAGATTCGAAGCAGCCCTGGGGAAATCCAAATATACGAAATCAGCGGAACTAATATCGGCGACCTTGGAATAATCGGTCCCGGCAAACATATCGTATGACGCGCCGCCGCCCGGCAATCCACAGGTGTAATCCCACGCGACGTAATACTTTTTCCCCGGCGCCGGAATTTCGCCGCGCCGCGCGATGTCCATGCACAGTTGGCCCGATGAAAAAATGTTTTGATAATGAACGCCTGGAATCAATCCGCTCTTGCCGTAATGCGCAGTCACACCGGCGGCGCTTTGCGGCGTGTTGGACATGATGGACACGGATTTGCCGCGCGTCTGCAAATCCGCCATAACCGCGACGGCTGATTTGGAAATCGTCCCGCCGATATTGAAAACGCCCCAGGCGTCAAAGAAAAACACGTCGAATTTGTCGGCGATTTCCATCAGGTCTTTATATATCATTTTACCACCCCCGATAGAATCCATGGGACTGCATCATCCACAGGCGGGCAAACATTCGCGTGCGGAGCTCGGTCCGAATTTCCTTTATCAATTCTTCTGTTTTCCGATTTGCATGTTCGTCCAAAAATTCCTGCTTTCCTTGGGCCTTTAACAGGTCCGCAAAAGTCCCCGGATTTCCGCGTCCTTTGGATACTTTTTTCACATCTGGGTTTTTATTCATAATCTATGCCTTTTTATTGTATCAAACGGTAATATTAGGACAATATCGGCAAATGTCAAATAGTCATTAGTAGTTAGTAGCTAGTCGCTGGTAGCTAGTTTCTAAAAAACTTGCAAATTCGGAATATCTCGTATATAATCATCTGGTTCGTCGCGGGTGGGCGCGCCGGACATCAGAATAACCCCACAAGACCTTTGATTTTTTGCGATGCAAAAAATCAGTTAGGAATTAAGAATTAAGAATTAAGAATTACGATGCCTGAGTTTGTAATTTTTAATTCTTAATTTTTCATTCTTAATTGAATCAAACGGCAAGCTTTGTATGAAAAATTCTCATGAAAGATTTATCCAAAGATTTATTTAATCCCCTGTCGGGCGAAGACTTCGTCCAGATGTTCGACGCCAATTATGGCGCCCAGGAAACGCTGCAGGGCTATGCGACCAAGGGCACGGTCAAGGACATTCGCGGCGATTTCGCGATGGTCGATGTTGGCCTGAAATCCGAAGGCCGCGTTCCGTTGAAAGAATTTGGCGCCGCCGCTCCGTCAGTTGGCGACATCATCGACGTGTTTATCGAGCGCTATGAATCGCGCGAAGGTACCGCTGTATTATCATATACCAAGGCCCGCGCCGAAAAAGCGTGGAAGGACTTGGAAAAAATGGTCGCCGAAGGCGTCGACCCCGAAGGAACCATCATCGACGTCGTGCGCGGCGGATACACGGTGGACATCAACGGCGTGTTCGCGTTCATGCCGTCGTCCCAGGTCGATCACCGGCCGGTCCGCGACGCCAAGTCCCTGATTGGCTTGAAAGACAAATTCCGTGTTTTGAAAATGGACGCGCTGCGCACGAACGCAATCGTTTCCCGCCGCGCCATCCAGTCCGATTCCATCGCCCAGCAACAGCGCGAAGCGATGAAAAGCATCGAACTGGGCGCTGTTATCGAAGGCACTGTCAAGAACATCACCGATTACGGCGTGTTCATCGACTTGGGCGGTATTGACGGTTTGCTGCACGTTACGGACTTGTCCTGGAAACGCGTCAATCATCCGCGCGAATTGGTTCATGTCGGCCAAAAGTTAAAGGTCAAAGTCATCCAATTCGACCCGGAATCGCACCGCATATCCTTGGGCGCGAAACAGCTGGAAGAAGACCCTTGGGATACGGCCAGCCGCGCGTTCAACGTCGGCGACACCATAACGGGCAAAGTGTCTTCTTTGACCGATTACGGCGCGTTCATCGACTTGGGCAATAATATCGAGGGCTTGGTCCACATGTCCGAACTGTCTTGGACAAACAAGAACATCCACCCAAGCAAAGTATTGCAAGGCGGCCAAGATGTCAACGTCGTCGTTTTGGGCATAGACCAGGACAAACGCCGCATTTCCTTGGGTTACAAACAGCTGCAGGCGAATCCGTGGAAACTGTTCGCGCAAACGCATAATGTCGGCGACATCGTCACTGGACCGATTAAGAACACGACCGAATTCGGCTTGTTCGTGGCACTGACGCCGGAATTGGACGGAATGGTTCATATCTCTGATTTGTCTTGGAACAAACTGGATGAAGAAGAGCTGAAGAAATTCGTCCGCGGACAGGAAGTCACGTCCAAAATTCTGGACATCAATCCGGAAAAGGAACGCGTGACCCTGGGCATCAAGCAGATGACCGCCAGCGGCGACGACACGAATGTGTCCGTTAGAAAGGGCGCGGTCGTTCGCGGAACCGTTTCCGACGTTACACCCGAAGAAGTCATCGTGGCGCTGCCTGGCGACGCGCGCGGCGTTATCCGCCGCACGGACCTGTCGCGCGAAAAGAACGAACAGGACACGGGCAAGTATAAGGTCGGCGATTCTATCGAGGCCTCGGTGGTCGCGACCGAAGACAACGTTGTCAAGCTGTCCATCCGCGCGCTGCACGCAGCGATGGAAAAGCAGGCGGTCAAAGAATACTCCAACCAGGCCGACAGCGGTTCTGTGCTGGGCGACATCTTGGGCGCTGCGATTGAAAACAGCAAAAAGTAAAAAACGGCCGCAAGGCCGTTTTTTCGTGATACGTGGCTCGTGATACGTAATACGTAAAAACACTAGTGAGTAGCGATTAGTTTATAGTGCATAGTGATTTAGTTATAACACTGTAAACTATGCACTAAGCACTACTCACTATAGATTATTGACTAATTTGACTGGCAAACGCAATCATTTTGTATTATAATAATGCACATTATGGCTAAGATAATCGTACTTATGGGCGGTCAGGGCGTCGGCAAGGGAACTTTTTCCGCAATGCTGCGCGCGGCCGCGGATTACAACTACATCGAAACGGGCGCCCTGTTCCGCGCGCTGCCCGCCGATTCCGAAATCGGGCGGCTGATTGCGGCCGGGAATTTGGTGCCGGATGAAAAGCTGTTTGAGCTGGTCGCGTCGAAAATCGATGATAAAAAGAATATTCTGGTCGACGGTTTTCCGCGCACCCTGCCCCAGGCGCGATGGTTTGTCGAAAACTATGCCGACAAATTCAATATAAAGATTCTGTATTTGAACGTCCCCGAAGAAATCATGCTGGCACGCATTCACAAGCGCCGGCACGTCGACGGCGCGGGTCGCGCCGATGACGCGGACATGGCGGCGGTCCGCCGGCGTCTGGATACCTTTCGGAACGTGACGATGCCGGCGATTGAATGGCTGTCCGGCGCGGCGGGCATAGATTTCCGCGATGTGGATGTGTCAGGCGAACTGCATGACAATTTCGCCAGAATCTTACGGTCCTTGAAAATGAATAGCAAATAGCTATATTGCTAGCGCTTTCTTTTGTCAATTTATTCTTGCCGTAAGAACAAAAAGGTAGTACTATGCAGGCATAGTCAATTAATGATTTTGTCGGAAATAAATCAAAAAGGTAAAAAATGAAATATCAAAGCTTTGAGGAAATTGTCAAATTTATGGCAGGTTTGGAGGGTGTGGCGTTTATGCCTGACACAGGGTTTACCGAGCGTTGGTTGGTCGCCGATGTCATCAAAGAATTGACGCCAACATTTGTCGTATATAACGATCCGCAAACGGATAGGGAGTTTGGTATAAGACTGCCCATGACGAGAAAAAATTTTGCAAGATTGCCTCATGATCCCCAGGCGGATGCCCTTTTGAATGAAATCGAGCGGGCGCACAAAGAAAACGACGAAGCCGCCCGGGTTTTCATGAAAGATTTGCAGCTGGCGGCCATCGTATTTTCAAAAATGGACGCGAAAGACATCAGAAATGACGGCGTGGCTTTGGCATTCAGAAAAATCAAGGAAATACCCGACCCGCAATTGCAAATTTGCGCGCTGGCCAGTTTTGTTCGCAATCGGCAAATCAAAGATCCTATTTACGAAACGGCCGTGACGGAACTGGCAAATAACAAACTGGCAGAATCCGGCGATTTGTTGCTGTTCATGGGATACCTTGTGTGGACAAAGGACAAAAATGACGAGGATACAAAGGCGAAACTTTCCGACCTGTTCAACATCGTTTACGTCAAGTCGAAAGAAGTTTTCAAACGCCAATCTGCGGCGAAGGACCCCAATTCCGACACCTTGGCCGACGCCCGCAACGACGTGCTGAAGGCTGCCGGTTTTTTGCGGGAAAGCGGTATCGTCAATTCGCAGCAAGCGGATGTCTTGCAAAACGATATTGACTCGGTTTTGGATATTCAAAAAGCCATCGCCGGCGAGTCCACGTACATCAAAAAATCCGAAGACAATATTCTGTTGGAAAACACGAAGCTGTCCGATGAAAATAAAGCCCTGAAGAAGAAAGGGGCCGAAGAAACTGCAAAGGCTAACGAGGAAATAAAAGGTTTACAAGCCCAGGCGGATGCGCTGAATTCAGATAAAGATAATCTGACGCGCAACCTGTCCGATGCAAACGAACAGATTGAAAAGCTCAGGGAAGAGCTGTCCCGTGCGCAATCCGATTTGGAATCCGCGAACAAACAGCTGGGCCTGGCCAACGGCCGGATTTCCACGATGCAAATACATGCCGCCGAAGTGGCCAAGGCGGTGGAACAGGTTCGCGCCGGCGTGGGCAGCAAGGGCATAGACAACCTGAAAAAACTTGTCAAACAAAACAGTCATTAATAGCTAGTCACTGGTAACTGGCAGGGGCGCGTGATACGCGCCTCTTTTCAGTTAACAATTAACAGAGCACAATTAATAAAGAATAGAGAATAAAGAGTAAATGATGTGCTCGGTCTAAGTTCCCCTCCGGTGGAGGGGTGTCACGAAGTGACTGGGTGGTTTGATACATCGAAATTAGCTCAACTGACATCGAATGTGCTTTTTTGGCCCCAAAAAGCCCAAAACTCGTCACCCCGTCGCAGGACGGGGTCCATTGAGTTTATCATACATGTATTGTTCACAGCTTGAATACAATAGATACTGGTTCTTTTGAAAAACAATTATCAATTGTTTTTCAAAATTTAATGCCGGTATGACGAGTCTTGAGTTTTTGGGGCCAAAAAGATACGTTCCTGTCAGTTGAGCATATTTTTTTAAACAAAAACAACTTTGTTGTTTTTGTCATCCCGGCGTAGGCCGGGATAGGGTCTATTAACCGTGAGCGAAGCGAACCAATTGTACAAACCATGGCAATGTTTCGCATTATGGCCTGTGGGCCCTATTCCTGCCTTCGCAGGAATGACAAAAGTTTGTTTTAATTAAGGTACATTCCTGTCGCTTGAGTAATTATTTATTCTTTAATCTTTATTCTTTGAAAAAGGGCGGAATCATCCACCCTTTTTAGTACCCAATACAGTACCTAGAACGCGACATTCAAACGCACGCCGACTTCGGCTTTGACGTCCGAACCGTTCTGCGACAATCTTTGCGCTGTGTCCAGGGTATATTCGCCGTACAACGCGACTTGGGCACAGTCAGCCAGCTGGCTGGCGACCGATGCGCCGAAGATATATTCGTCGAAACCGTCTTGCAGATTCGCCAGCTGTTCGGCGATTCCCTTTGCGGCACGGGCGCCCGCCGAGTTTTTCTGTTTCGTTTCTATGGATTCAACGCCGTTATCGGCATGGTGCTTGTATGTGACGCCGCCGCTGACTGACCATCTGGCGTTGAATTGATACATAGTCTTAAAACCGGCGTTGAATTCGGTTGTCGGTTTCAAGTTTACCGAAACCTCATCCGTCAGGTTTGGCATCATCAGAAGCAAACATGACGAAGCGTCATTAAAGTTACACGAGAATTCGACCCATGGGCCACCTGCTCCGGCATTTATCGCGGCGTGCCGAGCAGCGGCATCCGCTTTCAGCTGTCGGATGTCGATTTTATTGTTGTGGTTGCCGAATGTCTGCAGAACCTCGGCAAACATGGCGCCGGTAAAGTTACCCCATGTATGGCCCAGTTTGGTTCCGGCGTGGAAACCCCAGCGGCCGTTGGAATAATTGTCATAGGTGAATCCCTTTGAAGAATAGGAACCTGTCATCTTGCTGATGCCGCCCAAATGAGCGTCCGCATAAACATCAAAGACCGAGCCCGCGTCGTCGAACATACGGTATGTCATGCCGACGCGGCCCAAATGCATGCCCTTGCGGTCGATGTCGTCCGCCTGGGTGTAACCGAAAGAACCATAAACGGCCAAGCGGTCCGTAATTCCGTAACCCAAATCTTCATTGGCGCGCCAAATCGGGAATTCTTCTGCGCCGTCGTGATTCTTGGCGACCAGCACGTCCGTTGCGTCGTTCTTTTTGTACATGACGCCGGCTGATGTTTTGGAATAAACCTGGCCCTGGGCCGGCAAGTACAAGGGGTTTTCCATATTGACAGCCAACGCAGGGGTTGCCAAAACAGATGCGGCTATGGCCACTTTAAAAACTCTTTTCATCTTCTCTTCCTTTTTTTTAGTAAAAAAATGACGGCCCCAATTATTGGCGAGACCGAATCACACCCCAGCGCCGCCTATTGTTGGCAACAGGAAGTTTTTGTGGTATGATTTAAAGATATTAAATATATTTAGGAATAATGTCAAAAAATATTTTATTTTGACATAAAATTCGTTTTGTACAAGATTTGACGACTGCCAGCTATTATTTTGGCTTCGCCTGTTTAAACAGCTCGTCGGCCTTTACCGTTTTTTCCTTGGTTTTGACAAGATTCAGCATCGCATCCAAGGCTTTGCGTTCAAACAGTATGCCGCGCAGTGTGGAAACGGCGTCATTATTCTGGTTATAGAATTCAAAGATCTGCTTTGGGTCAGGATAGCGCGATGCCTCGGCCCAGATGGCCTGCTGCAGGTCGTCGCGCGTGACATCGACTTTGCTGGCGGTACCCCATTCGGCCAAAATCAAGCCCAGCTTCACGCGGCGCTCGGCATCTTTGCGCTCTTTCTTTTCGTCCCATTTGTGGTCGTGGCCGCAGTTTTCATGACCAGCGTGCGCACGTTCATGCTCGGTCTTCGCCAAATTGAATTCCTGTTCGACCAAAGTTGCCGGCAAATCCAACTTTACTTTGTCGGCCAGAATTTCCAGCAATTCGTCGCGCATATCGCGCTTGGACGCTTCGTCATATTGTTCAGTCAGAATCTTGCGGATGTGTTCCGTCAGCGCGGCGACGGATTCCTGGCCTACGGACTTGGCCAATTCGTCGTTCAGCTCCGGCAAGACGGCCCGGCGGATTTCATGGATTTCGACTTCGAAACGCGCGTCTTTTCCGGCCAGGTTGTCGACGTGATATTCCTTGGGGAACTTTACGTTGACATCGAATTTATCGCCGACTTTATGGCCGATTACCTGCTCTTCGAATCCCGGAATGAAAGAGGCGCTGCCCAGTATCAGGTGATGTTTTTTCGCCTCGCCGCCTTCGAATGCGTCATTGCCGACAAAGCCCTTGAAATCTATAACCGTGGTGTCGCCGTCGGCCGCTTTGTACCCGGCGTCTTGTTTTTCAAAAGTGCTGCGGCTTTTCCGCAGGTTTTCCAAAGATTTTTCGACCTCGGATTCATCCAGCTTGGCGACCTTTTTGGTCACAGTGTATTTTTCCAAATCAATAGCCGGCAAAGTCGGCAAAATATCGAATTCCAGCGTGTATTCCAAATCTTGGCCGATTTCCCATTTCGCGACGTCGGCCTTGGGTGCGCCCGCCAGGCGCAGCTTCTTGTCCGCGACAAAATCGTTCAGGTCTTTGTTCATCAGCTTGTCGACCGCTTCGCCGAACGCGGTGGCGTTGTATTTCTGGCGCAGCACCGACAAAGGGATGTGGCCTGGGCGAAAGCCCGGCATTTTGGCCTCTTTGCCGTATTGCAGTAGAATTTCATCCGCAGCGGTCTGGATTTCCGCGGCCGGCACGATGCCGATAATGGCATAATGTAAATCTTTGATTTTTTCTTTTTTGAACATAACTTCCCCTTTTTAAAGCGATAATCGCCCGATTATACAAGGTATTGTATAAAACGCAATATGAAAGTTATAGGAAAAAACGGTTTTTTGTGGTAAAATTCACGCAAAAGGAAACAAAAATGAATAATAAGATAAAGGTTCGTCGCGCCCGGATAGCCGATTTGGACGCCTTGACCGATTTGCTGGTAAAGTTCAACAAATTTTTCCAGGGTTTGGATAATGATAAAAGCCGGATTTATCGCAAGCGCGTCGTCGACGAGATTACCCGCATCAGCTTTACGGACCGGCCGCTGCTGTACGTGTATGTCGCGGAATTGAACGGGAAAATCATTGGCGCAATATCGCTGTACAACGGATGGACGACGGATACTTCGACAATGTTTCACGTGCCGTACCTGTTTATTTATCCTGAATTCCGCGGCAGCCGCGCGGTGCTGACGCTGTTCTTCAAGATACGCGACATCGCGCGCAAGACGAATGTGGGCCGTATTTGTTTCAGCGTTTACGGCAAGAATCATCTGACCAAGAAATTATACGAGCACGCCGGCGCCAAGTACTGGGCGGACGACGACGAACACTTTATGTATTTTAATTTGTAAACTAGTCATTAGTCGTTAGTCGTTAGTCATTAGTGAATGTGTCGCGCAAAGCGCGACGGCTTTATTAACTATTGACTATAGACTAACGACTAGTGTTTTTTATCTGCCCCAGTCGATGTCGCTTTGCAATTTGAAGAACAACCGCGTTACAAAGAAATCGTTGTTGATTTTATTTTCATGCCGCGCCTCTAAATCAGCGATTTTTTCGGCGAATTCCAGCAGCAAATCCATCCTCTCCTTGTACGCCTGCAAAACGGCCGGATTATTTCTAGCATAGCGTATCAAAGTATTCATCACGCCGTAAACAATAGTTTTCATCGGCATATTGCCAGTGTTCATCTGGCCTGTCGCACCCGGCGACAAAAAGAACTTTTCATACCGGGTCAAGCGGCCGATACCGTCGGCTTGAAATTGGCTCAAATAATGGTTGGCGGACAAGTCCAATTCTTTCAACGGCGTATTGTTCGCCCAGAAAGCCTCTAACGCGCGGTTGTTGCCCAGCTGGATATGTTCTATCTGGGTGTCCGAGATATTTAATCCTTTCAACATTCTAAACAGGGACACATCCAATGATTTTAACGGTGTATTATGACAGCGAATCTGTTCCAATTCGGGTGAACAATTCGTCAAATCCAGATTCGAAATAGAACTGCGCGAGACATCGATAATCTCGACATTCGGGCATTTCGATATATCCAAATTTTTCACAGATTTCGAATGACAGAAAATCACTTCCACCGTCGGGCTTTCCAGAATGATGCTTTCCGTTTTATCGATGCTGGACGTGATGTCGATGCAATCCAACCGTGGCCATTCGTCTGCGGAGGTTTTCAGGTGGATTTCTTTCAGCGGCGGTGTTCCGGCGCCAATTCGGATTCTGTTCGTGCCTCGTTTTTCATATTCTGGCAAATCAAAGATTTTATCGTATGACCAGGTTTGTCCGCCGTACGGATGCGATTTTCTTAATTTTTCTGACATGACAGTTCCTTGTCGATTTGCTCTCTCGCGCCGCCCCACGATGGTATTCTAAACCAATCAAAATGAATTTCAATAAAAAATAGCAAATAGCATATAGCAGATAGCAAGTAGCGCATAGCCATCTGGTTATTATGCTATACGCTATCTGCTATGCGCTAATGGTTCTATCTTGGGTGGGGTGACCTTGTCCCAAGGTCACCTTTTTATTATCGCATTACTTCATTTATTATCAGGCAACCTTGAGACAAGGTTGCCCCACCCAAGATTTCGGATTACGGTTCACGAAAAAAACCGCCCAAAGGGCGGTTTTTGTTTCGCAGGCTTAACGCTTGCTGAACTGCGTGGAACGACGCGCCTTGCGACGGCCATAGTGCTTGCGCTCGACAACGCGGCTATCGCGTGTCAGGAATCCGGCCGATTTCAGCGCGGCGCGCAATTCGGGTTCAGCCTTTTCCAAGGCCTTGGAAATTCCGTGCTTTACGGCGCCCGCCTGACCGGACAAACCGCCGCCCTGCACCATCGCGCGAACGTCATAGGCGCCGTCGCGTTTGGTCACACCGAACGGCTGCGCGATAATCATCTGCAATACCGAGCGTTTGAAATATCCGTTCATCGGCTTGTCGTTGACAATGATATTGCCTTTGCCCGGCGCCAAGTAAACGCGGGCGATGGAATCCTTGCGTTTTCCGGTCGCATAGACAGCCGTTGCGCCAATTTTCGCAACAACGGTCTTGGTCGGTTTCGCGGCCGGCGCCTTTTTTGCCGGGGCGGCCTTTTTGGCGGCCGGTTTCGTCGCGGCCGCGGCTTTTTTTACTTCTGTCATTATTCGCCCCTTTTATTTTTGCGGTTCAAAGAACCAAAATCCACAACGGTCGGTTTCTGCGCTTCATGCTTATGCGCGGCGCCTGCGTACACGTGCAGCTTGGTCAAACGCTGGTTCGCCAGCGCGACGGCCGTGCGGCGGCCCATCATGCGCTTTACCGCGTTAAAAACCAATGTTTCGGGTTTTTCCTCGCGCATTTGGCCCAGGGTGCGGGACCTGATGCTGCCGGTCCAGCCAGTGTGCCAAAAGAATTTGGTCTTGTCGGCCTTGGTGCCGCTGAGCGCGACTTTGTCCGCGTTGATGATAATTACATGGTCGCCGCAATCCATGTTCGGCGTCCAGGTCGGTTTATGCTTTCCGCGCAGGATATTCGCGGCATAGGCCGCCAAACGTCCCAGCGTGCAATCGGTCGCGTCAATCAGAATCCAGTTGGATTCCAATTCGCTTTTCTTTAACGATTTTGTCGCTGCCATTTTAATTTACCTTCTGTTATTCAAATTAGAACGGGGTCATTATGTTGCAAACCCCCGCAAAAGTCAAGAAAAATCCGTATGGTACAATAATACCGCAAATAGTTAATTATTGGCTTGCTTTTAAGTCGCGCTGAATTTATAATGGCATCGGGTCCATAGGGATATGAGGCCCGGGGTTTTCAAAAGCCCATCGGTAGCGGCGCGGATTTCCGTGCGGCGCAAATCCATGCGATAAGGGCGCGACAGCGCGTCCTTTGTCCATGTCCCCGCCGTCAGGTCGGGGAGCTGTCAGTTATAAAACAGGTTTTTCCGAAGGCTGACGGAATCACGCCGATGATTTTTGAACTCCCCGACCATCAATTTCCCTTGATGGTTTTTTATATGCCGAACAAAAAGGGGGGGCAAAAATGAGAAAATTAATGGTCTGTTTGTTCATGATTGTTGGAATAAACACAAATTTATACGGCAATTTTTATGATGCCAGAGAGATAGATAAGAACTCTTGGAATGCCCTTTGCTCGAGCAGCGACCCCGCTGTTTCGACTGTGTGCGCAAATGGATACCCAGGCGGCGCCATAGGTTACGACGAGCCCAGATATTATGTCGTATACGACCGCCCCGATGAAGAAGGCGGTGCGAAAGCGGGTGTGTTCGCTTGCATTAGTGAAAGATATTACATGGGTGATACTGTCGATATATACGATTTTCTTACATATGCCTTGCAGGATTCTGACTTTGAATACGGCGGTGTTTTGCCGTATTGCCAAGAGCCGGGGAATCTTGAAAATAGTTTTGCCTACAATGGTCTTTGCTGTAACTTCGGCACGCCCGACGTTGATACTTTTCAATTTTACGGGATTTTTTGCCAGGGCGACTATCCCAAGTGGGATACAAACCGTTACAAATGTTATAGAGACTCGGGCGATGGGACGTGCTATGTGAACGGCGCTTGTACCAGTTGCGCCGACGGATATTATATGCAGGGCAGCCGTTGCGTGGGATGTGATGAAGTCGCTGGCATAAAGAGGTCGGACGGCGGTTCGCTTTTTCCCGCAACGCACATGACGTCAGTCAGTCCAAGAAACGCCATTGCGAATTGCGCGCTGAAGCCCGAAAAGTACAAAGACAGCACCGGCACTTTTGAGCTTTCAGACACGTGTCCGTATACCAATTGAAAGGTCAAAGGGGAATTCTTTCAGCTCCGGCGCGGCCTTGAATTATTGCGTTACAATTTGACCACTTCGGATTTCCAGGCACTTGGCCCCCTTGTTTCGGCTCTTGTACTCCTTGATTCAGCTACTTTCCCCCTTGGTAAAGGGGGAAAGTTTTTGTTAGCGTCAGCATTACAAAAACTTGGGGGATGGCGGTTGCAATAAACAAGTAGTGCATAGTTTTATAGTGAAGTGTTTAACTATTAACTAATCACTATAAACTAAGCGCTATTCACTATTGTTTTATGACCGGTAATCTCCCCGAAAATCTATGGCAACAAGTTGCCAAGATTTTCACCCCTCTTTAACAAGAGGGGCCGACGCGGGGTTATTTTGTCTTTACGATTTTTTGTTTCAGCTGAAATTCTGTCCACGGTTTGGCAAGTTCTGTTGCAAACTTAGCGTTTGCTGAATCCCTGTCCGATAATCCGCCATTTTGTTGATTCGAAAATTCTGCAAATTCTGCCTCGTTTCTGGCCTTGAATTCTTGGAATTTTTGTTTTTGTTCCTTTACGAATTTAGCAAATTCCGTTTTCTGTTTCGCGACCAGCGAATCAACGGCGGATTTTTGCGGTCCTTTCGCTTTCGCGCCGCCGATTGCCATAAGCAAGATAATTCCGGCCAACGCTATTTTTTGTTTCATTTTATTTCCTTTTGGTTGTAAGAGTCACAGTTTTTCCTACATCTCGTCTCGGGCGGGATTTTCAGATCCATCAAGTCGATTGCCGTCGACAGCTTATCGAACGCGACTTTGGCGATGCCATTTTTTATATTATGACACCAACCCTATAATTCTTATCTTGGTTTTTCTTGGAATTTTTTCAACATTTCGGTTGTTTTCTTGTTGGATGCGATTCTTTTTTCAATAATAACGTTATTAATAATACTGTTTTCTATAAATTCTTTGCGTTCTTTATCACTTACCTTTTCATAGTCTGATTTGTCGGATCTATAGATAAATAAACCATCATTTTCTATGTTACCATGGGATATAAAGTTGCCATCACGGTCAAATGTCAATTCAACATAGCCACCTAAATATCCCCTAAAACATACATATGCATTTACTTTGCCTTCTGTAACGCCGGAATTGCCATTCAGAATAACACTTGCGAAATCAATATTATCAACTGCTTCATTCCCAGGAATCTGGCCTTCGATAACTATGATGAATTTCTTGGCAGCGTTGTTGTATAAATAGGATAATAAAACTTTTTTGATATAGTCTTTATCTTTATCTTTTTTCTTGGTCGTTATGTTTACAGATGCAAACTGTCCGGATATGCTCAATTCAACATATAAATCATTTTTTTCGTGTTTCAATAAATCTGAATTACCGGAAACCTTTTTTCCCAAATCGTAATATTTTTCCCACAAAGCATCAGTGTTGATTATATACTTGTTGTTTTCTTTTTTTACTGTGCCGGGATGGGCTTTGAAGAAAGCGCCAGCATAATCAATATCGCGCGCCAGTGGATATGTGTTATTTATATCATTTTCATCGGCAAAGTACAAATTAAGCGACAAAGCAGATGTGTTTTTTATCTCGGAAATATTTGCGCGTATTGTATCAAACAAAATAGTTTGTTCGAATTTTTCAAGTTCGATTTTATTGTCAGTTTGCGCGGCGCCTTTCATTGGCAAAAAAGAAGCTGCGCCTATTCCGCCGATAACGGCCGCTTTTTTAATTTTTGTCGCAGCTTTCTTTAGGTTTTCCTTTATATTTACCATGTTTTTATCCTTTGATTAGAATTAGGTAATTCTTAGGAATTATTATATCAGTTCTTATAAAAATTGCAAGTGTTTCTAATTACATCTCGGGTGGTATTTTCATGCCCATCAGATCGATTGCCGTAGCCAGCGTGTCGAACGCAATTTTGGTGATATGCAGCCTCTGCGCGCGAATATCCGCCGGAATATCGTCGCGTAATATCGGGCAATTGTGATAGAATGTATTCGCCAGCTGGCACAAATCATAAGTGTAATTGGCCAAAATATCCGGCGCGCGGTTGTCAAAGGCGCCCTGCACCGCCCGCTGGAATTCCAAAATGCCAATCAGCAGATTGCGCTCGTCAATACAGAGCGTAGAGCGTAGGTCGCAGGTCGCAGGTGTCCCCTCTTCGTCCGTCGCACCTTCGCTCTGCGCTCTGCGCTCTGCGCACTGCCGCGGCGCGGCGATACGCTCTTCGAGCTTTTTCAAAACACTATTCAATCGCACGGCCGTATACAGAATATACGGTCCGGTGCGGCCTTCGAAACTGGTCACGGACGCCGGGTCGAAAATATAATCCGCCTTTACGTCGTGAATCAAGTCGTTGAATTTCAGGGCCGCCAACGCAATCATATCGACTGTGTCGTCCGGCAGATTTTTCCCCGATTCCGCCACGCGCGCGCGCGCCGCGTCGCTGACCGTCTGTATCATGTCCATCAGGCCGGCCACGCTGCCACTGCGTGTTTTATATGGCTTGCCGTCCGCGCCGTTGATTCCGCCAAAATACGGGAATTCCAATCTGTCGGCCGGAAATATCCCGGAAAGCTCCGATGCGCGAAACAGCTGCTCGAAATGCAGCTTTTGGCGATAATCTGAAAAATAAAGCATGCGGTCCGGGTTATCCGTGATTTTCCGATAATAAATTGCAGCCAAATCGGTCGAGTCGTACGTGTCCGCGCCGCGAGAATCGCGCCACATATACGGCGGCATAGGCGCGTTGTCATCGTCGCGCTTTAATACTATGATTTCAGCGCCGTCGCTTTTCTCAATCAGGTTCTTTTCGCGCAGAATCTTTTCGACGGGTTCCAAATATAGCGCGGCGTTGCGTTCGCCCAAATTATTATCGAACGGCAGCATGTTCAAACGCCGGACCACATCGGACATCATCGCCAGACTGATTTTCAGCATTTTTTCATACAATGCGAAATAGTCGGCGCGCCCGTCTTGGAATTCTTTTTTGATTATCAATACCTGTTCCTGGAATTCGGGATTTTCTTTGGCGTGCGCACTGGCCGCAGGATAATAGCCGTTAAATTCGGATTCGTCGATTTTAAAATCCGGCCGGTTCCAATCGTTCGGGAATTTTTTTATAATCCACGCGATAACCAGCGCCATAGGCTTACCCCAGTCGCCCATGTGATTGTAAGAAATCGGCTTGTGTCCCAAAAATTTTGCGATGCGGTAAAAAGTATCCCCGACAATTCCGCCGCGCAAATGACCGATATGCAGCGCTTTGGCGACATTGTACGAGCCGTAGTCCAAATCGATGGTTAAATTCCCCTTCGCTGGCGAAGGGGTGCCGGCAACGCCGGCGGGGTAGTGGTTATTTGCGGCGGACCAGATAAAATCGTCTTTGATTTTTATATTGATAAAGCCGGGGCCCGCGATTGACGCGTCCGCGACAAAGTCTAATTCCGCGATTTTCGGCAGGATTTCCCCAGCCAGTTCGCGCGGGGGCCGGCCCGCCGATTTCGCCATGACCATCGCGGCGTTGGTGGAAAAGTCGCCGAATTCGCGGTTGCGCGGCACTTCCATATTCGCTGCAAAGCCAAGTTTTTCATTTATCGCATCGGATACGTGTTTGTAGAGGTTCATATTTATCTCCGTGACTCGTGACTCGTGATTCGTGATTCGTAAAACGACAAGAACCTTTATCTTGCGAATCACGAGTCACGAATTACGAATCACGATTAACTATATCGGCAGAACGATTCGCACTTTCAGACCGCCCAAAGCGCTGTCTTCCAGAAACATTTGTCCACCGTGATTTTCAAAGGCCGTCTGGGCAATCGACAGCCCCAGCCCCGTTCCGCCGGTCCCGTCGCCGCGCGCTTCGTCCAGGCGGACAAAGGGACGCAGCGCTTCGGCCCGCCGGGCGGCCGGGATTCCGGTGCCGTCGTCCTCGATGGTGATTTCGACATGCTCTGCAAAATCGGTTTCGGCGATTCTGATTTTGTGTTTCGCGTACCTGGCGGCGTTTTCAATGATATTTCCGAACGCACGCGCCAGCGCCATCGGGCGCGCATAGAACTGGACCGGTACGTTTGGAAAATCGGTCTCGATTTCCTTGGCGCCGGCGGCGTCGCGCGCAATCCTGACCAGCATCGCGGGCAATTCGGTCGTCTGTTCGATTTCGGGCATTTCGCCGCGTGCGAACGCCAGGTATCCGTTGACCATCTCAGCCATGCGGTCGATGTCGTGCAGCAGGTCTTCGGGCTTTGTTTCGCCGGTCTCGACCCCCAGGCGCATCCGGGTCAGCGGCGCCTTTAAATCATGGCTGACCGCATTCAGCATGTCGGTCCGGGTGCGGTTGTAGCGGTCCAGGCGCTCTTTCATGGTAATCATGGCAACGGCGGCTTCGCGGATTTCCTTGGACCCGCCGGGCTGAAATCCAGGCGCGTCCAGGCCGCGGCCAAAATTGCCGGCGGCCTTGGCAATCTTGCGAATGCTGCGCGAATGCATTATGATGAACGGCGCAATTAGCAGGCCCACGATTAAAATGGAACCAATCAGCCACAGGATGAATACTTCGGTGCTGGTCGAATAGATGCGGTACAGTGATGTGCCGAACGTGGCGATTTTACCGTCGCGCGTCGGAATATCGATAAAAACCAGCCTTTTTCCTTTGTCCATATATATCGACGCAGGCCGTTTCAAGCGGTGCGACAGCTCGCCGGCCAGCATGCCGGTTTCATGCGCGCGGTTGTCGTTCCGTTTCGGTCGGTTCAGTTTCTCATTTACGGTCACGTTGATGCTGAGGTCGCGCGCCATAGCATTGGCTGCGACGGTGTCGCCGCGGTCCATGAAATTGACGATGGTCGCCACCTCGGCGGCCAGATTTCGCGCCATCGTCGAGTGAACGCGCGTCCAGTGATTGCCAAAGAACGCGTTGGCCACGATTCCCAGCGCGATGACCAGCGGAACCAGAACCATCAGAATTGTTCGCCATAAAAAACTGCGAGGAATCAGCCTCATATCAAAAACTCCATTTTTGCAGTAAATAGTCGCTGGTCATTAGTCTTTAGTCAACAAGGTCGTCGCGCGTTTCGCGCGATACTTTATTAACTATCGACTATTGACTATAAACTAATGACTATTTTATATCCTTTGCCACGAACCGTGACGATGTCTACACTTGATAATACACCATTTAATTTGGACCGCAAGCGTTTTGCGACCATCGGCGCGGCCGGCGCGGTATTTCCGACCGGCGCCAGCAATTGCCCCAGCAGTTTTTTCTCTTCGCCCGACAGCCCCAACAGCCTGCCGTTTACAAAGAATTCGTTGTCTGCGAACGATAATCCAGCAGGCAGTTCCTGATTCCTGATTCCCGATTCCTTGGCAATGTTGTTCAGGCGCAGCGCCAGTTCTTTCAACTGAAAGGGCTTGGCCAGATAATCGTTCGCGCCGCCGGCCAGCCCGTCGATTGCGTTTTCGGGACCAGACAGCGCGGTCAGCATTATAACCGGCGTCCGGTCGCCGCGGGTGCGCAAGGATTTCAGAAAAGTCAACCCGTCCGTGCCCGTCATCATTCTGTCCAAAACGATGGCGTCGACCCTGACCCGCGCCAGTACATCGGCCGCCGCGTCCGCGCCGGATGCGTCCAGAACGGCGAAACCGTCGGCGCGCAGACCTTTGCTCAGGGCCTTGCGCAGCATATCGTCATCGTCAATGATAAGAATTGTTTTCTGCATAATTAAAAATTAAGAATTAAGAATTGATAATTTCAGTCCCCGTTAATTATTAATTCTTAATTGCAGAAATAATCGGCGTAGCCGATTATTTCTGTACTGGTTCCACCGCGTATTCGCCAGGCTGGATGGTTTGCAGCCCGTCGCCGATTGCCGAGCGCATGCCGTATTCGCTGTCGCCGGCGGCTTTGAATTTCATGCCGCCGCTGGCGTATTCCGTCTTGAACAGCGCGTATCCCGTGCCGCCGCCGGACGTCGGGCCCTGCAGGCCCAGAGAGTAGTATCCGCCCATAATGCCGTAATCCAAATCGATATAATCGATATTGACCATCAAAGACACGTTCGTCATGCCGTCGGACGTCATGTTGCACGCGAATTCGCGGTTCGCCAGCGTCGCCTGGGAATTCTGGGGAACGACGATGTCCATGACTGTCGGCTCGCACCGGCGGTCAATACCGTTGACCAGAAATTCATAAGTCATGCCGACGGTCGCCTTGGACAGTCCCGTCGAAACATTTACCTGGGACACGGTCGCCTTTGGAATCTTGACCAGCGCGTTGGCGGCGCCCGCGCGCACAGGAAATGAAATTCCGGACTGCAGACAGCTGCGGCTGAAAGGGTCGGCCTCGCATATATAGACGCGCGAATGAGAATTCATCATAAACATGTTCGCGATGCTGTTGAACAGAAACGTGCGCGTGATGCGGTCGTTCAGGCGCGTGCATCCGAAATCGCGGCAGATAATCATCGGGCGGTCGGCAAATTGAACGCCGGGGTGCATGGCGTTTTCCATCTGTCGCTGGTCCATGATGTTCCGGTCATAGTTCAAACTGTCGGCGCGTTCCATAAAGTTATTTTCCGGGATAAAGTTCGGGTCGTTGGGATAAGCGTAATAGGACCGCACCGGCGTTTCGGTGTAAACTGTCTGAAAGCTGTCGCCATCGGGATTTTCGTTATCCGCGGCGGCCTGCGCCCCGGCCGCGCACAAAGCACCAAGCACAGCGCACAAAATACAGATTTTTCTCATATCAAAACCTTTCCTACGACTCTTTGAGTGAATCTTAGAACAAAGGTTGCGGCTGCGTCAATGCAAAAATTAGATAGAAAGTGAGATAGAGGATAGGAGATATTAAATTGCGTAAGCGTGAACAAATTTTATAATTTAAATAATGTTCAAACTGCACCGGTCTAATATCTCCTATCTCGTATCTCCTATCTTCTATCTTAAAAGATTTCTATTGAAATTCAATATCCGAATGTTCTATAACTGTCAAAACAAGAAAGGTGAGCAAAATGGTCGACATTATAATTACGGGCGAATCCGGAAAACTGCACGCGGTGTACCACAAGGCTGCGGCCGAAACGGCGCCGCTGGCGGTCGTGCTGTCGGGCAATCCGCGCCAGAAATACCATATGAACGACCGCGTGTCGTACGCGATGTTCCGTGCGTTCATGGATTGCGGGTTTTCCGTCCTGCGCTTTGATTACCGGGGCGTCAACGATTCCTCGGGGTCGATTGGAACAACAGCCGACAACATGCTGGATATTGCGACCGTAATCGACTGGATTCAGAATCATAATGAGGACAGCGACAAAATCTGGCTGGCCGGACACCAGCTGGGCGCCTGGTACGTCCTGCAGGCGATGATGCGTCGGCCCGAGGTATCGGGCTTTGCCTTGGTGTCGCCCGACCCGTCGATTTCGGACTTTGCGTTTCTGTCGCCGCGGCCGAATCGCGGATTGCTGATTCAGGGCGCGGCGGAATCCGACGACGCGAAATCATTCGCGACTCATTTGACCCAGGTCCTGAAGAAACAGGCTCAGATTGATTTGGAAACAATCCGCATCAAGAATTCGAATGAAAACTATGTCCAGCCCGCCGACCTGCGCCAGATGTATAATGATTTGAAGGCCTATGTCGGCCGCGAAAATGCAGAAGATAAATTGTTATAGGTCGCAGAGCGTAGAGCGCAGAGCGAAGGTATGAAAATGAAAGAAAGCATATCTTTTGTAAAAGCCCGGCGGTTTTCCGTACGGATTATAAAGCTGTATAAGTACATAAAAGATAAAAAGCAGGATTTTGTTATCCCATCCCAGATTCTTCGTTTCGGGACCAGCATAGGCGCAAATCTTGCGGAATCACGGCATGCGGTAAGCAAAAAAGATTTTTAAAACAAAGTGTACATTGCGTTAAAGGAAACTTCTGAAACATTGTACTGGTTGGAATTGTTAAAAGAGACGAATTATATAACTGAAAAGCAATTTGAAAGCATCTATTCGGATTGTTTGGAATTGGAAAAAATGTTGACGGCAACAACGAAAACATTAGAGAAAGAACAAAAATAAGACTACCTTCGCTCTGCGCTCTGCGCTCTGCGAATTGAAAAGGCAAGCGATGCAGAATAAAGCAGACCGTTTTTTAGACCCGAACATCCCAGACGACATGGCGGCGACCATTCGTCCGAAACGATTGGCGGACTTTGTGGGCCAGACGGATTTGAAACAAAATTTATCCGTCTTTATTTCCGGCGCACGCGCGCGGGCCGAGGCTATGGACCACGTCTTGCTGTATGGTCCGCCGGGGCTAGGCAAGACCACATTGGCGCATATCGTCGCGAATGAACTGGGCACGAACTTCCGCGCAACGGCCGCGCCCATGCTGACCAAGCAAGGCGACCTGGCCGCCATACTGACGTCGCTGGAACCGAACGACGTTCTGTTTATCGACGAAATTCACCGCCTGCCGACCGCAATCGAAGAAGTTCTGTATTCTGCGATGGAGGATTTCAAACTGGACATCATGCTGGGCGAAGGGCCGTCCGCGAAGAGCGTCCGCATCGACCTGCCCCCGTTTACATTGGTGGGTGCGACGACACGCACAGGCTTGCTGTCAAATCCGCTGCGCGACCGGTTCGGCATCGATTTGCGGCTGACGTTCTATACGCCGGCGGATTTGGCGGACATCATCGCCCGCAGCGCGAACATTCTGGGCATTCCGATTGACGCCGACGGCGCGTTGGCCTTGGCGCGCAGCGCCCGCGGCACGCCACGTATCGCGAACAGATTGCTGAAACGCGCGCGCGACTTCGCGTCGGCCGTGAACAGCAAACAAATATCCGGCGATACGATTAAAACGACGTTGTTCCAGCTGAAGGTCGACGAATGCGGCCTGGACGAAATCGACCGCGAATACATGTCCGCCATCGCCAGGCACTTTGCCGGCGGCCCGGTCGGCATTGAAAACCTGTCGGCGATATTGTCGGAACCGACCGACACAATCGAAGACGTCATCGAACCTTATCTGATGCAGCAGGGCTTTATTCAACGGACTCCGCGCGGCCGCATGATAACGGACGCCGGATACAAGCACATAGGACTGGAAAAATAAAATGTCGAATCAACTGGAACAAATAGCAAAAGTATGCGAGGCAATGAAAGATTTGCTGGTGTATAAAAACAAAAGATACGGCAATTCCGCCCTGGCGCCGCTGAATATTTTTTCCAGACTGGATTCGACAAATTCAATCGGCGTGCGTCTGGACGACAAGCTGTCGCGTATCAAGAATTCGGATTCATTGCGCAAGAACGATGTGTCCGATTTAATCGGGTATCTGGTTCTGCTGTGCGTGTCCAAGGGCTGGTCGGATTTCTCGGAATTTATGGATTAAGCGACCCATGCCGATACAAACGATTG
Organism: Rickettsiales bacterium; assembly: GCA_031266915.1. Classification (GTDB taxonomy): domain Bacteria; phylum Pseudomonadota; class Alphaproteobacteria; order Rs-D84; family Rs-D84; genus JAIRLB01. Next base: position 77,402 of record JAISAB010000020.1, on the reverse strand, counting down.
CGATTTTGACCGACGAGACCGGCATTGTTCCGGCGCGCGATGAAATCAAAAACAGGCGCATGGCTGCACGCGTCGTCGTGTTCGACGGCGACGGACGGCTGGCCTTGTTCCGCGATGCGGGCAAGGTCGGGCTGGGGTTGCCGGGTGGTGGGGTGGAGTCGGGCGAAACGCTGACAATGGCGGCGGTGCGCGAAATCTGGGAAGAAATCGGCGCCCGAATAAAAGTGACCGACAAGCAAATCGGCCAGATAATCGAATACAAGAAGAAGTTCAAGCAGATAAACGTCGTCTTCATCGCAAAGTTGAAAAAGCTGTATGAAACGCCGAACGAGCTTGTATGGCTGCCGCTGGACGACGCGATTGAAAGAATGGAGCAGCAGAAACGGCACGATACGCTGAAGACGAAATTCAAGACGCGCCGCGACGCCGCGGTCTTGGCGTATGTCCGCGAATATCTGCGGAAACAAATGATGGAAAGGAAAAAGGTTAAACCCCATTCTGTCAAAGATTCACGAGTCACAAAGGAAAAAATAAAATGAGCGCCGAACCGCATGTCTTTCCGTTTTCCATCGCCTATGCCGACACCGACGCGGGCGGAATCGTATATCACGCGCGCTATATCGAAATCGCCGAGCGTGCGCGCATGAAGTGGCTGAATAACACGGTGCCGACGAACGGGGACGTGGGCTTTGTCATTCGCGAATTGAATATGAAATACCTGCGGCCCTTGAAACTGGCGGATGAATTCGTCGTGGAATCGCATTTGGTGGATGTTGGCAACGCCTCGTTAAGGGTCGAACAAAAGTTCGTGAAAAACGGCGAGATTCATGCTATAATGACAGGAACGGCCGCTTATATCGGCGCGGATTTAAAGCCGAAGAAGATTTCGGACGAAATGCTGGTGGCGCTGGATTGGAATAAGTAGGATAAATCCCCTTCGCACCGCACAAGGGGTGGATACGAGTGAAACGAGTAGACGGGGTAGTGGTTGAAAAACTATGAAACCGGATGCCACTACCCAGCCCTGACGGACAGAGCGGTTTCGCCAGCTAAGGGGATTTTAAAAATAAAAAGGAAACAAACATGCAAAACAATTTCTCGCTTTTGTCGCTGTTTACAGGCGGCGATATTATGGTGCTGGCGATTTCACTGCTGCTGGTCTTCGGCAGTGTCTATTCATGGGCGATAATCATCGAAAAAATCCGCCTGTGGCGTTTCCAGCGCCGTCATCCGGTCAAAGTCAAACCGACCGACAACTTGGAATTAATCGTCGACCGTCTCATCAAGCCCTTTGACCAGAACCTGTGGTTTCTGTCGATGTTGTCTTATGTCGCGCCGTTCGTCGGCCTGTTCGGAACAATCTGGGGCGTCATGGATTCGTTTGCGTCCATCGGCGTGAACCAGTCGGTCAGCATCGGCGTTATCGCGCCGGGTCTGGCTACGGCGCTGGGTACGACGGCGCTGGGGCTGATTGCCGCCGTTCCGGCCGCGGTCGCGTACCAGTACTTCACCAAGAAATCAGACGACCTGTACAACGGCCTGGACGACGCCAGAAAAGAAATCCAGGCAAAGAAGTAAATGCAAGACACGGCATTAAAAATTTATGAATTCATGAATACGGTCGAAAAGCTGTGCTATGTCCGACGCGACATTCTGCGACGCGACGGCGCCAAGGAAACGGACAGCGACCATATCATGAAACTGGCGTTTTTGCTGCTGATGGTGCTGCCGTATATAAAACAGCCGATTGACGCGCAAAGGGTTTTGGAACTGGCGCTGGTGCACGATTTGGTCGAGGCTGATGCCGGCGATATATCACGGTTGAAATCCGAACGCTCCGCCGATGTGCGCGCCCAAAAGAAAGCAATGGAAATGGCGGCCATAGAAAAATACAGGGGTGAATTGCCTGCGCCGATTGGTCAAAAAATTTACGACCTGTTCATGGAATACGAGGAACGAAAAACGCCGGAGGCCAAGCTGGTAAAGATATTCGACAAGTACGAAGGCGATATGCAGGCGTTAAAGGAAAACAAAGGCCTGCGGTTTTATCAAGACGGCCGATATGAATTCATATTGAATTACCTGCGCGAAGATGTCGCCACTGCGGAGAATATCGGCGAGCCGCTGCTTGCCGAACTGCAAAAGCTGCAGCTGGACACGGCGCGGGAAAATATAGAAGATTTAAAAAACAAAGGTTTGTTATAAAATGTCACGCAGAAATTCCAGAAATTCAGACGCGACGCTGTCGCTGACGCCGATGATTGACGTTATGACGGTGCTGTTGGCGGTATTCATGGTCACGACGCCGATGATGACGACGGGTATCGATTTGGACCTGCCGCGGGCGGGCAAGTCGGCGATGACCGGCCACGACCACGCGATTCAAATCAGCGTCGACGCGGCGGGGCGCTATTTCCTGGGCGCGGACCAGCTCAGCCGTGACGACGTCGTTAAAAAGGCAATCGCCATGCGTCGGGAAAATTCGGAACTGACGATTACAATCAGCGGTGATACGCGCGCGGACTACGGCGCGGTGATGTCCGTGATGGGAAAGTTAAAGGACGCGGGATTCCAAAAGGTCGGCCTGCGAACCAAGTTGGATGATTAAAAGAGTGCAGAGTTCAGAATTCAATTTCTCTTCGGAAAACTTTTTGCTGTCCGTGGTCGGGCACCTGGCTTTGGTCGCGGTGATGGTCACGTCGTTCGCCATTGTTGTCCATCGTGCGAGGCTGGTCACCCCCGACCGAGTCGAAATCACCGAAATCGATTTGTCCATGGTTAAAATTACGCGCGAAGAAACCAATCTATACAACACGGCCCAGCCGACTGTGCAGGAATCAAAACCCGCCGATTCCCCCGAAAAGTCGAAACAAAAACCGGAAGATGAACCCGAGGGCGACGACAAGCCTACCCTCGCCCCCAGTATGCTCGAGGCAAAAAAGCCCGCAACGTCAAAAGATAAAAAAATAAAAGATGCGCCTGCCCCGAACCGCCGGACCGTCGTCCGCGTCAATCGCGAGACAGTGTCGTTGAACCGGACGATGACTGTATCCGTCGTCGACGCGCTGCGGGTCGCCCTGACCCGCTGCTGGGTGGTGGATACTTCGCGCGACGATATTGCGGACATCCGCGCGGTGGCGCATCTGACCATGCATAAAAACGGCATGGTCCGCGATGTTTGGTTCGAATCTGCGGCGCGCGCCGACGGCGACCCGGCATTCGCATACGTTATGGACACAATCCGCGGCGCGCTGAAAACGTGCCAGCCGTTCAGCATGCTGCCCGTGTCGGAATTCGACCACTGGGAGAAAATCCAGCTGACTTTCTATCCGACCCAGGGAAAAATCATGTAGCAAAAACATACTCAAAAAATCGGCCTTTTGGTCGATTTTTTTATTCCACTATGCCTAATGCAAACCAACGTTTGGATTAGGTTTTTTACCCTTGAAAAAAGGCCCGGGAAAGTCTATAATCGCCTTGTAAAAAAGCTGCCTAATCCAAACGTTCCGTTGCTTTAGGCATGTTTATGCAAAGGGGAAAAAGCTATGCGACGGCAAGATTATTTTTCGAAAGACTGGGCGCGAGCAACGGTGAAATTTGTCGCCGAGGCGTCCCGCCTGGGTACTGTGAAATGGCAGGAACATCCGGACGGAGAATTTCATATCCCGTATGTTTCAATCGGCGCCGGCGCGGACAAAATCGTCATCAATTCCGGTGTTCACGGCGCCGAGGGCTATTTGGGCAGCGCCGTTCAGATTATGATAATGCGCGAATTGATTCCCAATTTGTCGCCGGAGTTTTTTGAAAAATACACGCTGGTTTTGATTCACGTCATCAATGGCTGGGGGATGGAAAACGGCATGCGAGAGGTCATAGACGCCCGCGGCGGCTTGGTGGATTTGAACCGCAATTTCGGCGTTGATTTCGCGCGTCCGGAATTGCTGCCGAAAAACGAGTTGTACAAACAAGCGCACGATTTGCTGCTGTCGCCGCCGGACGTCGGGTTCGACGGAAAAAGCAAGTATCGGCGGATGCTGGATTTCCGCAAAGCGCATTCCAAGGACGGCGTTTGGGCGTCGATTTCGCGCGGCCAGTACGACCAGCCGGCGGGACTGTTTTACGGCGGCAGCTATACTATGCCTGAAAACGAGATGACCATGCGGATTTATGACGAAATCATGCACTGCGCGACCAGTTTAATGTCAATCGGCCTGCACACGGGGGTCGGCCGTTTTTATAAGAACAAAGGCTATGTCGCGACGAATCTGCAGGTATCTCATGAAAAGTCGCATCCGAACACGGTCAAATTCACCGAAATGTTCCAAGATGTCACGATAATCGAACCCGGAATATCTTTGCTGGGGGACTTGGTCGACGCGCTGGAATCGCGCTATGCGCATCTGAACATTCCGGTTTACACGGCTGATTTCGAAACGGGCACGGACGAATCGCCCACCCGTTCGCCGGTGCTGAGGTTTATGGACCGCGGAAACGCGCGCTATGAAATGCTGGCGGCGCGCAAGTCCAAGGACGAAAAGTTGAACCCGAAAAATATCAGGGCCAAAACGGCCAGAAATCTGCTGAAAGGATGGTATTACGCCGATAACGCGGTCTGGCGGAAAAGCGCGCTGGAAAACGCCAACCTGTTCTTTCGTACGATGCTTTCCAATCTTAGTCGATAGTAACTAGTGATTAGTGCATAGTGCTTAGTTTATAGTGATTAGTGAACTATTAACTAATCACTATGCACTACTCACTACTGATTAAAAAACCGCCCAATGGGCGGTTTTTTGTTGCAGACAAGCGATAAGCCGGGTTCTGTTCCGCGTTGCCGCGGCGGACATAATTAATCTGCACGTCATGTTGCCATGAGTGTCAAGCCTTCTACCCGTTCTCAACCAGGGACTGAGTATAGAGAACCTATTTGAAGTTGCTGCGCATAGAGATTGCCCGTTTCACCTGAACTGAATCAGCTTCGTCTCTGTTGCTCTAATCGTCGGGTCGCCCCGCGCGGCCGTTAGCCGCTATGCCGTCCCAATGCAGCCCGGACTTTCCTCTGGCCATGGACCAGCTATGCCCTGCTTGTCTGCTGAATGGCATTCTATCACGCAAAACAAATAAGTCAATAGTGATTAGTGCTTAGTTTATAGTGCATAGTTAATAGTTCACTAATCACTATAAACTAAGCACTATGCACTATACGCTAATGATTAAAAAAAAAGCCCCGCACGCGCGGGGGCTTTTTACCAATCGGCGAACGTTACTTAGAACGCATAGCGCACGCCGATGTTGACTTCGTGCGAAGACAAATCCGCGGACAACTTTTGGAAGTTGTCGAAACCGGTGCTGGTTATCAGACCGTTCACAGTGCCGAAATCGGTATAGCGGTACCCCAGGTCAATCGCGATGTTCGCGTCGATGTCATAAGACACGCCCGCGCCCACGCTCCAGACGATGGATTCCGTCGAACCTTTGCCATATTGCTCGTCCTGTCCGGCGGCGGTCAGGCCATAGCTTTGGGTATCATAGTTGATATGTGCCACGCCGAATCCCGCGCCGACATACGGCTTGAACGCGGTGCCAGTGTCCAAATCATAATAGGCGTTCACCGCAAAGGTATTCGTTTTGATGTCATTGGCGAAACCTATGGTCTCGGGCGCGCCAGTCGGCTGAGTAGCCATATCGCTGTCAATATTCATCTTCGCGTTCCATCCCCATTCCAGTTCCGCGCGCAACGCGCCGGAAATTGCGGAAATCGGGGCCGCCAAGCCGATCGCCAGGCGATTGCCCAACACATTGTCCTTTTCGTCGGTTCCTTTGTTGCTCCAAGTCTCGGCGCCGACTTCGGCGTTTGAAACGCTGGTGAAACTATAGGAGATTTTTTCAGATACATAGGGGGTTATTTCAGCGGCGTTTGCGCTGATGGGGGCCAGAACGGCCAGAGATGCCAAGACAAGTTTTTTCATTTTTTCTTCCTTTTTTCGGCTGTTAAACCGAATTAAAACATATCGCGTATTAAATGAAAGGTCAAGTAGTTTATTGGTAATAGAATTAACAGAGCACAGATAACAGTTAATAAATATATAAAGAATAGAGAATAAATAATTAAGCTCATATCTATTTGCCCCCCTTATTGAGGGGGGCTGGCTCGCGAAGCGAGACTGGGGGGAGCTCCCTCTCCCCCGCTTCACTCTTCGCCAAGGCTACGGGTGACAAGCCGCGGGTACTCCCCCCCCAAGAGGGGGGAGACAAAAGAAAGTGCACCCCACCCAATCAGAAAATTGTCATCTGTGCTCTGTTAATTGCTGATGATATTTTTCTCTTGCATGACATATGTCAATTTTTATAGAATAGCACGTATTGGAGAAGAAGATTTGATAAGAACCCCACGTTTTTTGCGTATTTTTGCATTATTGTTCATGATATTTTTCGTGGGCGGTGCGTTTGCGGCCGGATATACCTGCTCTACTTACAAGAAATACACGTCCTGCGCGTCCGGTTACTATATGACCGTCAGCGGCAGTTACAACGGAACGGCGGTCGCCGGCAATGCTTGCACGGCCTGTGGTACGGGATGTACCTGCGCGGGCGGCACGGCGAATCGGTCATGCGGATTTACCCTGACCTATAATTGCGGCACCGGCAGCGGCACCGCGAATACGGCCGAGAACAACCTGACCAGCAAAAATCCGCTGCCTACGACCACGACATGCACCACGCCGAAGACTGGTTATTCATTCGTCGGCTGGGCGACAAGTCAGGCAAACGCGAATTCCGGCACAATGGTGACATCCGTGACGCTGACGGCCGCCACCACCGTTTATGCGGTATGGCGTGCATCATGTACGACCGGCCAGCGTGTCGGGACCGCGAACAATGCCTGCGCCGCCAGCAGCGGATATGGCTGCGCCGCGCATACCGTGGTCTATGGCAGTACGTCTTCGTCAAGCTATTGCACAGCATGCACAAATACTCCAACGGACTGCGGCAGTACCCTGACAACTCACTTTACCCGCGGCGCCGGAACCAGCAACAGTTCGTCCGCATGCCCCTTGACGGTTGTTGCGGCTGGCGTTCCGGGCGGCAAGTATGTGTCCAGCAATGGCACTACGTCGGCAAATTGCAGCAGCGACTGCGCGGCCGGTAATTATGGAGCCACCGGAAAGCTGCGTACAACCAATACATGCGATGGCGCATGCGCCAAGGGCTCGCGCAGTGCCACGGGCGCCAGCAGTTGTACGGCGTGTGGCGCCGGAACGACGACATCGGGCACTGGGACCAGCACGGCGACAGCCTGCATATCTTGCGGGATAGATAACGTATCCACTTGGTCCGCGCCATCATGGTCCGCTAATACCGTTTCCAATCTGTGCACGGTCAGTACTTGTGAGAACGGCCGGTATAAAAGCAATAATACCTGTCCGGCGTGTACTAACACACCCAGCAGCTGCAATGGAACGACGGTTGGAACGCACTTTGATTACACCAGTGCTGGTACCAGCGCGTCGACATGCAACATTAGTGTTCTTGCGGCCGGAGTTCCAGCCGCGAAGTACGTATCCGGTCAAGGGGGCACCGCGCCAAGTTGTAACAATGCGTGCTCGAATGGCTATTATGGTGCCGCGAATGTACTGCGAACTACCAATGATTGCGACGGGACTTGTTCAAATACGCCGTCTGGATGCGCGGGTACGACGGCCGGAACGCACTTTAATTACGGCACGGGTGCCAGCGCCTCGACTTGTGCAATATCGGTGATTGCCGCCGGTGTTCCTGCGGCGAAATATGTCAAAGACAACGGAACGTCATCGGCCGCCTGCACGGCCTGTACGAATGGTCGATATGGTGCGGCCGGAACTTTGCGAACCGCCGCGACATGTGACGGCGCTTGCACTAATACACCCAGCGGCTGCAACGGAACGACGGTTGGAACACACTTTAATTATGCCAGCGCGGGCGCCAGCTCGTCGGCTTGCAATATCTCTGTATTGGCGGCGGGCGTGCCGGCGGCGAAGTATGTGTCCGGCCAGGACGGCACGGCGCCCAGCTGCACATCTTGTAACGACGGCACTTACGGCGCGTCCGGTACATTGCGGACGACCGCGGCATGCAGTGGTAACTGTGGCAACAAGCCATCGGCGGCAGGTTATACCGGCGCCGCTGCAACCTCAACGGCTTGTCCGTGGTCATTGACGTGCGCGGCCGGCAATTACTTTTTGTACAATGCGACCGAGACGTTGCGCAAGTGCGACACATGTACAAGCGGTAATTTTTGCAGCGGAACGACTGCAACGAATTCCAGCAACGCGAATGCCGGTCTGACGGAATGCACGAACAAGCCGAGTGCCGCAAGCTATAGCGGAACAAGCGCATCGAATACTGAAAGCCAGTGCCCGTGGAATCTGACATGCGCGGCGGGTAAATACTTTTTGTACAACGCGACCGAGACGTCGCGCAAGTGCGACACATGCACGGCGGGAAATTATTGCACAGGAACGACAGCGACCCGTTCAAGCAACGCGAACGCCGGTTTATCCGGATGTCCGACGAATTATGACGACGGCGGCACTGAATTGACCAAGCAGGCCGACTGCAAATGGCAAACGACCGGCGGCACATATATCAAAACGCCATACGACACAACCGCGACGGACTGCGAGGCCGGTTATGCCTGCCCGTCCGCGACTGTATCGTATGGCGGCACAGGTTCAATAGGGTCGTGTACCGGTGCGACATATTCAGGTACCAAGGCGTCGGCATGTGCAAATTGTCCGACGGATTCGCGCGGCGGCGGCATCGGCTGTTGGAACGGGTCAGCAAGCGCTAATTGTACAGCGATAACACAGTGCATCAATTGGTCGGCGCCTTATACCGCGACGTATGGCAGCGGTACCGCCAGATGTATGTACAGTTCGACATCTTCGACATATGATTCAGACTGTCATTTTCATAATTTGACGAAATGCGTCGGCGGATATTTTCTGGATGGTACGCCTGGTGTGAATGGTTCGCCGACAAATTGCGCGGCGGTGGGCACAGGTTATTGGTCTGCGACTGACGCGGTTGCGCGCACGGAATGCGCGACCGGGCTGACCACGACCGGTTCGGGCGCCGGCGCCGACGAAGCCGGCGATTGCGGACGAAAGCTGCATCTGGGCAACGATACGCTGCACTTGCGCAGTGTCAAAAAGACCACGCCATCGTTGAATATAAATGTCGGCGGCGCGACGTACTATGGAAACATGTCGACCGCGACCAAAGGAAAGCTGCGCGTCAATTCCGGCGGAACCAAGTATTCCGTTTACGACGACAGCATGTAAAAAAACCGCCCGTCGGGCGGTTTTTTTAAGTTATAAGTTATAAAGGATAAGTTATAAATAGCGCAACTGAAAGGAATGTATCTTTTTAAACAAAAATTACAAAGTAATTTTTGTCATCCCGGCGCAGGCCGGGATAGGGTCTATTAACCGTGAGCGAAGCGAACCAATCATACAAACCATGGCAATGCTTCGCATTGCGGTCAAAAGCCCTATTCCGGCCTACGCCGGAATGACAAAAGTTTGTAAAACAAACTTTTGTTTTAATTAACGTGCATTCTTGTCGGTTGAGTCTAAGATTTGCGATTTAAATCTTATATCTTAAATCATAAATCTTAAATCCCCCTATTTGCTATTTATTGGTGGCTTGGTTCTTCGCGGCGCCCAATGCATGGCGCAGGGAATGTTCGGCAACCTGCCGGATTTTCGCAGAAAATGTCCGCATGTTCATCGCGTCCGCGACCGCGTCGCCGAAAACCTGGGCGATGTATTCAATCTGGGTCGGCGCGATAACGTACACATCGCTGGAAATATCGGACGGATTTAATTTTTGTAGCGTGTCTTTCATGTTTTTATTCCTATGCGCGAAACAAATAACCGACCTCCTTTCCTTTTTTTTTTCGTAATCCAAGAGGAAAAACGAGGCCCCGTCCGTAAAACGAAAATTTTTAACGCGGTCACTTGTTTGTTCAGTTGTGTGCATTATATCATAAAGTGCCTTGACCGCAACTATCAAAATTGCTATATAAAGGCAGGACGAAAAAGGAACAAGCGTATGTTGAAAAATGTGCTAGGCAAAATATTGGGCAGCGCCAACGACAGAATTGTAAAATCTTATGATAAAACAGTTTCTTTGATAAATGATTTGGAACCGAAGTATCATGCGATGACGGACGCGCAACTGTGCGCCCAGACGGACGAATTTCGCAAAAGGCTAGCCGCCGGCGAACGGGAAAAAGACATTCTGGCCGACGCGTTTGCCGCCGTGCGCGAGGCGTCAATCCGCGTGACCGGAATGCGCCATTTCAACGTGCAGATGATTGGCGGCATGGTTCTGACCAACGGCCACATCGCGGAAATGAAAACCGGCGAAGGAAAAACGCTGGTCGCGACATTGGCGCTGTATCTGAAGGCTTTGCACGGCCGCGGCGCGCATTTGATTACCGTCAACGACTATCTGGCCAACCGCGATGCCCAATGGATGGGGGAAATCTATCAGTTCATGGGAATGTCCATCGGAATCATCCAGCACGACATGACCGATGACGAGCGCCGCGACGCCTATGACTGCGACATTACGTATGTCACGAATTCCGAGCTGGGGTTCGACTATCTGCGCGACAATATGAAACTTACCAAGGGTCAGCAGGTTCTGCGCCCGCTGTTCTATGCCATCGTCGACGAAGTCGACAGCATTCTGATTGACGAAGCCCGCACTCCGCTGATTATTTCCGGCCCGTCCGAAGACACCAGCGAACTGTACGCCAAAGTCGATTCCGTGGTCGAGCGGCTGGGTTCCGGCGATTACAAAAAGGATGAAAAAGACCGCCACGTAACCCTGACCGAGGCAGGCGTCGACACTGCGACACACATGCTGAAAGACACGGGCCTGCTGGTCGGCGACAACCTGTATGCGTCCGAAAACGCCGCGCTGGTCATGCATATCCAGCAATCGCTGCTGGCGCACCACCTGTATCAGAAAAATGTAAACTATGTCGTCCGTAACGGCGAAATCATCATCGTCGACGAATTCACGGGCCGCACGATGACCGGCCGCCGTTTTGGCAAGGGACTGCATCAGGCAATCGAGGCCAAAGAGCATGTGACCGTCCAGCCGGAAAATCAGACCATTTCAAATACTTCCTATCAGAATCTGTTCCGTTTGTATCCGACGCTGTCTGGCATGACGGGCACCGCGATGACCGAGGCCGCCGAGTTCGAGGAAATATACAAACTGCGCGTCGTGTCCATTCCGACGAACCAGCCGGTCACCCGCGCCGACCACCACGACGAAATCTATCGCAACAAGGACGAAAAATACGACGCGATTATCGCGCAAATCAAAGAATGCATGGACCGCCGCCAGCCTGTTCTGGTGGGCACCGTTTCAATTGAAAAGTCCGAGGAACTGGCCGCCGCCGTGCGCCGAAAACTGAATATCGAGCCGGCGGTTCTGAACGCCAAGCATCACGAGTCCGAGGCGCGCATCGTCGCCCAGGCCGGTGCGCCGGGCGCGGTCACAATTGCGACGAACATGGCCGGCCGCGGTACCGACATCAAGCTGGGCGGCAACGCCGAGGATTTGATACAAGAGTTGGAAGTGCGTTGCGCGTCGGACGAAAATATGACAGAAGACGAATTCGATGCAAAAAAAGACGAAATCTACAAGCAAATCGAACAGAACAAGCGTCTGGTGCTGGACGCGGGCGGCCTGTACGTCATTGGAACCGAGCGCCACGAATCCCGCCGCATCGACAACCAGCTGCGCGGCCGTTCCGGCCGCCAGGGCGACCCCGGCGATTCCAAATTCTTTTTGGCGCTGGACGACGATTTGATGCGCATCTTCGGCGCGGCGCGTCTTGAGGGTATGTTGACCACGCTGGGGCTGAAGACCGGCGAGGCCATCCGCCACCCCTGGATTACCAAGGCGCTGGAAAAAGCGCAAAAGCGCGTCGAGGCGCGGTATTTTGAATCTCGCAAGGAACTGCTGAAATACGATGACGTTTTGAACGAACAGCGCAAAGTAATTTACAAACAGCGCGACGATTTGATGACGTCCGACGATTTGACTTCCCTGACCCAGGAATTAATCGGCGATGTCGTGGAAATAATCTGCGAAAACAACATCCCTGAAAAATCGCATCCTACGGATTGGAACACCGCCGGCATCCACGACGCGATGCTTCGGACGTTCGCGCTGGACATCACTGATATTGAGAACTGGAAGACGGACGAGACGATTACCGAGCAAAAAGCTTATGAAAGTCTGGTGAATTTGGCGCGCAAACGCTATGCGTATCAGTCCGAACGATACGGCCCGGAAATGATGCAGGATGCGTCGCTGCAGATGATGCTGGGGGCGCTGGATTCCGTTCGAAAGAAACATCTGCAGCAGATGGAATATCTGCAGACGGGCATCGGGCTGCGCGGATACGCGCAAAAGAATCCCTTGTACGAATACAAGCGCGAGTCCTTGGAATTGTTCCGCAACACGATTAATAATTTCAAGCTGCTGTCGGTGTCCTATATCTGCCGCATGGAATTGACGCCGGAAGATATTCGGGCCACGGAATTAGAACGCGCGCAGCATGACGCGTCGCTGAACCATGCGGACGGGACCGGGCGCCGCAATGGACCCTGCCTGTGCGGTTCAGGGGCGAAGTACAAGCATTGCCACGGGAAACTGAAATAAAAACGCGCCAAAGGCGCGTTTTTATTCAAATAGCAAATTGGGTGCCATTTATAGTATCATAGCTAAATGTTGCACCCCATTGCTATTTGTTATTTGAATGGGTCTTTGGGGGCCGAATGACAGACTTCGTCTTGGAGAGACAACCCCCAAAGATAAAAACCGCGCTTAAAATAAATAAAAGGCGGTTGGAGGTTAAGAACTATAACAAGATAGTGTGATGTTTTTGGATAAATCCTTATGGCATCAACCCTCCAACCAATTGTTGGAGCTGTTTAACGTCGGCGCCGACGCTTGTTAGGAGTTCTTACACTCCGTGATGGCAAATCGCCACCACGAAAGGCATTATATCATAAAAAATTTGAAATCTATAATAAAAAACCGCCTGATGGGTGGTTTTTTAGTAACTAGTTCGTAGTGCATAGTGCTTAGTGATTAGTGCATAGTTAAGCATTTCACTATAAAACTATGCACTATAAACTAATCACTATGCACTAGTTACTATAGACTATTGACTAACGACTATGGACTATGATATGTATTATGCATGTCTTTTACATTGGGAAATATCTTGGCTTGTTTTGTGCCCGGCACGGACAACAGACGCAAAGTTCGTTCTTGGGCGGTGCTGGCCGCCTTTAGGCCATCAATAAAAAGATTCATCCGCGAAACATACGGCGAAAGGGCCGCGTCGATTAAACCGGTGCGCCAGATAACGCTGAACCGCGCGGTCTATTTGGTAAACGGCAAGTATTTCGTCAAGGTCTTTCGAAACGTGTCGAACAAACGGCTGAAAGAATTCGAATTTCTGGTCAACCATATCCGCCCTTTTGTCAGCGTTAATATCCCGCGGGTCGTGGTCGACAGAAAATCCCCCATGTACCTGTGCAAAATGGTCGGCGGGCATTCCATCTATAAATTTTCCAAAACCAAGGTTCTGAAAAACGAAAAGAAATTGCTGCGGCAGCTGGGGGAAATCATTGCCGAACTGCAGCGCATCGATGTCAGCAAAATTCCAAATAACGAAAGATTTATGGACAGCATGCAGCTGCGCACCCGTGAAAAGCCGACGGATAACAAGAAATTGGTCTTGGCGCATTTCGATTTGAACGAATCAAATTTTCTGTATGACAAGAATATGAACATCGTGGCGGTTATCGACTGGGACACGCTGTCCGTCGCCCGGAATCCTGAAACCGACATGACTATTTTTATGAAGTATTGGAAGATGTACGTTCATAGAATTAGTAACTAGTGCATAGTGAGTAGTGCTTAGTGATTAGTGAATAGTTAAACATTTCACTATAAAACTATGCACTATTAACTAATCACTATGCACTAGTGATTTCTTTTGCTTTTCTTCCTTGCAAATTGTTTTCGGTTTTTGCTATGTTGCGGGCATGGAAAGCAAATTCATTCATCTTCGTGTGCATTCAAGATTCTCCATCGGCGCAGGCACCCTGAAAGTCAAGGAAATCCCAGACTTGTGCGCCGCGGCGGACATGTTCGCGTGCGCGCTGACCGACACCAATCTGATGTCGGGAACGGCCGAATTCAGCGACGTTATGCCTAAAAACAAGCGCCAACCGATTATCGGAATCGAAATCATATTGAACCACCACAACGCCGACCCCAAAATACTGCGCGACAAATCCTTGTCTAAAATCGTTTTGCTGGCCCAGAATCACGGCGGTTATCTGAATCTGTGCGAACTGAACCGCATAATGTACATGCGCGGCGAGAATAATCATCTGGGGTCGTACGTCACGCTGGATGAACTGGAATGCCGCAATGGCGGCCTGATTTGCCTGTCGGGCGCGCACACGGGGCCGCTGGGCATGTCCGTGCTGAACGACCAGAACGACCTGGCGCGGGCCCAGGCCGAAAGATTTCGGGACATTTTCGGCGACAGATTCTATATCGAAATCCAGCGCCACGGCCTGGAAAACGAAATAAGGACCGAGCCGGTTTTCCTGGAAATTGCCCGCGATTTAAACATACCGATTGTCGCGACCAACGACGTCTGTTTCGCAGCGCCCGAAAATTATGAGTCAACGGATGCCCTGTCCTGCGTCTTGTCCCAGACCAAGGTCATCGACCCGAATCGCGACCGCCAGTCGTCCGAACAATATTTCAAATCTTATGAAGAAATGGCCGATTTATTCTCGGATTTGCCCGAGGCCTTGGAAAACACGGTCGTCATCGCCAGGCGCTGCGCCTTTATGGTCAATGTGAATGAAAAGCCGTTGCTGCCAAAATTCGCGGCCAGTTTGGAAGAAGAGTGCGACCTGCTGCGCGCCGGCACGATGGCCGGCCTGGAAAAACGTCTGAAACAAGAGGCAATCACCGACACTGAACCCTATTATGAGCAGGCCAAATTCGAACTGGATGTTATCATAGGCATGGGCTTTCCGGGTTATTTTCTAATTGTGGCGGATTATATCGAATGGTGCCGCCGCAACGACATTCTGGTCGGCCCGGGCCGCGGTTCGGGCGCTGGGTCGATTGTGGCGTGGTCGCTGGGGATTACCAACGTGAATCCGCTGGAATACGGATTACTGTTCGAGCGTTTTTTGAATCCTGACCGTATTTCCATGCCTGATTTCGACGTGGATTTCGAACCGACGGGAATCGAGCGCGTTTTGGATTACGTCGGCGAAAAGTACGGCCGCGATTCGGTGTGCCGAATCATCACGTTCGGCAGCCTGCAGGCGCGCGGCGCGGTTCGTGATATAGGCCGCGTTTACGGAATGCCTTATTCAAAATCCGACCGCCTGTCGAAAATGATTCCCAACGACGCCAAAACGCTGAAGGCCGCGGTCGACGATTCCGCCGAAATCCAAGAAGTTTTATACAACGACCAGGATATGAAAAAGGTCGTCGACGTCGCGCAAGAGCTGGAGGGTGCATTGCGCAATCTGGGCCAGCACGCCTGCGGCGTCGTAATCGGCGACCGGCCGACGACGCATGTCGCGCCCGTTTATCGCGACCCGTCGAATCCGCTGCCGTCGTCCCAATTCGACGGCCATTATCTGGAGGCGACCGGTCTGATTAAATTCGACTTTTTGGGTTTGGAAACTCTGGCGGTTTTGAAATACGCGACCAAGCTGATTGCCAAGACCCGCGGCGTCAACATCGATTTGGACAAGATACCGACCGCCGACGGCGCGACCATGAAATTATGGCAGCAGGGACTGACCGAAGGCATATTCCAATTCGATGCATCGTTCGTACAGCAGACCCTGCGCAAGATGCGCCCGGACAGCATTTTGAACATCGTCGCGCTGAACGCGCTGAACCGCCCGGGGCCGATTGCCTTTATCCCGCAATACATCGCCCGCATGCACGGCGAGGAAAAAATCGACTACCCGCACCCCAAGGCCGAAGAGGTCCTGAAAGAAACGTACGGCATCATCGTATACCAGGAACAGGTCATGCAGCTGACGCGCGTGCTGGCCGGCTTTACCCGCGGTGAATCCGACAATGTGCGCAAGGCCATGGGCAAAAAGATTAAAAAAATGCTGGACGAGATGGAACCGAAATGGATGTCCGGTTGCGCCCGCGAAAGTACACTTAACCCCGACCAGGCCCGGAAAATGTGGGAACAGTTTTTGGAATTTTCTAAATACGCGTTCAATAAATCCCATTCGGTTGCGTACGCGATTGTCGCGAACCAGTGCGCTTATTTGAAAGCGAATTATGCTCCGGAATTCCTGGCCGCGTCGATGTCCAGCAACCTGAACGACACCGACCAGCTGTCGATTTTCTTCGATGACGCGAAAACCAATTTCAATATAACGGTCGCCGCGCCGGACATCAACGAAAGCGAGTCCCTGTTCACGGTCAAGGACGGAAAAATCTATTACGGCCTGGCCGCGCTGAAAGGCGTCGGCCCGTCCGCGACCGACCTGATTATCGCCGAGCGCAACGCCAACGGCAAATTCAAAAACCTGACCGATTTCGCCAAGCGCACCGCCGGCATCATCAACAAAAGAATTCTAGAGGCTTTTGCCCGCGTCGGCGTTTTGGATTCCTTGGAACCTAATCGTGCCAGAGTATTCATGAACGCGGACGCGATTTTGTCCTATGCGTCCAAGTCCAGGGATTCGGCGAATACGCTGTCGCTGTTCGCGAATACGGTCGAAGACGACGTGACCGAAAACCGCCTGGACAAAAATCTGCCCAGGACGAATCCTTGGACGTTCGGCGAAAGGCTGGACAATGAATTAGCGGCGCTGGGATTTTATATTTCCGCGCATCCGCTGGACCAGTACAAGCACCTGGTTTCCAAGCACAAGCTGACGACTAGTGTGGCGCTGGGGAAAAAGCCGGACCGCGCCCAGGTTCTGATTGCGGTCAATGTAAATTCGTTCGCGCGCAAACGCACCAAGAACGGCAAGGATATGATTGCCATCAATGCGTCCGACAGCGCCGGCAACATCGACGCGGTCGCGTTCGGCGACAGCGCGGCCGAATTCGCGCAGATTCTGTCCGGCGACAGCGTCGTCCTGTTGTCCGGCCGGGTCAGCAACCGCGACGACCGCGTTTCAGTTTTTGTGGATGCCATCACTCCGCTGGCGACCTGGGTGGCCAGGGTTGCGAAAAAAATGACGCTGGACATCAAAGACAAACTGATTCTGCCCGACATCAAAAAGATTTTGGACGCCCTGCCCCGCGGTCAGACACGCGTGGCGCTGAATCTGCATAATGGAAAGATTGTGACGCTGTCGCTGCCGCAGACGGTCGAACTGCTGCCGACGACGGCCCAGGACTTGGGCGGTTTCGGCGTCAAGGTGGAAATCGAATAAATGACAAAACATATTCCTGTTCTGTTGGACAGGGTTTTGGAAACCCTGGGCGATATTCGCGGCAAAACCGTCGTCGACGGCACGTTCGGCGCAGGCGGATACTCGCGCGCATTCCTGGCGGCGGGCGCAAATGTCATCGCGTTCGACCGCGACCCGAATGTCGCGGCCGACGCCGATAAAATCAAACGGGAATACGGCGACAGATTCAACTTTATCCAGGCGCCTTTTTCAAATTTGAAAAACATTGCGGATTACGGATTACGGATTACCGATTACCACGCCGTCGTTTTCGACTTCGGCGTTTCCAGCATGCAAATAGACACGGCCGAACGCGGATTTTCGTTCCGCTTTGATGGCCCGCTGGACATGCGCATGGATCAGAGTTCAGAAAGCGCCAGAGAGCTGATTGGAAATTTGTCCGCGGACGAGTTGTCGCAGATTCTGCGCGATTACGGTGATGTTAGAAAGGCGAAAATTCTGGCTAATGCGATGAAAAAAGCGTTGCCGAAAACCACGTTCGAATTAAAGTCTCTGATACACAATCCAAAAGACGTTGCGCCGGTGTTCCAGGCACTGCGCATAGCGGTGAACGACGAACTGGGCGAAATGCGGCGCGCGCTGGACGGCGTTCGTGAAATGCTGAGTCCGGGCGGCATGTGCCTGTGCGTGACGTTTCATTCGCTGGAAGACCGGCTGGTTAAATCCGCATTCCGCGACTGGACGACGGCGCCGGGCGACCCGCGCCTGCCCCTGGTGGCGTCCGCCGGATTCAGGCTGTTGAAAACGTTCACGCCGTCCGACGCGGAACTGGCGGGCAATCCGCGCGCCCGCAGCGCCCATCTACGCGGCGTAATAAAGGAATCAGTAAAAAGTAATCAGTAAAAAGGAATTTATCATATTGACCGACATGTATTGTTTTGATTAATATGCAAAATATAAAAAGGAAAGAAAAATGAAAAAATCTGTTATTTGTGCTCTGTTGTCTGTGCTCTGCGCGGGGGCCGCACACGCCGTCTGCCCCGTCTGCACGATTGCCGTCGGCGCCGGACTGGAAGGTGCGCGCTTGCTGGGCGTCGACGATGTCATTACGGGTATCTGGGCCGGCGCGCTGACGTTGTCGGTGTTCTTTTGGACGGCCGGCTGGCTGAAGAAAAAGGGCGTCGAAAACATCTGGCTGCAAATCGTCGCGCCGTTCGTGCTGTATTACGGATTGCTGGCCGGCGTTTATTTAATGCCCAGCGTCAATTTCGGCGCGAACGCGCTGTGGGGAATCGACAAATTCTTGCTGGGCATTGTTTCGGGCAGCATCGTGTTTTTCCTAAGCGAGCGCTGGAACGCCCAAATCAAGCAAAAAAACGGCGGAAAAGTCTTGTTCCCGTTTCAAAAAGTCATCATACCGCTGTGCGCGCTGCTGGCGCTTAGCGGCGTATTCATTGCAATCGTTTACCTGTAATCGAAAAGGAATCAGAACATGGCAAAAGCACCAAAAAAATTAACCCTTGAAGAAATGATCGAGCAATTGGATGCCGCCAAAAAGGCAAATCCGCTGGATTTGTCGTCCGACCAGGATTTATCCATCGCGCTGATGAACCTGATTTCGCTGGAAGAGCATTTCTTTTTCAGCGGCGCGAAAACCGGCAAGACCGGATTCTATGACCTGATTAACACCGTGCGCGACATGCGCAAGGAACTGATGGGCCGCATCGTCAAAAAATCCACGGCTGAAAACGGTGAAGTCTGGTGCATATCCAAACACCTGCTGGCTGCGTCCATGCGTCTGATGGAGGTCGGCACCAAGGCCAACGCCGCGGGCCGCCGCGATGAAGCTGCAGATTTATTTGCCAAGGCGTACGATTTGTATTCTTTGTTCTGGGGAATAAACATGGACCTGATTGATTTGGCGGGCACAAAAAAAGTCGCGATGGAAACGCTGAATTCGGCCATGGAAAATGCCTTGGAAGGTAAAGTAAAGACCGACGTCACCGCGCCGGCAAAGGGTACGGGCGGTCAATCGACGGTCAAGCGTTTGGGTCAATGGGTCAGAAATGCCGTCAATTGTTGCATAGAATAAATTGGTCTTGATTGGCAGCGGCCAAAAGTGATATAATTAGATGCAGGACCAGGGATTTTATTCAAATGGTGCGGTAAAAGCCGCTGCGGTTGCGGCGATTGGATAAAATCCTGAATCCGGTATTGCTGAGAGAATAGAATTTTGTATAAAAAAATATTTAATTTTATCACAGGCTTTTCGTTTTTGATTGCCGTGGTTTGTGCGGGTGATGTGGGCTCGGCCTTGGCCGCGACATCCAGAAGTTCCGCGGCCATCGTCAGAAACATCGCGCCGGCCGCCGCCGGGGACATCGTTTCACGTTCCGCGACCAGCCGCCGCGCGACATCAAATCCCAGAACATCCGCGGCGCCGACCGTCCAGGGCGTCGTATACAGCCGCAGCGCCGCGCGCCAGGCGTCGGCCCCGGCCGCCCGGGTGGGCGCGAATGTGACCGCACGCAGCGGCGCCACGCCGGCCGCGACCGCGGCGCGTTCAGCCAAAACCCCGTCGTCCGCCCGTTCCGCGGTTGTCCAGGCCAGCGCCGCGCGCGCGGCGGCTTCACGCGCGACCGCGATATTCGACGATGTTTCCAAACTGGGCGGCGGCTATGCGACATGCCGCGACGCCTATAACACATGCATGGATCAATTCTGCGCCAAGTCCAACGATACGTACCGCCGCTGTTACTGCAGCCAAAGATATACTGAATTTTCCGATACCGAAGCCGCCTTGGACGAGGCGAAAACCCTGCTGATGCGTTTCGAAGACAACAGCCTGAACGCGATTGACAAGACTGCGGCCGAGGTTACAGCCATGTATTCCGCCACTGTCGGCGAATCGGCGATTAAAAACGATACCAGCGGGGCCCAGAAAACATTAAATGAAATCGCCGACCTGTTGTCGGGCAAAAAAAAGCCCAACAGCAAAGCCGTCGCGTCTCTGTCCGGATTGTCCTTGGACTTTGCGACAGACTTGGGCGACATTTGGGGTGACAACGGCGGCGGGGGAATATTTTCATCCAATTCCAATGCCCAAGACATGTCAAAGCTAGAGGGTCTGCAACTGTACAACGCCGCGCACAAGCAATGTACGGACATGGTTCAGAGTTCCTGCAGCGACAAGACCGTTTTCAATATGACGAAAAGCTCGTACAGCATCCTGATTACCCAAGACTGCAACGCTTATGAAAAAAAGGTCGATACTCAGAAAGAGGCCGTCACCAAGACCATTCGCGACGCGGAAAAAATTCTGCGCACGGCGCGGCTGGAAGAATACCGCTCGCATAACTCGGCCGATATAAACGAATGCATCACCAAGGTCAAGACGGCGATTACCGCCGAAACCGCCTGCGGCCCGAATTATCGCAGGTGTTTGGACTGGACCGGGCTGTATATAAACCCGAACACCGGCGAGCCGATTTATTCCGCGCATCTGCAGGACCTGCCTACGCTTATAAAACTGGACCTGGGCGCGGACCCGTCGAACCAGCCGGAATACAACAAGTACATGAACGACAAGAGAATGTTCGCGACCACGGCCTTGGATACCTGCCGCGACAAAGCCGACGTCGTTTGGAACGAATTCAAACGCAGCGCGATGATTGAGATTTCACAGGCCCAAGATGAAAAAATCGAAGAGGTCAAAGACAGCTGCGTGGCGACGATGGCTGAATGCTATAACAAACAGTCTGGCGACCTGGCCAGTTTCGACAACACGACGGCCCAGGCGACCGGCGCGCTGAATGCATATGCGGCGCGTCAAATGTGCATGGACAAAGTCGCGGCCTGCGCGGCGGTTTACGCGCCGGCCGGCGCCGAGCAATGCAGGTTTGACCAAAGTACCGGCAAGGTAATCAACGGGCATACGTGCGGCCTGCAAGTGTTGCAGGATTTCGTGCAAGCCGTCGATAATGTCAAAGTCGCCGAGGGATGCGAAGTCGGGTTGCAGAACTTTATCAAATCGACCTGCGCGCCGGCGGCCGGTGATACCGCGCATCAGTCGCCG
Organism: Rickettsiales bacterium; assembly: GCA_031266915.1. GTDB lineage: Bacteria > Pseudomonadota > Alphaproteobacteria > Rs-D84 > Rs-D84 > JAIRLB01. Next base: position 55,814 of record JAISAB010000020.1, on the reverse strand, counting down.
TACGGTTGCCGCCTGCAAGGCAAGACCGCCATCGGCGCCGACAAAGGTATTAAGAATCTGCTGGAGGATTGGGCCTTGAAGAATTGTAAAGACCCGGCGGCGGCCGAACCGGCGAATTACGCGGCTTTTGTGGCGGGTAATCCGACCGTCGGACCCATGGTGGATACGGCCGTGCGCAAGATTCTGGAAGAAATAGACTATGCGCTGTATGACGAATGCGACAAAGCCGAAGGCATATGGCAGGATACCTTCACCGCCGCCACCGACAAATATGAAGAAACGTTCTATAAAGCCGTATATAGCGGTACAAAGCCGACGCCGACGAACGGATACGGCACATGGGGATATTGCGTTCAGAACACTGTGATGTATATGTGCAAATCCCAGGACAGCTCGACCGGTGATAAGGGATACGCAACATTCAACTCCGCGAACAATACCTGTACTTTCAAGGAAGAATGGTACGAGATAAAATGCAAGGGTCTTGGCGGATATTACGAGGGGGGCTCGTGCTATATATAACATGATGCGAAAATTGATATTTACTTTTTTGCTGGTCTGCATGATGCCGCTTGCGGATGCGCGCGCCTGGCCGATGATTACCGACGAGGGCATTCGCGGCGCCTGGGGTTCTCCGGGCGGCACTTGGAACGATTATCCCTGGGGCTCTAATCATGCGGCATTCTGCGTCGCTAATTCCAAGGATGCGTCCGGCGGCTGTTCGCCGAAGATGGGTATACATGGCGACGACCAGGCAATGGTCGGTCTGGTCGCCTGGAAGGTAACCGCCAACGGCGGATACTTCTGCGTCACGCAATTTCAGTGCGAGGGCAAGAGGAGCAGCTGGACATGGAATTTGGCGCCCAACGGTTCTCAAAAGTGTTTTTGGCTATGTCGCAACGGGTTCAGCGGCGACGGATGTCTGCCGATCAACGAAAGCGAATACACGCTGTCGACCGGAAACGCGGCCTGCGGCACCACCAGCATAACACGCACGGACTTTGAATCCAATACAGTCAGAACCAGCGGAAATACCGGTTGGAACCAGGAAAACAGTATCGATTTGCTGCACAGCCATTACGCCGGCGGCATGGAAATGGATGTTATGGTCGGCGTGTCCGGCTGGTTGGAAAACAAAAAGGGTGTCGTCGGCTCGCCTTTGCTGTTCCATTGCACGAATCACGCGGACAGCAATACGATGAACATAAACGTTTACACCAGCAAGGCCGCGCATACGCTTTGCCTGCCCGGATATACGGGCGCCAACTGCGAAAAGTGCAAGGCCGCCAACATGTGCACGGGTTATTCTGTATCCCAATTCAGTGCGTCTATGCACACCATGAGCACGTCCGGCGGATGCAGCAAATTTGTCTGTTCCGATTCCGGCCAGGGCTTTAAATCCGCGACCGAGCGCAATCAGTGCGATGTATGCAATGCGGACGGCCGGTACGGGGTCGATGGGGACGGGGTTTGCGTCAAATGTTCCGACGGTCAGGTATTTGATAAAACGACCAAGAGATGCAAACAGGCGACCACCTTGGCGACGCCTGAAATGCAATTCGGCAAAGGCAAGAATTCGGCGCCGCAGAATTTTATCGACGCCTGTTGGGCCAAGTTAGAGCCTGCAGAATACGCATGCTGCATATTCGGCAAAACGTGGAATACCACCACAAAACTGTGCAGCTGATATAAAAAACCGCCGTCCGGCGGTTTTTTTCGTGATACGTAATTCGTGACTCGTGATTCGTAAAAGGAAATCAATTGTCATTGCGCAGCGCAGATGGGTACTTGGTATTAGGTACTGGGTACTAAATCGCCACCGTGTCATTGCGAGCGCGGCGAAGCAATCCAGTAACACTACCCCGTCACTTCGTGACCCCCATCAGCAAGAGAGGAAAAGTACTCCCCCACAGGAGGGGGGACAAAAGAAAGTGCACCCAACGGACGCACGAATTCATTTTACTGGATTGCCGCGGGGCTGACGCCCCTTTTCAGTTAACAATTAACAGAGCACAGATAACAATTATTAAATAATAAAGAGTAAAGAATAAATAAAAAGCTCGGTCAAAGTTCCCCTCCGGTGGAGGGGTGGGCGCGTAGCGGCCGGGGTGGTTTAATACATAGAGATTAGCTCAACTGACATCGAATGTACCTTTTTCGACATTCTTCTCACTTGCCGTTACCCCCACAAAGGCGGGGGTCCAATGTATTTATCACACGTGTATTGTTCATAGTTTGAATACATTGGATTCCCGCCACCGGGTCCCGCGAAAACCTACTGGATTTTCGTGGGTGGTCCAAGCGGGAATGACGAGTCTTGAGGTTTTGGGGCCCAAAAGGTATATTTCTGTCATTTGCGCCATTTATAACTTATCCTTTATAACTTATAACTAAAAAACCGCCCAGCGGGCGGTTTTTTAATCAGCGCCGTTCAAACTTTTCAACATCTTCATAACCATCTTGCGTTGGTCGTCGTTCGGCAGCTTCCAATACAAATTTATCAATAACAAGGATTCGTTCTTGCCCAGCGGATCGTCGGATTTCGGCGAAGATATTCTGACCGACCGGTTGGCGCGGGTTTCTTCGGGCATATTGCCCGGCAGACCCGAAAAGAAAAACGAAACCGGGGTTTCCAAAGCCGTGCTGACATCGAACAGACGGGACGCAGAAATCCGATTGCCAGCAGTTTCATATTTCTGAATCTGCTGGAAAGTTACCCCGCACAGCCCGGCCAAATCTTTCTGGGACAAGCCCATCATGTTGCGGCGCAGCTGCATTCGTTGTCCGATATGTTCGTCTATGGATGTCGGCGCAGAGTTCTTGACGCTCATCGTAATCTCCCATGGATGTTTTATATGAAATGGTTCCTATACAGGCTTTATACAGCTTTTCTTTTTGTTTTGCAATCAAAAAACTATTATGATACCGTCAAAGCAAACAGGAGATAAGATGACAAAGCCTTTGGTTCTATGTATTCTTGACGGCGTCGGAATCAGTAATGCCCGGGAACACAACGCGGTTTCCCTGGCCAAAATGCCATTTTTTGACGAATTGCTGGCGAAATATCCGAATTCCAGGCTGGATACCAGCGGGCCGGCCGTCGGGCTGCCCCCGGACACTATGGGCAATTCCGAGGTCGGGCATATCACGATTGGATCGGGCCGCATCGTCAACCAGTATCTGCGCCGTTTTGAATTGGAAGATTGGGACAAAAACAAACCCTTGCGCGAATTTATCGACGCCGTCAAGGCATCCGGCGGCATCGTTCACTTGGCCGGTCTGATGTCCGACGGCCGCGTTCATTCCGACATCGGCGAGATTTTAATTATCGCCAAGCGGATTCTGGCGTCGGGCCTGAAAATCGCCATACATTTTATCGCTGATGGCCGCGATACTTTGCCGAAGTCCGCGACGGCCTATGTCGAATTGATTAAATCCGAATTGGCCGATGCCCTGGCGTCGGGCCGGGCTTGGTTCGCGACAGTATCCGGACGCTATTACGCGATGGACCGGAACCAGAATCTGGACCGCACGGAATCGGCGTTCAACGCCATCGCGCATGGCGAAAGCGCTTTTTCCGCCGCATCAATCGACGAAGCCGTCGTGGCGGCGTACGAACGCGGCGAAACCGATGAATTTATAAGACCGACCATCATCCATCATCCATCATCCATTATTCATGAGGCTGACGGGTTCCTGTTCGGCAATTACCGCAGCGATCGCGCGCGCCAGATTATGCGCAGCATCGTTACGACAAATGCGCGCGTTCTGTGTTTCTCGCAATACGGCGAAGGATTGGACGAGCTGTGTCCCGCGCTGCTGGACGACATAAATGTCAAAAACACGTTGGGCGATGTTTTGGCGGCCGCCGGCAAGACCCAGCTGCGCATCGCCGAGACGGAAAAGTACAATCACGTGACATACTTTTTCGATGCGGAAAGAAACATCGATTACCCGGGCGAGGAAAAAGTCCTGATTGCGTCCCCGGACGTCGCGACGTTCGATATGAAACCGGAAATGTCCGCGCCGGAAATCACGCGCGCCTTGTTGGACAGATTGTCGAAGTTCGACGTTGTGATTTTGAACTATGCCAATGGGGATATGGTCGGGCACACGGCTGTGGAATCCGCAGCAATCCGGGCGATGGAATGCCTGGATGAACAATTAAGCAAACTTGTCCCTGCGGTGTTGGAACTGGGCGGAACGATGCTGATAACAGCGGACCATGGCAATGCCGAAAAGCTGTGGGATTACGAAAGCAACACACCCTGGACCGCGCATACGACAAATCAGGTTAATTTGATTATTGTGTCCAATGACGTGCGTGCTGTCGCATCGGGGGGCCTGTCGGATTTAGCCCCGACCATGTTGAAGATTCTGGGTATGCCGCAGCCACATGAGATGACTGGAAAGAACCTGCTAAAAATAGTCAGTAGTGAATAGTGCTTAGTTTATAGTGATTAGTGAACTAGTTAACTATAAACTAAGCACTACTCACTATGCACTAGTGGTTATTCTTGCGTTTTGATTTGAAAAAATCTCTTAACATTTGTGCGGATTCGGCCGCGTGTTCCGGATGCTCGATAATTTCCGGTTTCCACAGATGTTTGTCCGTTTCAAACACGCGCGCATTGTGCCGGACGCCGCCACCTTTTTCATCGGCGGCCGCGAAATGAATCTTGGATACGCGCGCCAGCGACAGCGCGACAGCGCACATCGCGCAGGGTTCCAGTGTGACATAGATTTCGCAATCATCCAGAAACTTGGTCCCCAGCTTTTTCACCGCGCGGTTCAGCGCGACGATTTCCGCGTGCAGCGTCGGATTGCGCTTTAATTGAACCTGGTTTTCGCCGCGCGCGATAATGCGGCCGCCCTGCACGACAATCGCGCCAATCGGCACATCGTCATGCGCCGCGGCGCGGCGCGCCAAAATAATCGCTTGTCTCATCGGGTCCATGATGTATACTTTAAAGCATGGAATCTAAATTGCAAATCATTTCAGGACGGGAGCGCGGCCGCCGACTGTTTTTGCCAGGCGGCGCCCGCCCGACGCAAAACAAAGCCAGAATAGCCTTGTTCAACATGCTCGAGAATATTTTGCGAGTCACGAATCACAAATCACGAATTACGGTCTGGGACGCCTTTGCCGGCAGCGGCGCGTTCGGCGTCGAATTTCTGTCCAGGTATCGCAATGCGTCGGTCATCTTTACGGATATTTCCGCGGATTCTTTCAAGACCATAAACAAAAACGTCGCGGATATGCCCGGCGCGACGATTGAAATGACGGATGCGCTGAACGCCGTCAAGCGCCACGGCGCGGCCGCCGACATCGTTTTTATCGACCCGCCCTATTCCAGTCATGATTTGGGAATCAGTCTGGTTCGCAAATTAGCCCAGATCGCGCGACCGGGAACAATCATCGTGTGGGAAATGGAAAATACCGCCGCGCCTGTATTTTCAGAAGAGCTATGGGCCGTACTGCGCGACAAGACATACGGCCGCGCCCGGTTTATTATATTGGAACGCAAAGTCGCCCACCTGCCCGCAGGCGGGGAATAAAAAACTTGATTTTTCTCGTGTTCTAATCAATAATGCGTCCCGTGCGACACCCTTGGAGGTCGCTTAACGTCAAAAAAAGGAAACCAAAATGGCAATACAATTAAATGCGGAAATTCGCAGCGTCGCCGGCAAGGGGGCCGCGCGCGCCGTTCGCAATAACAAAAAAATCCCAGCCGTCATTTACGGCGAAAAAACAGCACCCCTGGCCATCGAACTGGACGACTACGGCTTTGGAATGCTGCTGCGCACGCCGGGTCTGCGAACGAAATTATTCGAAATCAAAACGCCGGCTGGTCAAGAAAACGTCATGCTGGCCGACATCCAGTATCATCCGGTTACGGACAACGCGGTTCATGTGGACTTCAAGCGCATCGACGTCAAAAAGCCCGTGCATGTGGTCGTTCCGGTGGAATGCGTCAATATCGAAACATCCAAGGGCCTGAAGGTCGGCGGCGTGCTGAACTTCGCGGTGCGCCAAGTGGCGTTGGTCGGTTTGATAGAATCCATCCCGGAAAAAATCGTAATAGATTTAAGCGAATTGGGCATCGGCGATTCCGTGCACGGTTCTGATTTGAAACTGCCCAATGGCGTCGAACTGGGCCTGCGCATGGCTGATTTGGCGTTCGCCGCAATCGGCGGCAAGATGGCCGAAGAAGCCAGCGATGTCAAAAAGGCCGAAGCACCCGCAGCCGCGCCCACTGCAGCCGCTGCGCCCGCGAAAGGCAAACCGGCCAAGAAATAAAAAAAACCGCCCGCTGGGCGGTTTTTTCGTGACTCGTAAAAAAACATTAGTGAATAGTGCTTAGTTTATAGTGTATAGTTAAATAGTTTACTAATAACTAAACACTATGCACTAATCACTATTCACTAGTGATTAAAAAAACCGGCATCCCCCAAGTTTTTGTAACGCTGGCGCTAACAAAAACTTTTCCCCTTTACTAAGGGGGACAAGAGCTGAATCAAGGGGGACAAGTGCCAAGTCTTGTGTCGGCGAGCTGTTCTGGGCTGTTGCCCCTTCTTGTTAAAGAGGGGAGAATTTTCCGGCAACTTGTTGCCGATGAAAATTCGGGGAGATTGTTGGTCATGAAACACTAGTGAATAGTGCATAGTTTATAGTGATTAGTGAACTGTCTAACTATGCACTATAAACTAAGCACTATTCGCTATTGACTATTTATCAAATAAACTCGACTAATAAGAACGTACTTTTTTATTACAATGATGCCGGACATGCGGTCGTAAATGAATAATCGCCGGTCCCGTCGTTAAATTCGTATTCGGTCGCCATGACGCATCCACTGACAAGAGTAGTACCGGCGGAACTGGCGCCGCAGCGATTGACGCCGCCAGTGTCTGTCATGCACGGACACAGCGCGCAGCTGTAGTTGCTGGTCGAAACGCTGCCATAATATCCCGCCGAGCAGCGGTAATTGTTGGTGTTGGTCCAGCTTCCGGTAGAGCAGCTGCCGTTGCTGGTGCAGGTGTTTCCTGAACACGTGGCGGTGCGGGTCTGCTTCACTTGGAACACGATCGTGCCCGTTCCGCTCATAGCAATCCATTGCTCGACCGACACGCTGTTGCAAGCAGTGCAGCTTCTAACGTTGCATTGACATACTGCTTCGCGAGTGCTGGAATTTAAATCCCATGTACCGTTGCAATCAATCGCTTCAGCATCGTTATTAGCAAACATTCTAAAACCATATGGAGTACAGATTACACCGCAGGACGTCATTTCGCTCGTGCTCATTGTATTGGCATCAGAAAATCCATAGGGTTTGCCTGTGACAGCAGTTACTTGTGAGCTGCCGCAACTGCTGGAAGAATTGCAATTCCAATATCCTGTGTGCGACTGCAGGCATGCGATGTAGTTACTGCTGGTTGGTTTTGTAGCTATCCAGCACGATGCCGCCCAGGTATGTGTCGTCGATGTCAAAATTATTGTCATAAAAGTTGCGAAAAATTTAAATTTCATTAAAACCTCCTTTTTTAGGTAAAGCAAAAACCACCTTGAAAGGGTGGTCAGGAGGTTGATAACAATTGTTAGAATTGCGCGGCTTATTTCGATATATCGCCGCCCTCCTGACTAAGTCAGGAGTTGATTTTTCGCCGTTATACGAAAAAAGACGCACAAGCGTGTAAATTCGTCACGACGCTAACAAGAGGTTATCAAGCCCCATCGCGGGAACGCCCCGCGATGCTTTAATACTAGATTAAAGAAGACGGAAAATCAAGAGGTAAAAAAACATTCTGACCGCCAATGATATTTTTTCCTATGGACCTTGAAATAGTTTTTGGTGTAACTATATGGGGGGCAGACAAATTCATTGTCAAAAATATTGCAAGGAGTAAAACAAAATGGCAAAAGTATTAGGCATAGACTTGGGAACAACGAATTCCGCAATGGCGTTCATGGACGGCGGCGATCCTAAAATCATCGAAAACGCCGAGGGTCAGCGCACCACTCCGTCGGTCGTCGCCATCACCGGCGGCGGCGAGCAGCTGGTCGGCGTCACCGCCAAGAACCAGGCCGTGACAAATCCCGCAAACACTATTTATGAAATCAAGCGCCTGATGGGCCTGCGTTTCGACAGCCCCGCGGTCAAGGAAATCGCCGCGCGCGTTCCCTATAAAATCGTCGCCGGCGACAACGGCGACGCCTGGGTCGAAATCGACGGCAAGAAATACGCGCCGTCCCAAATATCCGCGATGATTCTGGCCAAGCTGAAAAAAGACGCCGAAAGCTATCTGGGCGAATCGGTCTCGGACGCGGTCATTACCGTTCCGGCCTATTTCAATGATTCCCAGCGCCAGGCAACCAAAGACGCCGGCCGCATCGCGGGCCTGAACGTATTGCGTATCGTCAACGAACCGACCGCCGCCGCGCTGGCGTACGGCCTGGATAAAAACAAGAACGGAACAATTGTTGTCTATGACTTGGGCGGCGGCACGTTCGACGTGTCCATCTTGGAAATCGTCGACGGCGTGTTCGAAGTCAAATCGACCAACGGCGACACGATGCTGGGCGGCGCGGATTTCGACGCGCGGGTTCTGGATTTCCTGATTGCCGAATTCAAAGGCCAAAGCGGCATCGATTTGTCCGCGGACAAGCTGGCGCTGCAGCGTTTGAAAGAGGCCGCCGAAAAAGCGAAAATCGAATTGTCCTCCAAAACTTCGACGGACATCAACCTGCCGTATCTGACGGCGGACGCGTCCGGGCCAAAGCATTTCAACACGACGCTAACGCGCGCCAAGCTGGAATCTCTGGTCGGCGATTTGATTGAAAAAACAATCGCGCCGTGCCGTCAGGCGCTGAAAGACGCCGGCGTCGACAAATCCAAAATCAACGAAGTCATCTTGGTCGGCGGTCAGACCCGCATGCCCAAGGTCGCTGAAACCGTCAAGGAATTCTTCGGACGCGAACCGCACAAGGGCGTGAACCCGGACGAAGTCGTCGGCCTGGGCGCGGCCATCCAGGGCGGCGTGCTGAAGGGCGATGTCAAGGACGTGCTGTTGCTGGACGTCACGCCGCTGTCGCTGGGCATCGAGACATTGGGCGGCGTGTTCACGCGCCTGATTGACCGCAACACGACGATTCCGACAAAAAAATCCCAGGTCTTCAGCACCGCCGAAGACAACCAGTCGGCCGTCACCATCCGCGTCTTTCAGGGCGAGCGCGACATGGCCGCGGACAACAAGCTGCTGGCGCAATTCAATCTAGAGGGCATCGCCCCCGCCCCGCGCGGCATGCCGCAGGTTGAAGTATCCTTTGACATCGACGCGAACGGCATCGTGCACGTGTCCGCCAAGGACAAAGGCACCGGCAAGGAACAGAACGTGTCAATAAAATCGGACGGCGGATTGTCCGAGGCCGACATCAAAAAGATGGTTGACGAAGCCGCCGCGAACGCCGAGGCCGACAAGAAAAAACGCGAACTGGCCGAGGCAAAGAATCATGCCGAGGCCGCGGTCTTTTCAATCGAAAAGTCATTAAAGGAACACGGCGACAAAATCAGCGAGGACGAAAAAAAGGCGATAGAAACTGCGAAACAGGAACTGGCCGATGAAATCGCACGCGACGGCGCGACAGCGGAATCTCTGAAAGAAAAGACGGACGCGCTGACTGAAAAGGCGATGAAATTGGGTGAGGCCGTTTACAAAGCCGCCCAAGAGGCCGAAACGGCGCCCGATGGCGCTGCGGCCGACGACGGCAAAACGACAGACGCTGATTTTTCGGAAAAATAGGCCAAAGGCGCAAGTGTAATTGAAGGTGATATGGGCGCGTGTTCGCGCACCTTTGTTAAAGCAAATTGTTCATTTTATGTTGATTGATTTAAAAGATATAATTATTTGAACTTATTAAGTTTTTGTCATTCCCGCGTAGGCGGGAATGACAAAAAATACAAAGTATTTGTTTTTAAAATCATAAATCAGCAATAATAAATCAGAAATCCACTCACGCCGTTCTGCGCCACATATAGACGACTATATAGGGCTGAATATTGTTATGCGCAGCATTTCCGCCAGTGGATTGGGCTCTCAAAGGATTGCTAGCAGCGGGCGAATATGCAGCGTTCAAGATCCGATTGCTTCCAGACCCGACGCCGTTATAATCCAAGTATATAAGACTACCGTTATACGTGTTCGTCGCATGCTCATGCGCGGCCAATTCGTTGACTGTCAGGACATGATTGTATTCTCCGCCCGTGCCGTTTGCCGAAAATGCGATGCTTTGGTTTCTGGTATCCGTGCCAGTGCCTGCGCCTATCAAGACCCGGCCCGCGCCGAACGCAACCCATGTTCCGCCGAACAAAGTTCCGGGATTCGTGCTGACTATCGAAATATATATGGATCCGACAGGATAAACCAGATTCAACAGCTCGCTCTGCGCCTGGGCGATAAACATGCTGTCCACATAGGATTTGGCCGCGATTTCGGCCCGCGCCGGCATGGGCGCAAATAACGCGATAAGCACCGTACATGCCAGCACACGTGATAGTTTGAAAATTATTCTATTCATCTCTCTTTTCCCCATTGCCCAAAATGGCATAAAAACCATGGTTTAGATTAGGCAATAAATAGGAAACAAAAGATGGCGAAAAACTGGGGTTTTTAAGAACAGCAACTATGTACAATCCAACGATGGTTTGGATTAGCGGTCCTGTGAATACATTCTGCGCCTTTGTGGCGCCCGTGTCCAGTGAAAAAAATAGCGGATAGCGAATAGCAGGTAGTGTATAGTTTATAGCATTACGCTCGAACAGCTATCCTCTACTTTGTCATTGCGAGCAAAGCGAAGCAACCCAGTAACACCACCCCGTCCGTCCCGTCGCACTTCGTGCGCCGCGGCCGAGACACCCCTCCGGCGGAGGGGAACTTAGACCGAACATATTATTTATTCTTTATTCTCTATTATTTATTAATTGTTATTTCGTTTCCCCGATATAAATCCCCATCGCGGCGGCGATGTCCAACAATGGGTCATCGGGCTGGACGTATTCGTTCGATACCTTCATATTCGGAATCTTGGGGTCGCTGACGATGTCGCCCGCGTCGAAGAAATCGGACAAAGGAATCGTTTTGAACCGACCGCCGCGGACCGCGGTCATGACATAGGTCTCGTTATTCTCAATCGCGTCCAGGGCGCAATTCGCCATCGCCGTCGCCAGCAGACGGTCATCCGCGGTCGTGTCGCCCGCCCTTTGCGTGTGTTCGGGAAACGCCGCGCGGTTCGCGATGTTCGCGGCGCTCAGCTGACGCGAAATCATTTCCGCCGGCCGGCCCGAATGACCGCGCAGAGAAATCCCCTCGGACACCAAAATAATTCCGTAATCGCGCGGCTGGTTGTTTATATGGTCAATCAGGCTGTTGACGTTGAACTTGATTTCAGGAATCAAAATCGCATCCGCACCCAGGGCGACGCCCGCGTTCAGCGCCAATGCGCCGGTATCGCGCCCCATCGTCTGGACGACGAACCACCTGTGGTGGCTGCGTCCGGTCAGCAGCAATTGGTCGCAGAAATTCACCAGCTGTTGCACGGCGGTCGAAAAACCGATGGTCGTGTCGGTCATCGGAATATCCCTGTCGATGGTTTTCGGCATGCAAATCAGCTGCAGGCCGGAATAGATTTCGGCATGCCTGTATGCCAGCGACAGGCTGCCATTGCCGCCAATCAGGACCAAGGCGTCCAGTTCCAGGCTTTCCAGCGATTTCTTTAATCTTTTGTTGAATTCGGAATGCTGGCCGGCCTTGGCGGCGGTTTCGAAGTTCTCCATTCCCGAACGGCCGTTGCACAGCATGCTGCCGGACAGGCGCGCGACTTCAATCGGCAACGTGTTGCGGTTGAATTTTATAACCTTGTCCGAATCAAAGGTCAGCCCGTCCGTGCCGTCCTTTATCCCGAAAACCGTCCAGCCGCGCAGCATCGCGCCCAGCGCGACGCGGTGAATCGCGGTGTTCAGTCCCGAACAATCGCCGCCGGTCGTTATGATTCCGATTCTTTTGGCGGATGGCGGATTGTGAAAAGTTGTTTTTTTAGATTTCATATGCGTTTCCTTTGCGTTTCATTCTATCAGAGAAAAGAACCGGGAACCAGACAAATCGTCATACCGGTGTAGGGGCGAATCATATTCGACCAGTACGAAAAAAACGGGGGTTGATGAGGCCCCCGTTCATGCACTATCCGCTTCCGTACTCCCAATACAGAAGCAAAAAACCGCCTTGTATAAAAGCGGCTGGAGGTTGATAACAATCCTACGGAATTGCACGACTTATTCAATATATTCGCCGCCCTCCAGCCATTGCTGGAATCCGTAAGTACAGGTTATCAAGCCTCATCGCGGAAACGCTCCGCGACAAAGGCACTATATAACACGCAGACGATTTTTGCAAGCGGCGATTATCCATCATCAATGTTTTTGTTGACAAAGAAATAATTTTTGTGATAATCTCTCGTTCAAAGAGGGCGAGAGAGGAAGTGTATCGAATTAGTCGGAGAAACCCATGGCCAAGAAAATTAAAAAAAATCCAAATATGGGCGGAATCAAAAGAAGCACTGACAAAATTATCGAAGAAGCCGTAGCCCGTCAGACTTCATGGATGGAACGCCGCCGCGCATTCGCAAAGCGTTTCTTGAAAAGCCTTAACCTGTTCGCGCGCCCGGCTGTGAAAAAAATCGTGGGCCGGCCCGCCAAAACCGCCGCCGCAGGAACAGTCAGCCGCCGCGATAAGAAAAAATCCGGTCCGGCCGCGTATTGGTTTCCGATTCTGTGTGCGCTGTTGGTTGTATTTATTGCGGTCTGGGTCGCATTCTTTCGCGTGAACGCGACCGAAAAAATCGTAGTTATTCCGGCCGTGCCCGAACCGACAATCCAGGTGGTCGCGGAAAACGCAGAACCGTCGTTCGACATCGTCCGCATTGAAAAAGACGGCAATGTCGTCATCGCGGGCCGGTGGCTGCCGTCGGCGAACGTTTCCATCGTCATCAATAAAAAAGTAGTCGCGACGGAACGCACGGATGCACGCGGCGAATTCGTTTACGCGCCGACGCGCGCTTTCGCGCCCGGCAACTATACTATTTCCTTGGTCGGCGCCGATACGGGCGTCAAATCCGAAAGCGATGTCTTCGTTTATATTTCCCCGCGCGGATACGAGAATTCAATCTCGCTGCTGATGACGAAAAACGGCAGCACACTGCTGCAGTCTCCGAAATTGGTCGAGGGCGATTTGCAGGTCTCGAAAATTGATTATCTGGATTCGGGACGCATCGTCGTTACCGGCGACGCGCTGCCGCGCCTGCGCGTGTCATTATCGCTGGATGGAACGTATCTGGGCTTTGCGCGCGTGTCCGACCACAAGCACTTCGGTTTGGGCGCGGATGTTGGCGAATTGAAGCCGGGTCGGGAATATAAACTGGAAATCCGCCTGCATGACGGCGACGGACGGACCGTCGCAACAGTGCGGCATGAATTCGCGATGCCGGAACCGACCGGCGACAGCGATACTTTCTATACCGTGCGCCGCGGTGATTGCCTGTGGATTATCGCCAGAAACTTTCTGCGTCGGGGAATTTTGTTCAGCATCATCGCGGAAAGAAACAATATTGAAAACCCGGATTTGATTTTCCCGAAACAGATATTGAATATTCCAATAAGTAAATAGTGAGTAGTGAATAGTACTTAGTTTATAGTGAATAGTTAACTAGTTCACTAAACACTACTCACTATGCACTAATCACTACTGGTTTGTGAACATTGCCAGGTATTCCATATTTCCGCTGCCGCCCTTTATCGGGGATTCGATTAATCCGGTCCGCCGGAAACCGGCCGCTTTGAATGCGTCCGTCACTGCTTCAATAGAACGAACACGGTCCGCGTCGGATTTAATAACACCCCTGCCCTTGGCGGCGGTGCGGCGCGGGACTTCGAACTGAGGTTTGATAAGCGCGATGATTTTGGGCGGGTTCCATGCCGCCAGACTGGCCGCGATGTCTGCCAGCGATATAAAAGACACGTCGGCGACAACCAAGTCGACGCAGGCCGTCGGCCGCAGCATCCGAATATCCGTTTCTTCCAAAGACGTCACACGCGGGTCGTTTCGCAGCCCCGGAATCATCTGGTCCGTGCCGACATCCACCGCGATTATGCGCCGCGCGCCGCGGTTCAATAATACCTCGGTAAAGCCGCCCGTGCTGGAACCGACGTCCAGGCACAGCATGTCTGTCGGGTCGATATTGAACGCATCCAGCGCCGCGGCCAATTTCAAGCTGCCGCGACCGGAAATATAGGGCAGCGGAGCGCCCGATATGGAATCGTGCGGTAACACGTTCAGACTGGCCTTGGGCGCTGCCAGACCGTTGACAGAAACCAATCCGGCGATAATAGCCGCGGCCGCCTTGGCGCGGGTCGGGTAAATTTTGCGTATGACAAGTTCACAATCTAATCTCATGCGGCGAATTATATAAACATCCGCGAAAAAATCCAGAAATATTTGATGACCAATTGCGCCGACCGTGGCGGGTATTTGCAAAAAGCCATAATTTATTTGACTTTTGCCAATTATTGATGGATAATACGTCGGCAAATCCCCAAAGATTGCGATTATTGAACTCCTGCACGCAGCCTGCGTAGAGGAACATCAACCGGCGAGTCTCGCTCTTGATGGCGCGTTTTTGTGTCGTTCAAAGCGGTCTTGGGAACAATAACTTAAAAAGGAAAAAGAAAAATGGCAACCGTAATCAGACTTGCGCGTTATGGCGCGAAAAAACGCCCTTATTATCACATCGTCGTGACGGATTCGCGCAACGCGCGCAATTCGGGAAACATTCTGGGTGTCGTCGGAAAATACGACCCAATGCAGCCGAAAGACGGCGACAACCGCGTCACTTTGAAAATCGACGAAATCAAGGCCTGGATGGCCAAGGGCGCGATGCCGTCCGACCGCGTTTACAAATTCCTGGCGAACGCAGGTGTGCTGGAAAAGAAAGCCTATCCGGTTCAGACGAAAAAGCATCTGCAGTCTGAAAAAACATTGATGAAAATCAAGGACAAGGCCGGCAAGCTGGCGAAAGCAGCCGAGGCAAAGGCAGCGGCCGAAACCGCCGCAACACCGGCAGCAGAAATCGCGCCAGCGGCCTCAGAAGCGCCGGCCGAGGCCCCTGCGGAAACGTCCGCCGAATAAATTTGCCGAACGCGGCGTCCGGTTTTTATTTTGGAAATCGGACGCCATATATCCATCACCAGTGGAATAATTCATGTCTGACGCATCAAAAATCTTGGTGGGAAAAATCGTCGCGGCCCACGGCCTGCGCGGCCAGGTGCGCGTGCAGACGTACGCCGAAAATCCGCTGGATTTTCAAAAGTTCCAGGTTCAAAGCCCACGGTTCCCGGACGGCGGTTTGGCTTTTGTGCGCCATGTTCCGAATTCGGACGTAATTGTCGCCAAAATCGACGGCGTCGACGACAGAATTGCGGCCGAGGCTCTGCGCGGAACGGAATTATTCATAGAACGCGAATCCCTGCCCCGATTGCCCGTGGGAGAGTATTACCAAACAGATTTGATAGGAATGCAAGTCAATCTGTTCGGTAAGATGGTCGGCGCAGTCGCCGCCGTGCACAATTTTGGCGCCGGCGACATTTTGGAATCGGATTCCGGGGAAATGCTGTCGTTCGGCGGCGCAGACGTGGATATGGAAAACAAAATCATTTACATAAAATAAAAGGAAAAAATATGAATGATGATAATCAAATGAAAGTATGCATAACCGCCGTTGGAGAAAATGGCGTGCCTGTCATTGGAAACACGATGTCTGCATCTGACAACGCTTTGAAAATGTTGAGCGTCTTGGCGTCTAATCCAAATTTCGGCGCTTCATTGGGCTTTATACGGGCTTGTGAAAAGAATTTTACGATTAAGCATAAAAAAGACATGCAATTCTCTAATCAGATTGTCTCGGTATTCGGTTATTTGGTTGAACAGGCAAACAAGGTCAATGGCAAATAACACCACGCCGTTTCGATTGATAAAATCCAACCCATAGGAAAAATTAAAGTGAAAAGAAAATTCGTCGTATCGTACAACTCCAAGCGCAGCAGTTTTTGCGCGAACTGCAATGCCCGTCTTGGCGAATGTCCGGCATATAAATCCATGTTTTTATTTTTGAAAAATACGCGCAATATCCATTCAAAATTGGAGAATGAAACAAAACAAAATGTAAAGACAATAATATTGGACATTCTGTCTGTCGGCGACGCGAATATAGCCAAGAAAAAGCTTAACTGCATTTTGGCAAATCATATGCAGCTGTTGTGCGCGGGTTGCTGCGACAGGGAAAAATAAAACAAGCGTCGTCATGAATTTCAAGATACTGACCATCTTTCCTGAAATGTTCCCGGGCACCTTGGCGGGCGGGGTTGTCGGCCGGGCGCTGGACGACGGCGTCTGGTCGTACGAGGCAATCAATATCCGCAACTTCGCGACGGACAGCCACAAAAGCGTGGATGACGCGCAATTCGGCGGCGGCGCGGGCATGGTCATGCTGCCCCAGGTTCTGGGCGCCGCGATTGACAGTATAAGGAACAAGGAACAAGTAACAGAGAGCAGGATAATTTATTTCTCGCCGCGTGGTCGTCTGTTGAATCAAAAGATGGTGCGCGAATTCACGTCGTCTGTCATCCATTATCCATCATCCTTTATCCTTATTTGCGGCCGGTACGAGGGCATCGACCAGCGGATAATCGACGAATATGGCATCGAAGAGGTATCCATAGGCGACTATATCCTGTCGGGCGGCGAAATCGCAGCGCAAGTTTTTATTGACAGCTGCGTTCGTCTGATGGATAATGTGGTCCGCGGCGGCAAGGATGCCACCGCAAACGAAAGTTTCGAAATCGGCGGGCTGGAATGGCCATTATATACCCGTCCGTCAGTATGGCGTGGACGAAGCGTCCCAGAAGTCCTGCTGTCCGGTCATCATGGCGACATAGAAAGATGGCGGAAAAAACAATCGGACGACATAACCAAAGAACGCCGTCCGGATTTATTAAAGGAATCAGGAACAAGTTGAAAGGAGTAAGTATTAATCTGCTGATTCCCGATTCCTGTTTGCTGATTCCTTTTACGAACAAAGTGAGTAAAACATGAACATCATTAAGAAAATAGAAGCCAAGCAAATCGAAAAGCTGAAAGGCGACAAGAAAATTCCGGCTTTCAAGGCCGGCGACACGGTGCGGGTGCACGTTAAAATCAAGGACGGAGACAAATTCCGCATCCAGATTTTCGAGGGCGTAGTCATCGCCCGCGACGGGGACACCGGCGGCAACGCGTCGTTCACGGTGCGCCGCGAATCATACGGCGTCGGGGTCGAGCGCAAGTTCCCCCTATACAGCCCCTCGATTGAAAAGATCGAGAAACTGCGCATCGGCAAGGTGCGTCGCGCAAAATTGTTCTTTCTGCGCGGCTTGTCCGGCAAAAAGGCCCGCATTGTCGAAGACTTGGCTGCAACGTCCGCTGAAAAGACCACGAACAAGCAATAAAAAAAATCCCGCGTCTGCGGGATTTTTTAATCAATAGTGAATAGTTTCATCTTCAACTGACAGGATGTACCTTTTTCGACACTCTTCTCTTTTGTCGTCACCCCGGCGCAGGCCGGTATGACGAGTCTTGAGGTTTTAATAATAAGGTACATTATTGTCAATTGATTTAATGCCAAAATTAACTTTGACTTTGCCCTGCCGCGGTTATAGAATACCGGTTATGAAAAAACTGTTGTCCGCATTGCTGGTCTCATTCGCGCTGCTGTATTCTGCGGACGCGTCCGCGTATGTTGAAAAAAAGACCGCGGTCGTGCGCGTCATGAACAAGGCGGCCGGAAAATCCCAGACAATATCCCTGACAGTTGGCGCGCGCGCCGAATATGAAAAACTGGCGATGACGGTACGCTCGTGCCGGCAGACGGACCCTTTCCAGCCTGAAGATTTCTTCATGTTCGTCGAGGTTTCCAAAAATCCGGACGGTCGGATTTTCAGCGGATGGATGTCCCGGAACGAGCCTGGCGACAACCCGCTGCAGAATGCCGATTATGATTTGTGGCTGGTAAAGTGTGAATAAGGCATGTTGTTGACGCAAAAAGTTATAGAAGGTTACGTGCTGGGCTTGCAATCGTTTGAAAACGGCGAGTATCTCAGCTATGACGGCGATTCCAAGGTGTTCGTGCTGCTGACCCGGTCCAAGGCGTGCGCGATGTTTAAAAAATCGGACGCTTGGAATTATATTTACCGCGTCAGCGGCGAAAATGTTTTGGTCGAGCTGGCTGAAGAAGGAATCATCTTGGCGACGGAATCTTCCAAGCTGAGGGTCGTTGAAAAAGTTTACGATGCGGCGCGGATGGTAATCGAATCCGGGTCCGATTGTAACAAAATCAGGAGAAGATAAAATGGTGGCGATTGTGAAAAAATATATGAAATTGCTGATTGGCGTTGCGGCCGTAATTCTGTTCGCGGTGGCTTTCTTTATTATGAACCGGTCGTCCGATTTGGAAACCGGCAACCTGAAGCATTGGAAATCGGCGTCTTTGGCACGGCGCGGCGCGGCGGCGCAGATTCTGACCGGCACGGACGAACATACCGATCTGATGGTCCGCTGTCTGGACAAGGTCGCGTCCCTGCCCGATTCCGCAGACATGCCTGTGAAAGACGCGGCGTCCCTGTGCTTTACGGGCATCCAGATGAAAGACAGTATTTGAGCTTTGCGCATAACCCGGCGGCAGGATATTCCCCGCATGAGAAAATATATCTTATTTTTATCGTTGGTGTTGGCTGCATGCGGCACATCGGGGCGATGCGAATATATCGGGTGCGAATACCTAGGCGCCCGGTACGCGACAGACCCGTTGGGCGAAGAATACGGGTATGACGCAGACCCGCTGATACGAATCGACGCGTTCGACTGCGTGACATTTGTCGAAATGTCCATGGCGGGCGGAGACGCGGATAAGCTGGCCAAAATCAGATACCGCGGCGCCCAAGTTGATTTCTTGGAACGCAATCATTTCATCGAATACGACTGGGTTCGGAACAATGCCGGCCTGGTTGAAAATGTAACCGCGCGATATGGCGCAGCCAAGATTCGGCGTGTTTATTTAGACCGGAAAAACTGGTTCAAAAAGAATCACGGAATGGATGTCGGACTTTATAACGCATGGGTCGATGTCGCCTATATTCCCTATTCCGATTTGGGGCCGATTAATGCGGACGCGCCGCTGCCGGTGTTGTTTATCATAGATAATCCGAAAATGCGCGATAAAATAGGTTCCGACCTGGCGGTGTCACATATGGGATTCCTGCTGCCGAATGGAAAGCTGCGGCACGCGTCATCCGAATCGGGATTTGTAGTCGATACGGACTTCGCGGAATACGCCGCCGCGCGCCAGGCGAATAAAAACAATCTGGGCGTCGCCCTGTACAGGATAAAAAATGACTGATAAAAAAATACTTTGCCTGGGCATCGAATCATCATGTGACGAGACCAGCGCGGCCGTCGTAGATTCCGACCGCAACATATTGTCGCACGTGATTTACTCGCAGATTCCCGAGCATCAAAAATACGGCGGCGTAGTGCCTGAATTGGCGGCGCGCGCGCATATTCTGGCCATCGACAAAGTGATTGGACAGACGTTGAATGATGCAGGCAAGACAATCGCCGACATAGACGTAGTCGCGGCGACCGCCGGCCCGGGATTAATCGGCGGCGTGCTGATTGGCTGGATGGCCGCGGTCGGCATTGCGCAAAGTACTGGAAAGCCGCTGGTCGCGGTTAATCACCTGGAGGGCCACGCCCTGGTCCCGCGTCTGCGCGCGGCGTCCGCAAACGACGGCGCCGGTGTCGACGCGGTTGATTTCCCATACCTGCTGGTGCTGGCCAGCGGCGGCCACACTATGATTCTGCTGGTCCGTGGCGTCGGCCGGTACGAATTAATCGGCCAAACCCTGGACGACAGCGCTGGCGAGGCATTCGACAAAGTCGCCAAGATGCTGGGGCTGGGCTATCCGGGTGGCCCGGTCGTCGACGCGCGCGCGGCGATGGGCCGCGGCGACGCGTTCAAGTTCCCTCGCCCTCTGTGCGACAAGCCCGGGTGCGATTTCAGTTTCAGTGGCATAAAAACATCCGCCCGGACATTGCTGACCGGGCATCCCGCGCCGCACAGCGAAGAGTTTATAAACGATTTCTGCGCGTCGTTCCAATTGTCGGTGGTGGATTGCATTATCAACCGCCTTGGCAACGCCCTGCGCGACGAACGGGTGACGGCGGCAGCGCCTAAGACGCTGGTGGTCGCCGGCGGCGTGGCCAAGAACACGGCGATTCGCGCGGCGATGGAACGGCTGGCCAGCGACAACGGCATGTCGTTTGCGGCCCCGCCGATGAACCTGTGCACGGACAACGGCGCGATGATTGCCTGGGCCGGGTTGGAAAATTACCGATTGGGCAACGTGGTGACCGAACCAGTCGCACCGCGTCCGCGCTGGCCGTTGACTGAAATGACCACCCAGGCATTATAATATTGAAAACCATCGTATTTGTGCTAAAATGCCACCATGTTAAATAAACTGAAATCATACAATAAAGCGTCCGAGGAACTTGTTCTGAGGGCATATGATTACGAACTGCCGGTAATCGGAAAATTTTCATTTCCGGAAATTGTCTATATGTTGCGCGAATCGTTCAAATACAAACTGACGTACAGGCGTGTGTTTGGTGAAAACCGCGAAAGTCTAGGGGGGGGGAATATATTTATGCCGTCCGAAGGCTTTTGCCTGGTCGCCAGCTACTATATATATCAGTCAACCGGCGCCGACAAGGAATGGACGCTGCAAAAGAATCCCGCGCACTGGTGGCTGGAGCACAAAAATATCAGCGGGCCGTTCGATGTCACGCACGACCAGTTTTCCACGCCTTTTCCGTATTATTTAAAGTCTGCGGAGGCGCGTATAGGAAAAGATGAGGGATTTACAGAAATGTTGCGCGAAAAGGCAATGATTCTTGGCAAAGCCGCAGGGTTGGAATAAATATGAATAGCCATGACACGATTTTTACCGTCAGCGACGCCGCCGCGCGATTGAAAAATGTTGTCGAGGCCGCATTTCCCCTGATTAAAATCCGCGGCGAATTGTCGCAAATCACGCGCGCCGCCAGCGGCCACGTCTATATGACGATAAAGGATTCCGCCGCCGCAATATCCGTGATTGTCTGGCGCGGAACGCCGGTCGCCTTTAAATTGGAAGAAGGCATAGAGGTCATAATAACCGGCAAATTCACGACATATCCCGCGCGCAGCAATTACCAGATTATCGCTAATGAAATCGAGATGGCCGGCGCCGGCGCGATTCTGAAAATGCTGGAAGAGCGCAAACGCAAACTGGCGGCGCTGGGGCTGTTCGACGCGTCGCGCAAAAAGCCTCTGCCATACCTGCCGCAGACAATCGGCGTTGTGACCAGTCCGACCGGCGCCGCGTTCCAAGACATTCAAAACCGGTTGCGCGAACGCTTTCCGGTGCGTGTGATTCTGTATCCTGCGACCGTCCAGGGCGCCACCGCCGCGGCCGAGGTCACGGCCGGCATTGAATACTTCAATGCACGGGAAAACGTCGATGTCATAATCGTCGCGCGCGGCGGCGGTTCGCTGGAAGACCTGCTGCCGTTTTCCGAAGAAATCGTCGTGCGCGCCGCCGCCGCCAGCCAGATACCACTGGTCTCGGGCGTCGGGCACGAACCGGACTGGATGCTGATTGACTTCGCGGCGGACGTGCGCGCGCCGACTCCGACCGGCGCGGCCGAGGCCGTCATTCCGACCAAGCTGTCGCTGATTCAGGAAATCGACAACCTGTCGCACCGATTGTCCGCCAGCTTTGCGGTCCGGCTGGTTAACGCAAAGCAGCGCGTCGAATCGATTAATATAAAAAATCCGAAACAGTTGATTATGGAACACGCACAGCGCCTGGACGACCTGACCCGCACGATGAACATTATTATCAACGGCAAACTGGCGACGACCAAGCAGCGAATCGAAGCTTTGTCGACATTTCCGAAAATTTTGCAGAACCGCATGGGCGTTCTGAATCAATCCGTCGGCCACTTGGGCCAGATGCTGAATTCCTTAAGTTATAAAAACGTTCTGTTGCGCGGCTATGCGATTGTGCGAAATGATTCGAACAAGATAATCGGCCGCGCAGCGGACTTCACAACGCCCGCCACAATCGAGTTCGCCGACGATACGGTAAAGGTCGGATAGCTATGAACAGATTTTCCGGCATTTTCAAGGGCGGAAAAACCGACCCGGTGATACTGGACCAGGAATTGATAGCATCGAATCACGAGATGCGTTTGAACGAAGCATTCACGCCATATGACATCGATACGGATATAATAATGCTGATTAGAAATATCCAGCGGCGTTCGCCGGATGCCAGAAACATACTTGCCCGCGCGATTATGTCATGCATGCTTAACTTTGACGAATTGTTTCTTGACTATCAGCCCAAGGGAATTCACGACGCATTGTTGAAACAGCTTTTGTTCTGGTCCGAACCCGTGGAAGTCCGGGCCGCCGCATCCATTCATGAAATGCGGATGCAACCGGCATTGGGCGCGGAAATAGATAAAATAAAAAACAAATACAACTACGGCGATTTCGGCCGCTGGGACAAAGTTTTCGTCGAAAGCGAAATAAAAAACCGCCCATTTATTCAAGAATATTTCAGATATGAAACCAAGGGTAATTTTTGGTATACTCCCAATCCTATATTGACCAATCCCGCAATTCAGAATGATTTCGACAAACACAGGCGGCGCGTCTTTTTGCATGATTTGTCGGACACGATGAAAAAAATCGACGCCGAACGCCGCGCAACGCCGGACAATAATTACTATGGCAGTCCGAACGATATTCCGAACGGCAAGCAAGCGCGGCGTCTTTACAATATTCTGATTGGAAACATCAATATAAATGAAATCGGAAATTTTATGTTTGGCCGCCGTCTGCAGGAAAAACTTAGGGGATAAATACCCATGTACGGGCGTGCGTTTTTTGGTTAATATTTCATCGTAGAATCAACAAACCAAAAGGATGAAAGAATGAAGAAAACTCTGCTTGCCGGTCTGTTCGCGGCATTGCCGTTTTCGGTTTATGCCGACGACGCGCCGAAAACGCCGTATGAAACAATTGCCGCCGTTATCGAAGACTGCGAAGTCGTGCGGGCCCCGTCGGAAACTGGCGACTTTATCGTTCAGTGCACGGAAACCGACGAATTGATTAATATTTCAAAGTCGGATGCAAACGCAAAATTTTCGACCGGAACGCCGACCGGCGATGAAGCGGAAAGTGTCAACCCGGATATGATTCTGGTGAACGTGGTCCCGTCAGAATCCTGTTACAGGGTTCTTGCGGAAAGTGTGGACATGAACAATCTGCCCGATGATTATTGGGCGGTTCTGGTCTGCAAGGATTAAAAAACAAAAGCCTCGGGATTGAGGCTTTTTTAATATCCAACATTTTTAATATACTGATTGAAAATTCCTATATTTAGTTGTATTATTTCATTGCTCTTTAGAAATAAGGAGCAGACACTGTTAGTAAAGAAAAGGCTCAATCGGATGGATTAATTTCCTGATACCTACTAATACATCAAATGAAGGGAAGTAATGTCTAAATTTATAAAATTATCTACATTAACTGTAATTGCATCGTGTCCGTTAAACTCTTACGCCAAATCAGCAATTGAAGAAATCGGAGGTTATATGCAGGTCATAGTTCCGGCTTATGCTTTCGGAATGGCTGTGAATGAAAAAGATTGGGAAGGAACAAAACAATTTACTTATTCTTTTGCCACAATGGAAATTGGGGTTAATGGATTAAAAAGTATTATAAAAGAGGAAAGACCCGATGGAAGCAACAATAAGTCTTTCCCAAGCGGTCATACAGCAAGCGCCTTTAGCGGGGCAACTTTCATTCATAAAAGATACGGCGTTAAAAGAGCGATTATACCTTATGCAATGGCAACATTTACGGGATATTCGCGAATTGAATCAGATAAACATCATTGGTGGGATGTGGCGGCCGGCGCCGCAATTAGCAGTTTGACGACTTGGTTTTTTGTAAGTGAATATAATGATGTTAGGGTCAGCGTTAGCACGGATAAAATAAAATTAGGATTCAGAATGGAATTTTAAATAAAGGCGCAACTGACGGGAATGTACCTTACTTCTTTATCAATGTCTTTGCCGTTGCAATTGATTCCTTTGTAATCTCGGCGCCGCTGATGATGCGCGCGATTTCATTCACTCGCATATCGGATGCGATTTCTTGGACCGTGGTCACAGTTGCGCCATCTTTGACGTATTTTTCGATTTTAAAATGCCTGTCGGCATGCCCTGCGACCTGGGCGCTGTGCGTGACGACTAATGCCTGCCCCGCGCGCGCCAAACGCGCCAAGCGCTGACCGACCGCGGCGGCGGTTGCGCCGCTGATGCCCGTATCGACTTCGTCGAACACGAACGTGCGCGCGTCGTTTTTGCCGTTGCCGAATACAACGCGCAGCGCCAGCATCAACCGCGCCAATTCGCCGCCTGACGCCGTCTTGTGCAAAGGCGCGAACGGACTGCCCGGATTGGTTTTTATCATGAACGTAATCTCATCCAGGCCGGTCGAGGATGCGGTCGCGTCCGCGCGCTCGACAACAAAATCCGCCTGGCCCAGTTTCAGGTCCGGCAGCTCAGCCAGGATTTGCTTTCGCAAGTCATCGCCAGCGTTAACGCGCAACTGTGTCAGTTGCGTGGCCAGTGCATCGAATTCAGTTTTTTTATCCTTTACGTCGCCCTTTAATTTTTTCAGCTGCGCATCGGAATTATCGATGGCGTTCAATTGCTCTGTCATCTGCGCCAGCTTAGCATGCAGTTCATCCGCGGATACGCGGTGCTTACGCGCGGCGGCGCGAATTGCGAACAGCCGTTCCTCGATACTTTCCAAACTTTCCGTATCGGTGTCCGCGGGCATTAATTTTTCGGAAATTTCCGAGATCGCGCCTGCGATTTCATATAGTTTATCTATATGTTCACGGTACGGATTCGGGTCTGTTTTAATGCGTTCCAAAATATGCGCAACCGCGAAGATTTGCGAATCCAGCGAACGGCTCTTTTGACTAATCGCTTCAACCGCTTCGGATAAAATCGCGGCGTTCTTTTCGGCGCCCATCAGCATGGCGCGCCGCGCGGCCAAGTCCTCTTCCTCGCCTGGCTGCGGATTCAGCGATTGCAGTTCGGCAACGTTGTGTTCCAGGAATTCCCGCTCGGCCGCGCTATGCGCCAACATATCTTCCAGGTCGCGCAGCTTCTTCTGGGCCGCGTGAAATTCAGAATATGTATTTTTGACGTTGTTCAGCAATTCGACGTACTTTGTATTGCCCACGGCCGCAAATTCATCCAAAGTCTTGCGGTGCGTCGTCTGGTCCAGCAGGGAATGATTTTCAAACTGGCCATGAATTTCGACTAATTCGTCACTGACCTGTTTCAATGTTTTGACGGACACGGGAACATCGTTAATCCATGCCTTGGACTTGCCGTCAGACGCCAGCGTCCGTCGCAGTATCAGCGCGCCGTCAAATTCGATGCCGTTGTCGTCCAGGATGGATTTTAAATTTCCGCCGGCCGCGTCGAATTCTGCGATAACCTGGGCGCTGTCACGGCCGTGACGAACCAGTCCGGCATCGGAACGCGCGCCCAGCGCCAGGGACAGCGCATCCAACAGAATGGACTTGCCCGCGCCTGTTTCGCCAGTCAGGACATTCAAGCCATTTCCGAATTCCAGATTCAGCTTTTCAATCAACACGATATTCGAAATATGCAGGTTTATCAACATGGTCGGATTATAGCGAAACAAACTACTTGATTTCAATGATTTTATTCAGCATACATACCTTTGTATCCGAAAGGAAACCGAGACCTGAAAAATCTCGTAACTAGCGTGCCGGGACAGGCACGTAAAACCGTGTCCCGCCCCAAGCGGGATTGCGCTCGCCATATACAGAAAACGGGCGCGGTCGTTCTAGTTGCGATTTTTTCAGAATCCCGCCGCCTTCCTTTTGGCATGCGAATAACCAAAAGGAAAACAAATGAAAAGAACTCTGATAGCTGGACTGTTCGCGGCACTGCCGTTTTCGGTCTATGCCGATGATGTACCGAAAACGCCATATGAAATAATTACCGACGTTATAGAAGACTGCGAAGTCGTGCAGTCGCCATCGGAAATGGGCGACTTTATCGTCCAGTGTGTGAAAACCGACGGACTGATTAATATTTCAAAATCAAAAGCAAGCGCGAAATTCATGACCGGTATACAAACGGGCGAAGACGCAGAAAGAATAAATCCGGATATGATTCTGATAAACATGGTTCCATCCGAATCCTGTTACAGGGTGCTGGCCCATGATGTGAGCATGAACAACCTGCCCGATAGCTATTGGGCGGTTCTGGTGTACAAGGATTAAAAATAAAAGCCCCTTTTGGGGCTTTTATTCAAATGATGTAATTGCATAATTTACAAACACACCGTTTTATTTATCTCAAGTTTTTTTACAAACATATCGTCGTGGGAAACCAGCAGTATCGCGCCTTGGTATTGGTTCAACGCGTCTTCCAAAATTTCGATACTTTTGATGTCCAGGTTGTTGGTCGGCTCGTCCAGAATTAGCAAATCAGGCTGACGAACATCGCCCAACACCGCGGCCAGCGTAGCTTTCAATAATTCTCCGCCGCTCAGCACGCCGACCGTCTTTTGCGATGACGCGCCGCGAAATCCAAAGTTTGCGGCGATTGCATGCGCTTCGTTTATTGACAGTCCGGCGAAATCGATGATATTGTCGACAACGGATTTCGACGGATTCTGCAATGACAAATCCTGGTCCAGATAGGCCGCGCGACCGAACAGTTTGACACTGCCAGAATCCGGTCGCAGCCGGCCCGTAATCAGCCGCAGCAGCGTCGTCTTGCCGCTGCCGTTGTTGCCGACGACGCGAACGCGTTCACCGCCGCGCATTCGAAAGTTAAAGTCTTGGAATATGTTTTTGTCATATCCGAAAGACATCCCTTCAATCAGAATCAAGTCATTCTTGGGAAAGGGTTTGTCAGGCATCGGGATTTTGATTTTATCATCGCGCAGGAAATCGGAAAGTTTTTGGCGTTCTTCAAATTGTTCGTCCAATTTTTTTTGGATTTTTCGCCGCGCTTTTGCTTCTGTTTCCTTGGAATGCCCGTCGAGAGCATTTGCGAATATTCGCGACCGGTGACTATTGTTTTTGTCTTTTCGCTGCTTGGTCTCGTGATGTTGGCGCGTGTTCTGCGCGATGCACAAAGTTTCGCCCAGGCGCGCGATTCGTTTTTCAGCATTGATATATTGCGATTCCAAATTCTCGCGCTCGGCATCTTTTTGCGCGACATAAAAATCATAGTTGCCGCCGAATGTCCGAATGCCGTTCGGCGTCAGTTCCATAATCGCGTCCATCCGATTCAGCAGTTCTCGGTCATGCGAAATTATGACGGCGCCGCCGCGCCAATCGCGCAGCATCGCAAAGAAGTTTTCGCGCGCGTCGGAATCCAGATTGTTGGTCGGCTCGTCCAGCAAAAGTATGTCGGCGCCGGATGCGAAAGCCATCGCCAATTCACGCCACTGGCGCTGGCCGCCGCTTTTTGTGTCGGGCGGCGCCGCCTGCGGCAACAGATACACGTTTGCGTTTCGGATAATCTTCCCAGACGCAGGCCCCAGGCGGCCGGCGATGATTTTCAACAGGGTTGTTTTCCCAGTCCCATTGTCGCCGATGACGGCAACTTTTCTTGCGTCGTCAAATACTGCTGACAATTGCGAAAACAAATCGTCCGCGCCCGGATATGAAAATGATATTTTTAATAAAGATACGGATTGCATGGCAAAACCTTTTGCATAAATAATTGAATGCGCCACCCGTCGCAAATGCGAGTGCGGCTGTTTGAAATCAATTACATTATGTTCATCGGTTTATGCCTCTTTATAAATTTCGATAATATCATGCTATCTTATATTTTTACGATTTCAAGAAATTTGTTCAACGGTGAAATCATGCAACCACAAAATAAGTCCCCGGACCGAATAATCAGGATAAATATTTTTCAACAGCTGCGAATATTCGCTCATTTGTTTCGCGTATTTGTCGCGGAACGCATTTTTATCCAAATCTGTCTTGTAATCGATAAAGACGATAGTTTTATCGTCGTTATTAACAATCATTCGGTCGATGCGGCGACTGATTATTCGACCGTTTATTTTTCCAGCGATTGGTACCTCAGACCGGCTTTTTCGTGAAAAATAAGGCAGTATTTCAGGACGCAATTTAATCTTTCGTATCAAATCCGCATCGCCCTTTTCCCTATCTCCGTCGATGATAATGTGCTGCATTTTCGTATGCGCGCCGCTGCCGGAATCAGTCGCAAATTTTCGCTTTTTTCGCGATGATAGAAAATCCGTTAAATTATCAGCCATTGAAAACCTTGAAAACATCGTCGTTGAACACGCCGCCGGGTATATCCGGCATGATTTCCATCAGCTTGGTATGCCACGCAATATCGGGCGGATTTTTATTCGTTGTAAAGCCGTATATGTACAGGCGGTCGCGTGCGCGCGTCATCGCCACATACAACAGGCGATAGTATTCGGCAATCTTGGCGTTCATCGCCAAATCAGCAGCAGCAGCCAGATTTTCGCTACCTTTTTTTTGCGGACACCACAGCCACGCGCCAGGCTTTTCCGCGTCGATGTCACGGTTTTTACGTGTCGGTGCCACGGGGAATATTTTTTCAGGTTTGTCCCGCGGCGTTCGGATTGTATCGACAAGGAAGACGACGGGCGCCTCTAATCCCTTGCTGCCATGAACGGTCGCGACGCGGACGCCGCCACAGGCATCCATGTCGCGCTTAATCTCGCTGCCGCCGGTGATGAACCATTTCAAGAAATGTTTCAATGTGCCCGGCCGCGTTCTTTCGTACGCCAGACATATAGTCAGAAATTCTTCCAGCGGGTCGATGATTTGCGTGCCCAGCGCAGCAATCATTTTTTGACGATGCTCGTTCGTATCCAGAACCTGCATGAAGAAGGAATAAGGCGCCAACGTTTCTGACCAGCCGATAATTTCAGACAATTCGGAATAAATTTCCGAATGCAGATTTTTCAAAATATCGAACGCGGACATGGGCCCCCCATTGTCGTTTTGCGCACTTTCGCGTGCCATGCACAAATTAAAAATATCCGGTTCTTTCAGACGATAAAAAGGACTTTTTAAAGTACAGCACAAACTGTAGTCATCGGATGGGTTCATACAGAAACGCAGCAGGTTCAGCAAGTCTCGGACGGCCGGAAAATCCGGCAGAACAATCCGGTCGCTGCCTGCGACATCGACGCCGCGCGATTTCAATTCATTGACCAAAATCGGTGCGAAAGGCCTGCGCCTTTGCACCAGAACCATGATGTCCGCGGAGGAAAAATTTTCATTCAAAATCAGCGATTGAATCTTGTCCGCGATATTGCGGACATATTCCCTGCGTGCCGACGCCGCGGATTTTTGTTTTGGCAAAATGGTTATGTTTTCGTCATTCATCGTTGTCATGATTTTACTGCGTAAAAAAATAAAAACGGTTCGTTTTCATATATTATGACTTTTGCTGTTTCTTATTATTAATCTTAACACACGATTGCCCATTATGAAAGCATTTATGAAAAAATTCTTTGTGCTGAAACGGCGGAAATTTACATTGTGCCGTACCATGGACGGCGGGCGGATAACATCATGATTTAATAGAACAAAAAATAACAATTTTCATGATATAAAAAATACTAATAAACCCATGCTTTCTAAGTGTTGTACAAGATTATATATGTTTGCATACGTCTGTGGATTGCCGCGATTCACATATTCGTTCATTGGCGGATATTCAGGGGATAAATCCATGGGCGGATGGATATTTTTATATACGGCGAAACGCAGCGTGAGAAATATATTCCTACCGATTGAGTGTTTATGCAAAGGTAATTAAAAAATTGCGCCTGATGGAAAGGCTGCGTGTGCTCAGTCGGATTCCTTGGATACCAATTTGTGAATTTCCACCAGTCCGGGCGCATCCTTGCGAAAGCATTTATGGTCGTTGTTAATGAATCCTGCGAAATCGCGAATGTTTGGATTTTCGAAAAAATGATCCACAGCCCGCAGAATCGACTCGGTCGAGCGAAAACTCTGCGTCAGCGGAATTTCCGCGATTACACGCAGATTATTGCGTATCTGCGCGGCGATTTGTTCGCGGCTGTCTGAAAAAGCCGACGGGTCCGCGCCCTGGAATCCGTATATTGATTGCTTGGTATCGCCCACGACAAACAGCGACCGCGCCGCGCCCCTGGTGTCGCCGGCCACAAAAAAATCGCCCGACAGCATGCGAAGAATATCCCATTGTTCTGGCGATGTGTCCTGGGCCTCGTCGACAAGTATATGCGATAATGACAAATCAAGCTGCGATAAAACCCACCCCATGCTGTCGGGTTTTGAGAATAGTTTCCGCGTATATAGAATCAAGTCGTCGAAGTCCAAAAGGTTTCTTTCGGCCTTGATGTCTTTGTATGTTTTTGCGAATGCCGCCGACAAATCAAACAGCGCGACCGTGTCGGCGAAAATCTGCTCGTCCAGTCGGCGCTGGTTTAATCTGTGAACACGGTCTTGTTCGTCGGCCAGGTAATCCTTTTTACCGATGTTCACAATTTTGGCGTCCGAAGCGGTCAGATAAGCATTTTTATATTCTTCAAAATCTATTGTTTTATCAATAAATTGTTTGGTTAAGTTCACAATATTTAACAGGTATGCCGCCGGCTTTTTCGATGAGTTTATGTCATCTTGGGTGCTTTTGATGATATTTTGCAGCTTTTCTGTAGAAATATCCGTCTGAACCGGCAAATCAAGATTTAAAAAATATCTAATCGTATCAATGAAGTATTTCCTATAACTAGAAACACTATTAACTTGGAAAAACTGTCTGTATTGGGTGGTCAGGCTGCCCAAAAGTTCGTCAAAAGAGTGCTCCGATATGCGTTCCACAATATGGGCAAAAGCGTCGGCGATTTGACCGGATTGCCCCGCCCCCGTATCCGGTGTGTTAATCAGCCGATGAAATGCGTCGGCCAGCAGTATTTTCTGATTAGAATCCGACACCAGATTCCATGCCGGCGAGACGCCGGCCTCCATCGGAAAACGGCGTAGAATTTCCTCGCAAAAACCATGGATGGTTTTAATCTTCAATATATCAGGATTGTCAATGTATGTGTAAAAGATTGCGCGCGCGCGCCCCAGGTCTGTGTCATTGGGCGACGTGTTTTCCGAAATCCCGACCAGCATATCGCGCAGACGCGCATCGTCCGCCATCGCCCAATCACGCAGTGCGGCCAGGATGCGGTTGCGCATCTCGCTCGCGCCAGCATTAGTATAAGTAAGACACAGAATGCCGGTTTTAGAGGTCGCAGAGCGCAGAGCGCAGAGCGCAGGCGTTTCCACTATCCCGTCCACCTCCGTCGGCCAGAGCGGTTTCGCCAGCGAAGGGGAATTACGGAACAATATCCGCAGCAGGCGCTGGACCAGGACACTGGTCTTGCCTGTGCCGGCATTGGCCTGGACCCAGACGTTTTCGGCTGGATTCGCGGCCCGGTCCTGTTCCGGCGAAAGTGATTGCTTGTTTGACATTTTTTATGTTGCTTTGTTCGTTGCGGGTATTCTATCATTATTTGTGGCAAAATCAATCAGCAGCGAGTAAAAAAAAGGATTTAAAATGAAACCATTTTCAGATATTATAATAGGACCGCGGGTCGAGTTGCGTTCTTTGGCTGCATCGCCGGACAATGCGGAAATATACTATAAGTTTCTTACGGAAAACCAAGATAATATATTGGAATTTGATAACCTATATTTTGATTCCGCAAAAGATATTTTGGAATTTCTTGAACGTATTGATAAATCTGATGACAGTAAAACATATGGAATTTACCGCGACGGGCAATTCATCGGATATTTTGGTTTTGAAATGTGGAACGAGCGCGACAAATGGGTCAGTCTTTACTTTGCTTTGGCTACATCCGCAACTGGCAACGGCTTGATGACGGAGGCATTGAATTTATTTGCGGATGAATTTTTCGCCCGCGGCGGCAACCGTATGCAGCTGACATGCTGCGTGGAAAACCTCAAGAGCATCGGTGTTGCGGTGCGCTGCGGATTCAAACACGAAGGCGTTATGCGCAAAAGATTTTTTTATGTGCGCAAGGGAACTTTCCTCGACGACTATTTGTATTCTAAAATAAGAGACGATATTAAATAAAAGTTCGGAAGGCAGCAAATAACAGTGGACTTGGCGGTTAATTTTCTCTAACCTGACAGGTAAGAAAAAAGAGAGCTATATTATGCAGACGATTTTGATAATTTTTGGCGTCGCCCTGGCGGCGGCATTGGCGGTGGTGTTTTTTATTTCGCGCCGGTCGCAGAAAGTGATGGAATCGCTGCTGCTGCTGCTGACCAAGCCCGAACGCGCGAAAATCATGGACGCTTCGCGCGTGCTGCAGACAATTCTGGCGGACGAAATCCAAAAGATTGACGACGGTTTCAAGACCATGCAGGAAACCCTGGCGGCGCAGCTTGAAACGGCGGCCGCGATGAAAAAAGACCTATCCATTCAGAATATCAATCTGGTCACGCTGGCCGACGACGCGACCAAAAAGATTGCGACGATGTCCCAGCGTCTGGAAAACACCGTGATGACCCTGCAGAATATCGTCGGGTCGACCGGATGGCGCGAGGTCGATGAATCCACTGATAAATTTACAAGCCGTGTCAACGACTTGTTGAACCGTATTGACACGACTTCTCAGGAAACTTTGGAACAGACGACCAAGGTTCAGAACCAGATTGACAGCTGGATTGAATCCGGAAAAACGCTGTCAGAACAGTTGCGCTCTGATGTCGAAGACAATGTTTCCCAGATAAAATCAATGGCCGACGAATCCGGCAACATGCGGCAGCAATTGAGTGCCCTGGCCCAATCGACCGCGGACGGATTCGACAATGTCAAAACCGCCGCCACCGATTATGAAAAACTGATGGAACATAACGACAAGCTGCTGGGTTCCCAGATACAAAAGATGGACACGTTTACCAAGCAATCCAAAACGCTGCTGAACAATCAGATGAACACCCTGACGAATACGGCGAATGTTGTCGGCGGCCAGGTTCGTTTGGCGGAAAGCTCTATCGAAAAGCAGGTCAGAAAACTGGTCGAGGCCGTCGAGGCCCTGATGTCATCGGCGATGACGACCGAGGGCTCTGTGCGAAACGTGTCGAACGAACTGGCCGGGCTGACCAATCGGTTCAACGGTGAAATCAAGGAATTCGCAACCGGTGTCGTAGGCGAGCTGAAAACAGTCTCGGGCGTTGCAAACGTCACGCTGGAAAACACGCGGACGGCGGCGGGCGCGTTCTCGGAATCTGTGCGCGCGATGGCCACCGGCGTGCGCGAAACGCTGATGGAAATGAATACCGCGCACACCCAGCTGTCCGGTCAGTCCGCGAATCTGATTAAAATGTCGGCCAAAACAACGGCCCAGCTGCAGCCTTTGTCCGAACTGATTGAAAAGTATTACGCGGCCCTGCCCGATTTGTCCAAGGGCTCGGTCGATATGGCTGAAAATATGGAAAAGATTGTAGCGGCCATGAATGAAAAAATACATCTGCTGAAACAGACCGTGACCGAATCCATGTCGAGCATGTCGGAATCTTCGGTCAAACTGGAAAGTCTGTCGGGCCAGTCGCGCCAGCAGATGATTGACCTGATGTCCGATTATGCCAAGGCCGTGAACACCATGCAGACATTGAACAAACAGATGATGGTCGCGCGCGCGACCGCCCCGATGGAGGCCATCAAGGCAACCCCCAGCGCGTCGTACGGCCGCATCAGCAGCGCGGATTTTATCAGGCAAAGCGAAAAGCTGATGGAAAAAATACACGAGCAATCTTTGGACCTGACGCGCAGCACCGGCGCCGAAATTCCGGACGCCGTTTGGCAAAAATATCACGCCGGCGACAAGACCATCTTTACAAAATGGCTGGCCAGGATGCTTGGCGCCGCAGACAAGAAACGCGTGCGCGAGCTGCTGAAATCCGATACGGTGTTTCGTTCCCAGGCGACGCAGTTCACCCGCAGCTTTGGCAAAATACTGAACGCGGCCGAACAATCCGACAATTCCGAAATGCTGGTCGGGACATTATTGAAAACCGATTTGGGCCAGGTATACGTTGCGTTGAAATCGCATATATAAAAAGGATATGACATGCTGAAAGATATTCGCGCGCAATTGCGCAAAAACGCAGACCCTGCAATCGCTGAATCCTCCAAACGGTTTTTCAAAGAAGAAATCAAAACATACGGTTTCAAGTCCGCCGATGTCTCCAAAATCGCCCGCGCATATTTTCCGCAAATCGACAAAATGAAAAAGTCCGAGGTCTTTGAATTATGCGATGACCTGGTGAAAAGCGATTATATGGAAGAATTCAGTATCGCGTGCGAATTTTGTTACCGGCGACACCGAGATTTCGAAAAATCAGATTTTAAAATCTTTGAAAAATGGGTGGCCGCATACGTGAACAACTGGGCGAAGTGCGATACGTTCTGCAACCACAGCGTCAACGCCCTGGTCGAGAAATTTCCCGAATTGGTTTCCGATATTAAGAAATGGAGCAAGTCTAAAAACCGCTGGGTAAGACGCGCATCCGCGGTGATATTCATACTGTCTGCACGGCGCGGACGGTTTGTCGACGACGTATTCGAAATCGCGGAAAAACTGCTGACCGACCCCGACGATATGGTTCAAAAGGGATACGGCTGGGCGCTGAAGGCCGCCGGCGAATTCGCCCCGAAACGCGTGTATGATTTCGTCACCGCGCGCGTTGCGACAATGCCGCGCACCGCGTACAGATACGCTATCGAGAAACTGCCCGCCGATATGCGCAAAAAGGCAATGGCCTTGTAAAAAAGTTATATCATGAACCAGCAAGTGACACTTAATTTAACCAACGAAGGCGCGTTCGGCCCTTGGGCGCAGAATCTTGTTTCCGCCGGCAAAGGCATCCTGGCAATCCCCAGCGTTAATTACAAAGACAGAAATTTTGTGACTGCGAACCAAGATGTCGTCGCCGATGTTTTCGTTTATTCTTATATCAAAAAGAATTTGAAAGCCCACCTGACCAAATATACCGATGATGTAAAATTTTTAACCCCGGCGACTGGCGCGGATGAATTGACCCAATCCGTGCGGGAATCTGTTTCGCGCGGTTTCGCCGCCTATACCTTGCATCCCGAAAACACGCCTGAAAAATTGCGGAACGAGATTGCAAAGTTGGCGGAATCCACCCATAAAATTGCTTTAACTTATATTCAAAACCAATTGAAAGACATTAATAATTTCATTTTAGATATGCGCGCCGCCGTTGATGAATTCCCTGATTTCGAGACTGCCGTTAACCAGATAAACGACGGCGATAAGGTTAAGTTCAACCTAGCTGCGAATAATATAAAAAATGGCGAACTATCGACTAAACCAGATAACACTTTTCCAGCACGTGGTTTTGAAAACGAATAAAAAATCGCCGCAACAGCGGTTTTGTTATAACTTGGCCTCTGGTGTCTCATATCCTAATATTTATGTGTATTATTTTCCGAATTCTGAATAGAATACTTGACAATTTATTAATTTGGGCTATATTTACTCTGATGTTCAAGCATTAATAAAGAACAAGAGATTTAATTATGGCCAAAACAGCGCAACCGGATATTTCTGTCATTATTCCATGTTACAATATAAGCAATTATATTGATGACTGCTTGCACTCTGTCCTGTCGCAGAAAAATATCAAAAAACAGGAAATTATCTGCGTCAACGACGGCAGTGTTGATTGTACCGGCAAAAAACTGGAAAAATATTCCAAGAAATACCCGAAAATTGTGAAAGTTCTGGGCGATAAAAACAACCTGGGCGTATCCAAGGCGCGAAATTACGGCATCGATAACGCCACGGGCAAAAACATCATGTTTTTGGACGGCGACGACACCATCGGCGGCGTTCCCGACAGACGTCTGGACACGCATTATTTGGAATCTTTTCTGGATGTTTTGAACACGAATCCAAATTGCGGCATGGCTGTTGGAAACATGCTGGTAACCAGCCAAACAAATAATTATCCGGTTTACAACCAGCGCTTTAACAAGCTGTTCGAAAAATCAAGCGACAAAGTTGTCGACTATAACCGGGCAATCGATTTTCTGGATAACCGCATCAGCAGCTGCGCGGCGTTGTATCGTTCCGATGTCATCCGGGAAAACGAGATTCGTTTTCTGCCTGAATTGACCTATTTCGAAGACGCTAATTTCATTACAACCTATGCGATTGCCAGCGTTAAGAAATATAAAATTATGTTAAAGACTGTTCCGAACGGTTCGTTTTATATGTACCGCCGGCGCGCCGATTCAGCGATGACGAAGCTGTCCCGCCATTCTGAAAAATTTATGCGCCGCCTTGAACGCACCCAGAACAGAATGTCATATTATTCAAATCTGTTGTTTCAGGTTCGCGGATTACTGGGCGAAAACAGCCATATCTATAATATCGTCGCGCACAGATTGGCGCAAACGGCTAAACAAATCCGCGAATATTCCGTGGTTTCCGATAAAACATCGTATGATGTTCTGTTCGATTATTTGCCGCACAGCTGCGTTGGGTGTATGAAAAACAGATGCGGCGGTTGCGAGAACGGCGGCGAACTTTTGAGCTCGGCAGAACGTGCCCGGCGAATCTTGTTGTTGAAACAGAAAAAGCGCTGAACGAACTGCCTGCGATTGCATTTAGAAAACCGCCGCAACGGCGGTTTTATTGTTTGTAAAAATGACGAGTTTTGAGTTTTTTAGAGCCAATAAAAAAACGGGGGGTTGATGAGGCCCCCCGCATGCACACTATACCGCTTCTGTACTCCTATACAGAAGCAAAAAAACCGCCTTTATAAAAAGCGGCCGGAGGTTAGAAACAACTCGTAGAATTGTGCGGTTTATTCAATATATTCTCCGCCCTCCAGCCGTGGCTGGAATTATACGATGAGGTTTCTACACCCCGTCGCGGAAACGCTCCGCGACGTAAGTTATTTTACATTACAAAGATGATTTTTGCAAGCGGTGATTTAAAAGGATTGGCATAAGCGACATGAATGTATTTTTTCAACATTCTTCTCTATTGTCGTCACCCCGCGACCCACCCACAAAAATCCAATAGGTTTTTGCTGGGCCCCGGCGTAGGCCGTTATGACGGCAAGTGAGAAGTATGTTCAAAAAGGTACATTCTTGTCATTTGTGCAATTTATAACTTATCCTTTATAACTTAAAAAAGCTGCGCAATTTGCGGGCGCAGGTCAGGTGCTCTATCCATATAATTGCCCAGAAAGCTCTTGCTTTATAATTTTTGTTCCGGTATAGTTCGAATGTCATGGGGTGTTCCCATGATGGGGTCTTCTAACCTCTGCTCATGCGTCATGGCTTGGCGCGCTTTTGCGCTTTTTTTGTGCCATGCCGAGAAATAATCCCGTCCGTAAGGTCGGGAGGGTCGCGGAATATACTGAATACGCGGCGCAATTCATGAGATTGTTAGAAGCCTCCCGGCCACCTTTTCAAGGTGGTTTTTTCATTCGCTGAAAAAAAGGAGGTTCAGGTGAAGAAATCAATTTTGATTATTGCAGTGTACATGTTTGTTGGAAACGCGTTTGCAAACTCTTGGACGGTCTGGGTCGCGCCCAAGGTGGAGCCTTGGAATTGCGAAGGCGATGTCAGCGGTAATGACGGCGCGCGCGCCGCCGGCTACACCGAATGTTATCCGGTGGCCGAGTGCACGCAGTCTTATGCAAGCTGCCTTTGCTTCAAATCGTCGGACATAGTAAATTTTGAAGAGTCATTCCGCTATAACCCGCCAAGCGAGACTTATGAGCCCAAATGCATGGCAAGCGGACACTTTAATGGATATTGCGGTCTTGCGGATATACCAACCGGCGGAGGATACGGAACATTGACATACTATTCGTCGCCGACGAGCTGCGGCCAATACGGACAATATGAATGCTGCGGCACCGATTGCTGGCACGGATATTCCGATACGGGGCGGCGCGACAGTGCTGGCTGGCCAGTGTGCGAAGAGTGCCTGGCGTTATGCACAGCGTGCGCCGGCTCCAGCGGCTATACAGATGTTGCCGGAATGAATTATCAGTCAGAGAAATACGACGGAACCTGCACCGGCGAAACTTGCGTCAGCACCGGCACTTGTTCCAACCGCAGCACAAGATACAGATGCAAGAGCGGGTATTACGGACCTATCGGCGCGGCTGTGGCCAGCTGCGCCCAGTGCCCGGAATCCGACACTATTTACACGAACAGCACGCAGACAATAAAGGCGCGCGGAACGAATGTCGCGGGATTCAATGCTGCCATCGGCACATGCAAACTGCCCGCCGGGACCTATTACGACGCATCAGGCACTTTCACGGTCGAGGCGACCGGATGCGCGTACACGTCGGGAACATAAGGATTTGCCGGATTGCCGCGCCACTTCGCTCCTTGTAATGACAATCTTTAGCTTGATTGTGTTATTGCGAGCCAGTCAGGGTAAAGCAATCCATAAGCGTCGCGCGTTGCATGACGCGTTAGTTTCACCTTCTGCACCCCACACTTTGAATTTCCAACAATTATATCCATATTTAATATATCAAGATAAAGCGAACAACGCCTCTTGCCAGAGAACAACCGAAAATCGCGCATCAATCCAACAGGTGCATCTCGCGGGCGGAATACACCATGCCGCCGGCGACCAGCAGATGGTCGCAAACCAAAATGTTCACGACCCGCAGCATGTCCATGATTCTGATGGTGGCGTTTATATCTTCAGTTGAAAAACTGGCGCTGACATTTGTGTGATTATGCACCAGAACCACCGCGGCGGCGTTTATGTTTATGGCGCGTTTCAGAATCTCGCGCGGGTACACCGTCGTGTGGTCCACAGTCCCCTTGGAATGCAGCTCTTTCGACATCAGCCTGTTGTCGGCGTCAATATACATGACATGAAATTCTTCTTCGGTTTTGCCGCTTAAGCTCAGCTGGCAATAATTTTTCAGAACCTTCGTGTCGTTGAAAATAGGCGCCTGCTCCAGGTAATTCTTGTAATCCAAGAGTATTATTTCATAAATCGCCTTTATAAATATTGCAGTTTCGCGGGCAAGCGCACCTGTCGATTCCAGCTCTTCCAGCGGCGCTGTCAGCAGGCCGTGAACGCCGCCGAAAGTCTTTATCAGCTTGTCTGCCAGAAATTCCGTATCGTCGTCCCGTGTCGCATATGTCAGCATCAGTTCCAATATCTCGTAATCCAGCAGTTTAGATTCCAAGAATTTCTCCAGCAACCGCCGCTTGTGCTCAAGTTTAAAAACTTCCCCGTCACTGTTCAAGGTTACAAACTCCATATTTTAGAATACCAGGGAGTCACAGGCCCATTTCGCCTGCCATAACATAGAAATAATGAATTGGTTCCCTACTCCGGCTCGGAGTCTAGTGCGAATGATAGTTTTATTCAAGATTAAAAAAAAACGCCCCTCGGGCGTTTTTTTATTCTTCTAAAAAGCTGCGCAATTTGCGGGCACGGGTCGGATGTTTCAGCTTGTTCAAGGCCTTTTGTTCAATCTGGCGGATGCGCTCGCGCGTGACACCGATGTATTCGCCGACCTCTTCCAAGGTGGATGTCTTGTTGGTCGACATGCCGAAACGCTGGCGCAGGACTGTTTCTTCTTTCGCGTCCAGTTCGGACAGAATCTGCGTGACAATCTTGCGCAGGTTTTTCTGGGCCGCTGATACAAACGGATTCTTGGCCGTTTCGTCCGCGATGATTTCAATGCGCGAACCGTCGTCGTCCGCGTTGACAGGCGCCTCCAGCGAAATCGGTTTCAGATTTACTTTCATGGCCTTGTGGATTTTATCGACTGGCAGATAGATGATTTTGGACAATTCCTCGGCGGTGGGCATGCGTCCGTGCTTGTGCATGAACTGGCGCGACGCACGCTGGATTTTGTGGATGTTGTCAATCATGTGGACCGGAATGCGGATGGTGCGCGCCTGGTCGGCGATGCTGCGCGAGATGCCCTGCTGAATCCAGTTGGTCGCATAGGTGCTGAATTTGTTGCCCAATCGGTAATCGAACTTGTCCACGGCCTTCATCAGGCCGA
The DNA here is from genome assembly GCA_031266915.1 of Rickettsiales bacterium. Lineage (GTDB taxonomy): Bacteria > Pseudomonadota > Alphaproteobacteria > Rs-D84 > Rs-D84 > JAIRLB01. The sequence goes on along the minus strand of JAISAB010000020.1, from coordinate 15,372 downwards.
TATTGCCGTCCTGGACCAAGTCCGAGAAATCCAGCCCCAGGCCGCGGTTGCTGCTTTTCTTGGCGAATTTGATGACCAGACGCAGGTTCGCCTCTATCATTTCGCGCTTGGCGCGGGCGGCTTCGGATTGGCCGCGGCGGACCAGTTCAACGACCTTTTTATACTCGGCGGTCGGCTGTCCGGTTTCGGCGGCAATCGCGGTAATATCCTCTTGGATTTTGATGATGTCTTTTTCATGTTTCGCGGCGAATTTTACCCAAGTTGGATTTTTGTGCCGCGACAGCTTTTTCACCCAGTTGCGGTTCAATTCGTTGCCGGCGTATTCGGCCAGAAAGTCTTCTCGCTTGACCTTCGCGGCCAGTGCCAGCCGCAGCAACTTGCCCTCAAGCCCCATCAGCAGCTTGTCGCGCTTGGTCAGATGTTCCAGGATTTCCGCGATGCGGTCGTCGTTCAGGCGAATCTTGCTGACGAATTCGAACAGTTCCAAACGCAGCTTGGAATACTTTTTTTCCAGCGCGTCGTCCGGACGGCTGGACGTCAGCAGATTTTCCAAGCGCTGGGCCTGCAGTTTCTGCATATTATTGAAAATGCGTTTGATTTTCGCGAACAGACTGCCAATCATCGGCAGCAGCGCCTCTTCCATCACGGGAATCGGCACGCCGGACGTGCCGCGCGGCGTATCTTCTTTTTTCACGCCCTCTTCGTCTTCTTCGGTTTCCTCTTCTTCTTCGGCGGTTTCTTCCAAGTCGTCCAAGTCGTCGTCATCCAAATCGTCGACGTGGTCGACGCCCTTGGATTTCAAGGCCTCGGACAAAGCGGCCAGGGATTTTTGTTCGGAATCGGATGAATACATTACTTCCAGGTTCACGATGTAGCGCAGACGGATGTCGTCGTTCAGCAACTGCTGGTACCAGTCCAGCATGGCCTGGATTGTCATGGGGCTTTCGCACAGGCCATAAACCATCAGGCGGGACGCGGCCTCGATACGCTGGGCAATCGCAACTTCGCCGGCCGCTGTCAGCAATTGGACGGTGCCGATTTGTTTCAAATATGACTGTACGGAATCTTGGACACCCAGAACCAAGCCGCCGGTAGAGCTGCGTTCCAGCTGTTTCGCAAAGTGTTCGTAATCGTCGTTGTTGACGTCCACCTGCTCGGCGTCGGCGTTCAGCAGGTTGCGCGTCTTGTCGCGCGATTCGTCGTCCGTTTCATCGTAATATTTTTCCATATCGCGCGAAAACGAATTTTCTTCGATGATTTCCAGCCCTAGGTCCTGCTGGAAGAACGCCAGGACTTCTTCTTGTTCGTCGTCAGGAACTTCGTCGGCCTCAGTCGCGCCGACAAAATCCATGTGTGACAAATATCCGACCTCTACCGCGCCGGTTGCAAGTTTCTGCAAGTTTTCAGGTAATGAGTCGATTAGAAGCTTGGTCGCATCGTCGATTTGCTTGGCCATTCACAAACCCTCTTGTTGGTACTGGGTACTAGGTATTGGGTACTTGGTATCCGGTACTTGTTTTATACTTTTGTGCAAAGATGACAACATCTTTCCTATGGTATTCAGTTCTTTTATAATATCATTAAATTCGAATTCATCTATATAACCCAAATCTTTGGATAATTCCAGTTGGTATTCCAGTTCTACGGAAGAGCCCCGAGAAATCAGTATAAACTTGGCGTATTCTTTGACCGAACCCCTTGCGCTGCCTTCCATAAGGTTAGAGTTTATCGAATACGCCGCGCGTCTCATTTGAGACACTAAACCAAAAAGCTCTTCCTTGGGAAATTTTCTAGTAATCTCATATATCCTTAATGTAAACTTATAAGACTTTTTGAATACGTCCAAATCTTTTACGGTCATATATGCTCACCCAGTACCTAATTATTTCTTCGCTTTTGCGACAGCATCCTGCAGGGCGGATTCGGAAACCAAGCCCAAGACAATCGGGCTTTGGATTTGTATCGCGGAATAAGATTTATGGGTTTTGTTGCGCACGGACGCCACCGTCGGATTCGTGCTGCGCATCAGGCGCGCGACCTGGCCGTCGGACAGCTCGGGATAATTCTTGACAATCCACAGAACGCCGCCCAGGCGGTTCTGACGGTGCAGTTTCGGCGTATATCCGACGCCCTTTTTGTTCTGGGCTTTTTGCGCGACGATGATGGAATCGCGCAGCGTCAGGCGCGCGGCCGGGTCCGCCTCGCAGGATTCGATGTCCTCGCGCGTCAGCTGGCCGTTCAAAATCGGATTCAGACCCTGAATCTTATAGGTCTCGGAATCCGCGATATTCTTGACCTCCAATTCATGCAGGCCGCAGAATATGGCGATTTGTTCGAAACTAAGCGCGGTGTTTTCAATCAGCCAAAGAGCAGTGGATTTTGGCATATAGGGATAATTCATGAATGTTCCTTTTATTGCGTGGTGCAATATAGCCTAAAAGCCCCCGAAATTCAAGGGGAATATTTAATTTATTTTTATTGTGCTTGCGTGGCCGGCTGCGCGGCCCCGCAAAACGGCTCAAGCCTGCTTTTTGACCAGTTTAGCGCCGTCTTTGGCATCGACTACGGTCCAGCCCGCCGCGTCGATTTGCGCGCGCAGTTCATCCGCGTGCGCCCAATCTTTGGCTGCCTTGGCCACAGTGCGTTCATCGGCCAATTTTTGAACGTCGGCCGGTGCGGCAATTGCCGCCAAATCCAGCAATTTACGGGCGCGGTCGATAAACTGCAAACCGAATAGACGGTCGATGAATTCGAATAATTCGATTTTTGTAGCGGCGTTGATGCCGGAATCTTTCAGCAATTCTTGAACAATCGCCAGCCCTTCTGCCGTCTTCAGGTTGTCGGAAACCGCGGCCAGAATTCGGTCATGCCACGCGTTATAGGTCGCAGAGCGAAGAGCGCAGAGCGAAGGTGGTTCATTATCATCAAAACCTGCTACCTTTGTTTTTCGACCTTCGACCTCCAAGTCAGCGACTTTGCGCACGATGTTTTTGTATCCGGTCGCCGCCGCGTCCAGCGCCGCCCAAGAAAACTCGACCGGCTGTTTATATTGGCCCAGCAGAATCAGATACCTGAATTCCATCGGGTCATAGCCCTTGGATTTTATATACGGAATGGTCAGGGAATCGCCGGCGGATTTGGACATCTTGCCGTCTTTGGCCATCAGCCATGCCCAGTGTACCCAATAATTCACCCATGGTTTTCCAACAAGCGGTTCGCTTTGTGCAATCTCATTCGTGTGGTGAATTTTGATATGTTCCTGGCCGCCGGTGTGGATGTCGAAATGACTGCCCAGCAATTTCATGCTCATTGCGCTGCACTCGATATGCCAGCCTGGCCAGCCCCGGCCCCACGGACTGTCCCATTCCATTTCGCGTTTCATATCGGGCGTCGAGAACGCCCACAACATAAAGTCCGTCGGGCTCTTTTTGCCGCTGTCGTCGATGCGGATGCCGCCGCGCAGCTCGCTAAGATTCTGCCCGCCCAGCGCGCCATATGCGGCGAATTTGCCAGTATCGTAATAAACGCCCTTGCCCGGGATAACGTATGTATAGCCCAAGTCTTCCAAGCGCCGGACCAAATCAATCTGTTCGTCGATATAATCGGTTGCGCGCGGCGTAATCGGCTTGATGATATTCAAGTCCCGCAAGTCCGATTCAACGGAATCGATGTACATCTGCGCGACTTCCCAGACGGTTTTGTTTTCGCGTTTAGCGCCCTTTTCCATCTTGTCTTCGCCCTCGTCCTCGTCGCTGGTCAAATGGCCCACGTCGGTGTAATTCATGACATGCTTGACGTCATATCCGTTTTCGGCGAACATTCTTTTAATCATATCGTTGTTGATAAAAGTGCGCATGTTGCCCAAGTGCTGATTCCAATAAACGGTCGGACCGCAGGAATAAAAAGACATATGTCCGGGGACAAGCGGTTTGAATTCTTCCAGTTTTCTGGACATAGTGTTGAATAATCTGATTGTTGCCATAATTTGACCTTTTTGTGTTTTATTAATAATCTATCATAATTTGGAGAAAACAGGCAAGCCAAAGATTGCCTGCAAAAGATGTCAGCGACAACAGCAATAAAAATTAATAAATCCAACAATCATAATTGGCCTACTCCGTATCGAACCTGTGCGGTTCTCGCGCTTATTTTCCGCCATAACCAAAACCACTAGCGTGGTTTTATTTATGGCGGAGCGTATAGGACTCGAACCTATGGACCGCATTACTGCGGTCACAGATTAGCAATCTGCTGCATTACCGCTCTGCCAACGCTCCGTACGGCGGATTATATATAAATCGTTTCCGAAACGCAAGCATGAAAAGAAAATTGTTGAAACGCAGGGCGCTTTCAATTATACTGCCGTTGTCGTCGGGGTGTTCCCGCGATGGAGTGTGCTAACTCCTTTCGTATGTGTCGCAATTTTGAATAGCGCGTGTTTTGCGTGTTTTTTTGTTGCGATGGAAATAAAGCTCCTGGCTGTTGGTCAGGAGGGCTGGCGTTATATATCGAAGGCGCGGCACAATTTCATACGAATTGTTAGCAACCTCCTGACCGCCTTTTTGGGCGGTTGTTTCGTTCCCAAACAAAAAGGAGGTTGGAATGAAAAAATCAAAGGCGTTTATTATTTGCGCCGCCGCATTAATCGGCCTGTCACACCCAGTGCCCGCGGACGCCGACATTGTCTGCGATTTCACAACAGAGTTGCTCTCTTATTACAGAATTTATTATCTTGTTGGGGAAAGCGATGGCGAACATGTCCAATATTTTGCAGATAATGTTATTTGCTATGGTTTGCAAGCTCAGTTTTCTCAGATGTGTTCAGTTCAAAACCTTATCATTGGCTCTCAGTTCGCTGAAGTATCAAACTGGTTTGACGCCGGCCTGGATTTTCTGGAGATTATGAATAATTTGGGTTTAGCATGCAGCAATCCGCCTGATGTCAGTTCTTGCATGGCTTGTGAAAACGCTGATACCATTGGCTGGACGGTCGCCGATACAGTCGGATATGAACGGCGAATCGTGACCTGCGGCAGCGGATGCCCGAGTTTTTCAGACTATAGATGCGCAGCCGGATATTATGGCAGAAGCACGAACGGCCTGAGCGGGTGCGAAAGCTGCAAGACCGCGACCGGAAACGACAACGCGACGTCCGCATCGGGAAGTATTGTTATTGGGAACTGTTATATGCCAGCCGGCGCGACTAACGAGGATGATACAGGCACCATTGAATACATAGGAAATTGCTATTATTCAGTTAACAATTAATGGATGATGGATAAGGGATGATATAGGAACATAATGAATAAAGAAAATATGGGCGCATATTTGCGCCCCTACTACTGACTATTGACTAACGACTACAGACTATTGACTAATTTTTACATCCTGCCGCCGGTAATAAGATATATTTTATTTTTCAATATGTACATATTATTTATTCTTTGTGTTCGGGCTGGTATATCTCGACGTCGCGGGTCATGGAGATGAATTTTTCCGCGCGGCGCGCCGGCAATTCGGCCGCCGGAATATCCGACAATTCCCCGATGGCGTCGGCGACCGCGACCGACAGCATTTCCATCGTCGTCTGCCAATCCATGTGCGCGCCGCCCGCCGGTTCTTCGATAATCCTGTCTATTACATTCAGGTCGGCCATGTCGCGCGCAGTCAGTTTCATGGCGGCGGCGGCCTGGGCCTTGAACTTGTTGTCTTTCCATAATATCGACGCGCAGGATTCAGGCGCAATCACGGAATAAATCGCGTTTTCCAGCATCAATATCCGGTCGCCTGTGCCAATCGCAATCGCGCCGCCGGAACCGCCCTGTCCCACGTTGACCGCGACGTACGGCGTCTTGATGGCCAAACCGGTCGATATAGACGCGGCCACTGCCTGAGACTGGCCGCGTTCTTCGCCATCGCGGCCGGCGAACGCGCCGGCGGTGTCGAATAATGAAATCAGCGGCAATTGGAACTTTTCCGCCAGACGCATCATACGCTGGGCTTTGCGATAGCCGTCGGGATTCGCCATGCCAAAGCGGTGCTTTTGGCGGCTTTCGATTGTGCGGCCCTGTTCCTGGCCGATAATCACGGCCGGAATTCCGCGCCAGAAACCGATTCCGCTGCACATGGCCGGATCTTCGGCGAACAATCGGTCGCCCGCCAGATACGTCCAATCGCCGACAATCCCCTGGACATAATCCAGAAAATGCGGACGGTTTTCATTGCGCGCCAGCAGCACTTTATCATACGCCGGCGTTTCGCCCATGCCGCGCGTCTTTTTGGACGAATCAGCCCGAGGCGTGATAATAGAGATAGGCTTTGACTCTTTTTCCTGCTTGGTCAGCACCGCCAGGATGTTTTCCAGCCGGGCTTTTAATTCGATGCGCGGGACAACCATGTCGACCATTCCGTGTTCGTACAAATAATCTGCCGTCTGGAAATTCGACGGCAATTTCTCGCGTATATTCTGCTCGATTACTCGGCGGCCGGCAAAGCCAATTCGCGCGCCTGATTCGGCGATATGGATGTCGCCCAGCATCGCGAACGACGCCGTCACGCCGCCGTACGTCGGGTCGGTCAGCAATACAATATAAGGAATGCCGTTCGCGTGCAGCTTGTTCACCGCGACGGTCGTGCGCGCCATCTGCATCAGCGCCAGGATGTTTTCTTGCATTCGGGCGCCGCCGCTGGTCGTAACCATTATCAGCGGCTGTTTCAATTCCAGCGCGTGTTCAATGCTGGCGATAATGCCGTCGCCCACCGCGCGCCCCATGCTGCCCATCATAAAGTCGCCGTTCAGCACGACGATTGTTACCGGGATTCCACCGATGACTCCGTCGGCGGCGGATACGGCGTCGCTGGAACCGGTGTCCTCGCGCGCCTCGGCCAGCCTATCCGTGTACGGAATGCGGTCCGTGAAATCCAGCGGGTCGTCGGAAACCACAGGCAGCACAACCCTGCTCCACCCATTGTCGTCGAACAGCAAATCGAAACGCTGTTTCGGCGTCATGATAAACGAACGATTGCAGCGCGGGCAGATATAGTGATTATCCTTGTAATCCTTGTAATAAACCAGGCGGCCGCAAGCCTCGCACTTAATCCACATCAGGCGGCGGACGCGGTCATACCGGTCGCGATTGCGGTTTTTTATACCATTTTTATTGCCAAATAACGACATTCCTTAATCCATTCGTTCTTGTTGATTCGCGTCCCGGCCGCGCCGGGATGACGACGATTAGAAATCGTTCATTTTCTTTGTCAGCTCTCGCGAGGGTTTAAACAGAATCGTGCGTCCCGCGTCCAGGTGCATGGGCTTGCCCGTACATGGATTGTATCCGATTTTCGTGGCGCGCACGCGCGGCTGGAACGTGCCGAATCCGCGGGTTTCGATTCTGTCGCCGGCGACGACGGAATTTATCACGGTTTCCGCAACCGTATCCAGGATAGCGGCCGCGTCGGCGGGGCGCATATGTTTGAATTGGACCTGTATGGACCGTATAATATCAGAACGTTTCATCTCTTTTTCCTTTTTTGTAGTGGTTGGTTTTGTTGGAACCGATGCAACCTTGTGACGCGCATGTACGATTTTTTGCTAATAACGCAAAAAATCTAATGCTTGTTCACTCGGTTTCATCTCTTTTTCCTTTTTTGTAGTGGTTGGTTTTGTTGGAATCGATGCACCCCGCGACGCGCGGTTTCATCCCTCGCTTTTGCAAATATCACTTATTATTTATATCTTAGCACATTTTAGCAAGAGTAAAGTAAAAAATATTTTCTGTGATTCTATAGGAAAAGAAACAGGCCGCAAACAGCCGGATTTCGTTCAAATATCCTTGTAATAATATTTTGGGGCGGGTATCATGCACATAGGCAGAGCAAAGGAGAAAAATATGCATGATTTTTTTGATTATCAATGTCGCGAAGAAACGGCGGTTTCCATGCCGCTGATTGGCGACCTGGCGCCGGAATTCACGGCCGAGACCACCAACGGCCCCGTGAACTTTCCAGACGATTACAAGGGCAAATGGGTTATTCTGTTTTCGCATCCGTCGGATTTCACCCCGGTGTGCACGTCCGAATTCATGACCTTTCAATCCATGCTGGAAGAATTCCGCGCCATGAACACGGAAATCATCGGACTGTCGATTGGTTCCTTGACCAGCCATATCGCATGGATGCGCGAAATTCAGAATAAAATCGAGTTCCGCAGCTGGTCGAATTTGGAAATACAGTTCCCAGTTATCGACGACACAAAAATGACCGTGGCAAAAAAATACGGCATGCTGCATCCGAACGCGTCCGACACCAAGACCGTGCGCGCGGTGTTTATCATAGACCCGTCCGGAATCGTCCGCACAATCTTGTATTATCCGCAGAGCGCGGGACGCAACTTTACCGAAATCAAGCGCCTGGTCGCGGCGTTGCAGACTTCGGACGTGTTCGGCGTCAGCACGCCGGCGGATTGGCTGCCTGGCGAAGACGTTATCATAGGCGCGCCCAGAACCGCGGCCGGGGCCAAAGAGCGCCTGGCGAGCAAAGACAAATCGCTGACCGTCAAGGATTGGTTTATGACATTCAAGAAATTGTCCGCCCAGGAAGTATTCGATAAAATCTTTGTAAAGCCCAAGGCTCTGGCCGCGCCGAAAAAGCCCGCCAAAAAACCGGCGGCGAAAAAGAAGAAATAAAAAAACGCCCCGATCAACCCACGGGGCATTTTTTTACCCTCGGTTGACTTTTTTACCTGTTCCAGCACAAAATTTTTCTAGCAAGTTTGGAAATTAAACCGCTGCCATTGACGACATTGGATACATAGACGGATTTCTTTATCATATCTGAGGCTTGTTTTTCCGAGAAACCTTCGGCGCCAACCAAATGAGCCTTGAATTCTTCCCGTCCGAATTTATTCGCGAATGCTTCGATTATTTTCATAATCATGATACTATCATTCTCAAAGAAAGACGCTATGCTATGATATTCGCCAATATATACTATCGTTTCGATAAATTCTTCATAAAAATCATTCTTTTGCTTGCCCAACAAGTCTTCGGTAAGAAGATTCATGTGAAATTTGAAAATGAAATCAGTTGGTCGCTTTGCGGCAAGTTCATGAAGTTTATTAATTTTATCCATTTTTATTTTCCTGTTGTGCTTCTCTTGTTGTATATTAGGACAAAAAATAAAAAAGTCAATAAAAAACCTAACCCCAGTTGAGAGATAAAAAAATCCCGCACGGCTACGGGATAAATTGATTCAATCATGCTGCAGCGCAAAGCGCGCAAGCGGATGGCGGGGCTGTAAAGAACATTGGTGCACCGCATACAAGATACGACTATTTGTTAAAATATGCTTCTTGATACAACTGTATAATTTCCGAAACGCGAACATTCATCGTAACATCCTCGCCGCGTGTTATTTTAAACATTTTAAATGCCGGCTTGTCTTTGTATTGGATTGCCTTGCCATTCAACGCGACCAGTTGATATGTAAACGGCGGATTGATATCAGACGGCAGCTCATGCACTGCATACAATAGAATCGGCGTTGGATTTGGTTCGTTGTCCATAAAGCAAGCCATCGTCCAAATTGTAGTGACTACATCTTGAATAGAAAAGCATTTGAAATGAGTATCTTGGATAATATTTGCGACAATGGCATTACGAACATCGGTCTTGGCACTTTGTACATATGCAGGTGAATTATCAGGCTCGCCACACGCAGTCAGTACAACCATCATTCCAAATAGTATAAATTTTTTCATAATATTTCCTTTATGTTCTTACAAAATACGGTGCGCCGCATACAAAACACGAACAACTCTTCACAAATCCCGCATTCGTTTCCACCATCATAACACCCATATCAGGGAAAATACAGGGAATTTTTCAAGTATTTGCCACGAATGCCAAAAACACCTCACCACACCCCAATACTATCGCCATTCCCACCAAAAATTCCCTAAAACTGATAACAGGGAAATTATTTTAAATATCAGGGATGATTCATGTTTTATTATGGCAAAAACTTATCTAATTCAAATCTAAAAAAGTCATCAGAATTTTCTTTATATGTTACAAATTGATCATTATATGCTAGATTTCCAAATCTATCAATTGATAGATTATTTAATTCATTGTCTTTAATAAGTTTATTTATTATATTTAAACTTAGTCCTAATTTACTTAAGGATAGTATCAAGGGGTCATTAGTGCCATATACTAAATTATTATAAACTTCTGTTGATATAAGTTCATAGTCTAACATTAGTTGGAAAAATTTATTCAGTGTAAAACTGATAAAATTTTCCTCAAGCTTTATCTTTATTATTGATAAGTTAATGGTCTCTGAGTAACTCTTTCTACGAGTGTCTATAAAGCAATTATTATTACTAAAAAGGCCACCATTGCGATCACACTCGCCATAAGAAGAGCCTATATACAAGTATGGCTTATTAGTATTTCTTTTTATCGTATATAAATATCTGGCCGTTAACGAAATTTGCTCTTTCAGTGATTTCTTTCTGTGTTTTACTATTAATTTGTAATAATAATTTCGACTTTCAATATTAACAAGACGCCTAAATTCGTTATCGCTTATCGCGGCACCTAAATCGTCTATAAAAACTTGACTCAATAAATCAAATATACCTTCTTTATCAGATAATATTCCGTCATTTTCTTTATATGATGTAATTCTTGATAAAATTTCATTACATAGTTCATCTGATATATTGTATACAAGATTCATGCTAAGTTTCAACATATTCTGCTTTAAGAGCTGTATGTCGTCATTCGTTTCTGAAAATATTAAATCTTCATTGCTAATGATTTTTTCACATTTTTCCCTCTTTTCTGAATCTCCTTCATTTTCTATATCAAAATTATCTAATAATGGATTATCGATATCATCATTAAAATCTGGTGTTTGCAATAATTTAATTTTATTTGCCATACTGCACGTGCAAAAATCTCCATTATTTTCAACAAAATGTACTGATGGCAATAATTTTGATAGATCAGTTATTGAATCTGTAAATACCATATTTAACCTATTTACACGACCAATCAGATTTATCAAAGAGTTTTTATTTAACCCGTAAGAATCTACTATAAATAACGAATCAAATGGCAAGTTTATACCTTCTAATATGACGTTATTTGCAATTAAATATTTTATTTCTCTAATAGCATTAAATTTATATTCTAGATAATCTTTTATGTCGTCAGGCATCTTTCCATGAATATAAATAATCCCTTTGCTTAGATATCTGGAAACGTAAAAATCTTCATGCACATACTTATTAAGATTATTTACTATCTGCGTGATCTCATCGCTAATAAGCGTATGTTCTATAGAGTCAAATAATTTTTTTGCAAAACGTTCAATTTTTATAGGAGTATATAAATATATAAAATTCTTATCTGTGGATTTAGTTTTTATATATTGTAGATAATTATTATTAAAATGTTCAGCATTATAAAACTCATTAAAAAAACGATTATAAATGAAAATATCGCCATTGTTTGCGTATTCGTATAGAGTAGGAACTTTTATATTAAAAGTTATTTTATACTCCTGTATATTCTGATTAGATATTGAAATGTTACTACTATCTCTGATTAATGGCGACAAATATAATATTTTGATATTAATGTTCCTATATTTTGATAATCTTACAAGTCGTGTTAATAAAATACTTCTGTCTGTATTTTCCAGCAGTTTATGCGCCTCATCTATATATAAACAATCAAAATATATATTTGGATGCTTTTCTAATAGTCGTAATGCTCGTTCTTGAGTAAATACAACTATGAATTTTTCATCACCTTCGTTATACATTTCATCATGTATCAAAACTCTGAGGCTCGGAAATGCTCGTTTTATATTTTTATATGTTTGCATTAATAAAGATTTCGTTGGGACAATAATAGAAAATTTATTATAAAAATCAACATGTTGTCCAATATGCTCAATAATAACCTGGCTTTTTCCAAAAGATGTTGGGGCTATATAACTTATAAAAGACTCATTTGTAGACAATAGTCCTTTTCTTGAAATATTTTGTTCCTTTGTTTCTATAATACCATTATTATTAAATAAAGATTCAGTTGCTACTGTTAATGTCTCAGTTGTTATATCAGGTGAAATGCCGCTATTATTTATAATAGCATTTGATATTGGATATAACCCAAAATTCAGTGCTAAATCATATAATGGTTGCCAATCTTGGAATAAAATTGAATATTTAAGAATTATAAAATAAGCAAATTCAAAAGCTGTTTTATAGCTTTTATCTTTCTGATATTGATTTACTAAAACAATGGCGAGACTTAACAAAAACTGTTTTTCATCATTACTAATAGAAACATCAGATAGAAACAATTTGTTTATACTATTATGTATAGGTTCAATACTTTTAAGGTTGGAAATTTTTATAGAATCACTCATTTTAAGACTCCAAATACCGCATAAACATTTCATAACTGTTTTGAGTGATACAAACAATATGGATATTTTTACCCTGCAATGTTGATATATTTTTAACAGATTGTATGATTTCATTATGGTTTTGTTGCTGCCAAGTACCATTCAGAAATATAGTAGCGCACGGTATGATGTTTTTATCATCAATAGTTTGATAGCTATGGTTAATAAAATCATCGGATAATCGTTTTAAGTCATCACGTAATTTTTTCTTGGTTCCTACAACCCTCGCATGATTATAAGCATTTAACCAGGGATTATTACTAACATTAGTGGTTATTTTATTTTTTACATCAGAGAATGCGTCTCGTACCTTTGAAGCATGAGTTATATCATTAGTAGTTACAGAGCCCGATTTACTTTCCATAAACCACAAATCTTCTTCAATAGAATATACTCCATCAAATCCCTTTTTTAGTGAGTTTTCTTCAAGATTTAAGAATAAACACTCTTGCCTATATCCATAATGTTTTAGATATAAATGTGCAAAAAATTCCGCAATTGCACCCATTATCTTGTTGTTGTCGTTATTCCATCTATCAAGTCTACGTTTCAAATCCGACTTTATATTTTGTAAATTATCGTGCTCGCCAACACATATTTGACAAATGTTATCATCAATAAATTGCCTTAATCCATCGGTAATCACCTCCAAATCAAATACATTGATTTGGATATTGTCATTTATATATTTTGTAACTAAAAATGGCATATCTAGCGGCTTTATCTGCTTTTTATTCAATTCATACCAAATCTTTATTTAACTTAATAACAGCATATAGATTTTTATCTGTTATTGCCAGTCTTTTATCTACAGAAACAACTTGATTTCATCAACTTTCTAATGTACGATTTCCAATGATTCCACAGGGATGTGGAGTCGGGGCTGTTGTAAGCCCAGTTTGTGCGGTGCAGCATTGCATCGTTATCTGATGTAATGGTGCTTTCTGCGCCGTTATGTCCCCGTCCTTATGGTCGGGGAGCCGTTGGTTATATAATAGGGCTTGCCCAAAGACCTCGGAATCAATCACAAACTGATTTACAAACTCCCCGACCGCTAATTCCCTTTGGCGGTCTTTTTAATAAAAACAAAGGGAATAAACATGGCCAAGTCAGCAGGTGTGTTACACACAAGAACAGAAATTGAAGACAATATCTTAATCCAAGAGAGTATTTATTTGTATGTTGATGATTTTGACGCGGAGCGAAAACAAGAAAAATCGGGAACACCGAAAAAGGGATGGACTTGGGTTGGCACATCTCATGACTACAAGAAAACCGCGAATGGCGGATTGTGGATCGTTCGTGAAATCTTTGTCAAAGCAGACAAATTGGCCAGAGTGCCTAAGAAATAAAAGGACGAGCAATGAAAAATAGTCTTCTTATAATATCTATATTGTTTATTGCTGGTTGTATGGCGCCAGACTATCCCGATAAACCCGCTATGGTTACTGACGAAACCGAAGGTAATATTGAGGTTTTACAGGTCATTGATAATGACGAAATTTTAGCATATTACAAAAATCGTGACAATCTGGGACATTTCAAAATAAAGAACATGAAGTCTGATATTGTTGACGGTGCCATATACAATGTTAAAGGCGTTAAACAAGTTGGCGTATACAGATATAATTCTGCACTCGGTTCTGTAAAAACAATTCCAGATTATACCGTAGATAACGATATGAAGATTGATGAGAAAAATGCGAAATTGTTAAAAGAATATGACGAGGATTTTCCCGATGAGCAGAGAAAGAAACACCTTCCACTACTGCCATTCTCTTGCTTATCTATATATTCCCCTATATTCACTCCTTTTGCATTAATATCAAGTCCAATATGTATGTTTGATAGTAAGTGTTATTTTACTTTCGACTGCATGACTGAAAAAGAAAAGGCGATTCCATATAAGGACAGACAATAAAAAATACCCCAGTATGACCTGGGGTAAATTATTTATCCAACTTGCTCCATCGCGTAATTTATGCATTGCGACATTGCGTCCACTTGGTCTTTGTATTTACCGCCTGGAAACCCGAGCAATTCTCTCTTGAAATCTAACCACCACGGCTCGTTATGTTGTGGGAACAGCATATTGCCTTTTTCAATCATGATGCTTGCGGCTTTTGCACGTGAAATTTTATCACCACTCGGTTTGATTGGTATTGTTTCAATCAATCGGTTTCTACTGTCATACGCCTTATTAAGCATCGGTATCAAGAATTCACCACTGGCTTTATCTTCGATTAACAACTTCACATAATTGCCTGCTTTTTGTTCATACTTATAATCGTTATAAACCGCTGTGATTTTATCAAACAGCTCTGGCGTATCCCATTTGCCTCTGATTACATCTACCAAATAGAATTTGTAATCCCATGTCATGATAATCACGCAACCAACCGAGTAAGCATTATTTTCACCAGATTTATTAGCAGTATCCCAACTGATAAACAAGTGTCGCACTCGCATTTGTGGGGTAAAAATACTTGCGTCATAATACTGCAACCAGTCTTCCTTGATTATGCCACCCTCGGCAGGACACGGCTCCTGCTGATATTGTCCCGCGAATGCGTACTCACCGAGCGAACCTTTTAAGTCCAATATAGTATCTAAATTTTCTCGGTCTGGATGCAATAACTCATCCTTGTTACGGATCAGAGTTCGTATCGTACCATATATGCGATTTTTGACTGGCCATGTTTCGTTTTCAATCGCTATTACAGGCAATTTCACAAGCCCAAATTTTGCATCAGATTCCAACAGATGTCCCGTCAAATCATCTTGGTGCAGACGCTGCATGATCAACAAGATTTTCCCATTAGTTTTATCGTTCAGACGCGAATACAGGGTCGAACCATACCACTCATTCACCTTATCACGTTGAGTATC
>JAISAB010000006.1 GCA_031266915.1 Rickettsiales bacterium | reverse complement strand
GAAATCCGCGATTTTAGGAAATGAAAAACTGCCGAAAGCAAAGGCTGGTTTGGATTAGCGCAGTTATTATGCATAAATTTTGGCAGAAATCCGCCACGGATTCAAGATGTTTTTTTAATTAAGAATTATGAATTAAGAGTTAAGAATTGCGGCTTGCTGCTGCGCAGCACATTTATTCTTTATTCTCTATTCTTTATTATTTATTCTTCTACTTCAACTCAAAAACGCAGATTTCGCGCGGCACGGACGCCAAGTTCGATACGTTCGTCTGATTCACGCTGGTGCAGTAACTTACGGTCGGCACGTGGAAATCCCACGTTGTGAACGTCGCATTCCCAACATCGACAAAATTCCAAAAAACGTTGTTCGCGTGAAAGGTTTTATAAGACGACGGTTGGTCGAACACGGCGATGTAAAAATTCGACGCCGAATTCGCCTGGCCGTTGAATATATCCGTTCTTCCGGTGCAAAAAGTCCCTGTGCGGACGGTAAACAGATAGGTCCCGGGACCAATCGTGTTTGTCGCACAGCCTTTGTAATCGTTGACCAATTGCAGATTGTTACCTATCCCTATGTCGTACGATTCCGAATATTGGGTGGCACAGCAGCTTAACTGCCGCCACTGCGCAATATCGGTTGCGGGCACATATGTGTTCACTTCGTCCATGGTCAGAACGCGGTTCATCAGATTATCCGACACGAATTCGTCCGCGTCATGGTTCATCCCACTGCACGCAATCACGCCGCCCGTGCACGGTGCGCGGTGAATCCCGCCAGTGCAATAATACCCAATACCGCAATCGGAACAATCGTTTTCATCCGGCGGCAGATAAGTGCCCGGCACGCAATATTTGATTTTTTCCAATTCTATGTCGACTTTGCTTTTGGAGATAATATTGCTGCCCGTGACGCCTTGCCCATAAGTAGTGGCCCGCCCGTTCAGCGCCAGATTCGCCGCATCTATCATCGCGAACAGGTACGACGACGATGCGATGCCGTCACCGGACGTCAAGTTAACGCCCCAATTGGATTGTATGGCGTTCTTGATATAACTGGTGCTGGCGATGTCGGCGGATGCGGGGCAGCACAATGCGATTACGTCCACGGCGGACAGCCAGAAAAAACCAGGGTTTTTATTAGGTAATAGCGAACTATTTATTCTCATTTTTTAACTCCTAATTGTTATCTGTTACTATTTCCCTGAATATCTCGGCGGGAATTGTGCCGCCGGTTATCTTGTTGCCCATCGGGCTGAAATCATCGTTCCCGACCCAAACGCCGATGGTCAGATAATCCGTCGCACCGACAAACCAAGCGTCCCGATTCTCGTTGCTGGTTCCTGTCTTGCCGCCCAGAACGCCCGGCGCCGCCGCGCGGTGTCCCGTGCCGGCCGGCCTGATAACGTCCGCCAGCAATGTGTTCATGTGCGCGACCGTGGGCGGCGACAGCAATCTCAAACTGTCCGAGGGATTGCGTTCGTATAATACCCGGCCGTCCGGCGATTTGATTTTGGTAATTGAATAAGGCCGCACGGATTCCCCGTCATTCCAAATAACTGCATAGATGGTCGTCAAATCCAGCAGAGTCATTTCGCTGGCGCCCAGAACGGTGGAATATTCGCGGCGCAGCCGTGACCCGACGCCCAGCCGGCCCGCCATGGACAGGACCTGGTCGATACCATAGGTTTCGGTCAGTTTCAGCGGCACCGAATTCACGCTTTTGGCGAACGCCGTCGCCAGCGAAATATCGCCGTAATATTTTTCATTATAATTCCGCGGGCTGTAATCACCAATCGCGAACGGAGAATCATTCACATACGTGTCCGGCGTCATTCCGTTTTCCAGCGCAACTAGATAGACGACCGGTTTGAAGCTGCTGCCGGGCTGGCGCATCGCGGTGACGCGATTGAACTGGCTGGACTGATAATCGGCCCCGCCGACCATCGCGCGCAAGGCGCCGTCGCGCGACATCGCGACCGCGGCGCCCTGATAATTACCCACTTTTTGGCTTAATTTCACGGCAATACGTTCTTGTAATACCGTATTCATGGTGGTATGGACAAGCAAATCCGAATCAAATCCGCCTATTCGTGATTTGACCTCGTCCAGAACAAAGTCCGTCCAGTAACGATAGATGTTCGTGTCGGCGGCCGGCGTCGCCGCTTTTAGTTCTTTGTTCGCCGCGCGTGCGGTGTCCAATGTTATATATTCCTGGCGGACCATTTCTTTTAATACCGCTCTGGCGCGCGCGATGTTCCGGGCGGGTTCGCGCAGCGGGCTGTAGCTGGTCGGCGCCTTTAGCATGGCGGCTATCTGGGCAGATTGCGCGATTGTCATCCGGTCGGCGGACGTCTGGAACAAAGCGCGCGACGCGGCGTCGATGCCGCGCAGACCGCCAACCAAAGACACGCGGTTCATATACAGGTCCAGAATCTGGTTCTTGTCGAAACGGTTTTCCAACCAATAGGACAATATCAGCTCTTGAATCTTGCGCGACAGTTTCTTGTCGCGAGACAGAAAGATATTCTTGGCGGTCTGCTGAGAAATCGAAGAGCCGCCGGCCGCCATCCGGCCGTGTACCATGTTCAACAGCAGCGCGCGCGTAATGCCGCGGATGTCAATGGCACCATGTTCAAAGAAACGCTTGTCTTCGATGGCGATTATCGCCTGCCATACGTGCGGCGGCAGCTTGGCGACCGACACGGGACTTCCCATGATTTTGTTGCTGCTGCGGATTTCGTGGCCATTGTTGTCCAAAAAGGTTATCGCCGGCGGACGCGTTTCCTTTAATATCAAATCCAAAGACGGCATTTGCAGAAATACTATCAGGACATATACAGCCACCGCCGCAAGCGCAACCATGACGCTGTTAATGGCGAACGCAAACATACGCGCCCGCCGCGACGGCTTTTTCTTATCTTCGATTGGGTTTGTTTTTTTCGTCATAATTATCTTGCCATAGGTTTATATTACCAAGTATAATCAGTCTAAGTCCACAAGGAAAGATAAGAAATGAAAAAACTTACCATTATCCTGGCATTGTTTATCGCCATGCCCGCATTCGCGGAAGAAGCCGCCGAAACCCCGACAAAATCCGCACGAGACAACTCTATCGGCATCCGCCTGCATAAGAACGAGCGCATGGATTTCGAATTCGAAAACGGAATTGTCGACAGGCATGTCAAAGACGACCAATTCGGCTTTGGCGCGACGATTGGCAACAAATTGACCGAACACGTCAAGGTCGAATTCGAAACGTCCTATACCGGCGCGAACTTCTGGCTGGACGGATACGTGCACGATTACGACATATGGTCGAATATGATTAACATGTACATGTTCTCGGCAATCGACGGAGTCGTCGAGCCGTACGTCGGATTGGGGCTGGGGATTTCGGCCATATTCGCGGACGCGCGGGGCGCCGCCGGTAATCTGCGGGAAACGGCACTTGAGCTGTCATGGCAATTGATGGCGGGCGTCAGCTTTGCGCTGAACGAGCGCGTGGATTTGAATGTCGGATTCAAATACCAAAACTATGGCGATGTCAAATTTGCCAAGTCCGGCGTAGCCATGGGCACGACCGATATTGATGCCACGGAATTCTATTTCGGCGCCGCTTATAAATTCGGATTGTGATTCTCGACTTTACCACTTAACAAAACATCACTTTGGGTCATAATATCAAAAATGCAGATGCGCTGTGGTCGGCGGGCGTGGTGTACACACAGGTACATGAGCATCGCCAACAGCAAGCAGATGCGTTATTATATTTGATTTATCGCGTTTTCGAAATCGTCTTCGGACCATATCGCGACGCCCAGTTCGGTCGCCTTGGCCAGCTTGCTGCCCGCATCGGCGCCTGTGATGACTATATCCGTCTTGGCGGAAACGCTGGATTGGACCCGCGCGCCCAGGTTTTCCAAAATATCTTTTGCCTCGTCGCGCGAATATTTTTGCAACGCGCCGGTCAGCACAATCTTTTTTCCATTCAATCCGTTGTTCGGTTCACGGTTCACGGTTTTCGGTTCACGGATTTTTATCTGCAGCAACAAATCATCCAGCGCACGGGCGTTATTCTCGTCGTCAAAGAACGACACAATCTCGTGCGCCATAACGTCGCCGATGCCGTCGATTTGTTTCAGCTTCCATTCCGGCGCGTCGCGCACGGCGTCAATCGTTCCGAATTCGCGCGACAAGATTTTCGCCGTGACCTCGCCAACCTCGGGAATTCCCAGGCTGAACAAGACGCGGTGCAAATCGACATCGCGCGCGCCGTCGATGGATTTTTCCAAATTGGTGACCGATTTTTCGCCGAATCCGTCCATGGTTTTTAATTCGTCGCCGTGGCGTTCGATAACGGTAAATATATCCGCCGGGCCGCGTATCCAGCCCAGTTCCACGAACTTTTCAATCTGCTTTTCGCCAAGGCCCTCTATATCAAATCCCTTGCGCGAAACCAAGTGTTCCAATTCGCCGACGATTTGGGCCGGGCATCCCAAAGAATCGATGCAGCGGCGCGCGACCTGGCCCGGAACCTGGATAACCGCGGAACCGCAGACCGGGCATTTGTCAGGGAACACGTATTCGCGGGCGTCCGTGGGCGATTCCGCGACCGACACGACCTGGGGGATAACATCGCCGGCGCGCTGGATTACGACCTTGTCGCCGATGCGCAGGCCCTTGCGTTCGATTTCGTCAGCGTTGTGCAATGTCGCGCGACTGACCACTACGCCGCCGATGTTTATCGGTTCCAACTCGGCCACAGGCGTCAAAACGCCCGTGCGGCCAACCTGGATGGATATGTCGTTCAAGGTCGTGATGGCGCGGGCAGCCGGGAATTTGTACGCGACCTCCCACCGGGGGCTCTGCGCGGTCGCGCCCATTTTTTCCTGCTGCGCGATGTTGTTGACCTTCAGAACCAATCCGTCGATGTCAAACGGAATATCGGAGCGGTCCAGCATGATGGAATTGTAAACGTACTGGATTTGTTCCATCGTGTCGGCGCGATGCGCCCAGGGCCGCGTCGTTTTAAATCCCCAGGATTCGACCCTGTCGAAATAGTCGCCCTGGGTTTCCCAAGTGCGGTCCGACACTTCGCCATACGTGTACGCGAATGCGGACAGGCGGCGCGACGCGGTGACCACCGGGTCCAACTGGCGCAAAGAACCAGCCGCCGCGTTGCGCGGATTGGCGAATACCTTGCCACTGTTTTCGGCCGATTCAGCGTTCAATGCCATAAAGTCCGCCCGGGACATGTAGACTTCGCCGCGGACCTCCATCAAATCGGGATAATCGCCGGACAATTGTTTCGGAATATCCGCAATCGTGCGCAGGTTTTCCGTGATGTCTTCGCCGGCCACGCCGTTGCCGCGCGTCAGCCCCAGTACGAACGCGCCGTTTTCATATCGCGCGACATAGGCCAGACCATCGACCTTTAGTTCGATAAAAATATCTGGGTCTTTGATTTTTTTGAACCAATCCGCGACATCGGATTCGTCGAACACGTCCGCGATGGACAACATCGGAATGCTGTGGTTATAAGACTTGAACGAAGAAGACACCGCCGCGCCGACATTCGTCGACGCGCCGCCGTCGCGCGCCAGTTCTGGGTACAGCGTTTCCAATTCGCGCGCGCGGCGCCGGGCCGCATCATAGGTCGCGTCGTCGACAACCGGCGCGTCGTTCTGGTGGTACGCAATTTCCCATTCGCGCAGTTTTTTTATTAAATCCGCGTGCTCGGCTTTTGTAAATAAATCGGCTGTTTTTGTCATGGGCATATTATAGAAAATTAGAAAAAATAACTCAACAATAAATAGTCAGTAGTCAATAGTCGTTAGTCATTAGTGAAAGTGAAGTTTGAGCGTAGTACGAGAATACGCGCAGTCGCGTAAGCGACAAGCGAAACATAATCACTATGAGTGGGGCGCGACCTTGTTTCAGTTTGGAGAGAGAAACCAAATCATGCGCCCCACGAAAAAAACCGCGCTTAAAATATAAATGCGGTTGGAGGTTAAGAACTATCGTAAGAATAGCGCGATGTTTTCGGACATGTCCTTATGGCATCGCCCTCCAACCATGGCTTGGAGGTTTTACGTCCTTCGGACGCTCACGTAGGGTTCTTAAGCCCCGTGACGGCAATACACCGCCACGAAAGGCATTATATCAAAAACATTTTGATAAATCCATAGCAAAAAACCGCCGGTTGGCGGTTTTTTCAAATAGCAATTAGCAAATATTAAACGTTCGATTTTGACGGATTTTGGACATTTTTTTATTTGACAATACATAAATATATATGTATAATGTTCAACATGAACAGAAGGCAAGATAATGAAAAGTTATTCAAGCAAAGAGATGATTAGTCTGATAACGGCGGATGGATGGGTTGAAGTTAGTGTTCGCGGTTCGCACCATAATTTCAAGCATACGACAAAGCTGGGACGTGTAACCGTTCCGCACCCAAAGAAAGATTTGGACAGCGTGACGGCAAAGTCAATTTTAAAACAGGCGGGGTTGAAATAGCCCCCGCCGAACATAAGAGGTGATAAAATGGTAAAAAAATATATCGCAGTATTTATTCAGCATAAGGGAAAGTTTAACGTATTGTTTCCCGACTTTGACGGATTGGTGTCACAGGGCGATACTTATGACGATGCGTTGCGTATGGCGCACGAAGCTTTGTCCGTGCATGTTGAAGGTATGCGCGAAGACGGATTGGATATTCCTAATCCAAGCTCTTTGGCGGAAGTTCGTAAAAACTGGTGGGGATGGGACGATATTGGCGACGCCGCATGGACCACAACCCTTATTTCCGAACTGCCGTCATTAAAAGCAAAACGCTATACACTGACTATGAATCCGGAATTGATGGCAAGAATTGATTCTGTTTCTAGCAATCGTTCAGCATTTCTGTCCAGCGCGGCAGAATATATTCTGATGGGAAATCAAAAGCCATCATTCAGAATGTCTGGCGCAAAATAAATACAATAAAAATCAATAAAAAATACCTATATTTCTAAAATATAGGTATTTTTTATATACGTTTCTATTGTAGACACCCATTTGCTATTTGTTATTCTGGCGGGGCACCGCCCCGCCAGAATAACATTACGGCATTATCCTGTTTGGGCCGCGGTACAGAAAGTCCGCGTCGCGCACGGATGGCAAATCCAGCAGCTGCTTTATCAAGCGTCCGCCGCCCAGGCCGAATCCGCCGTGCGGCGGCATTCCGAACCGAAAGCAATCCAGGTACCATTGCAGGCCATCTTGCTTCAGGCCCTTTTCAGCGACCTGGGCGCATAGGGTTTTATAATCCTCTTCGCGCTGGGCCAGGGTCGTGATTTCCAAGCCTTTGTAAATCAAGTCCGCGCTGACGGAAATCGGCTCGCCCGTATCCGACGACACGCCTTTCTTGTGATAGAACGGCCGCGACGCCCACGGAAATTCCGTGATGAACACGAAATCGCTGTCCAGCTTTTCCTTGACGTATTCGCCGATTGCCTTTTCCTCTTCCGTGGTCATGTCGGCTTTTTCGGACGCGATGCCGCGGGCGCGCAGAATTTCCTTGGCCCGGTGCATGGTCATCCGCGGAATCGGTTTTTTCAGCTGGAATTCGGAAATCCCAAAGTGCTTTTTTATATCCTTGCCGACGGATTTTTTTATGCTGGTCAGGATATAGGCAACCGTTTTTTCCAAGACATCCATGACTTCGTCAAAGCTTTCGATATATCCCATTTCCACGTCATAGCTGGTGTATTCCGTATGGTGCCGAGTTGTGAACGCCGGGTTGGCGCGGAAGACCGGTCCGACCTCGAACACACGTTCCAGGCCCGCCGCGATGGCCATCTGCTTGAACAGCTGCGGCGATTGCGCCAGATACGCGGTGGCGCCGAAATAATCCAGCTTGAACAGTTTCAAGTGCGCTTCGCTGGCCGAACCCATAAGTTTCGGCGAATGGATTTCAAGAAATCCTTCGCGCTGTAAAGCCTCGGCATATCCCTGGTTCAGCGCGCCCAGCGCTTTCATGATGGTCGCGTCGCGTTCGCGCCGCAGGATAAGATACCGCCAGTCCTGGCGCTTTTCGTCCGTGACCTCGGCCTCGCCCTTGGCCACGACGGGTATCGGCAACGGTTCGGCCATCGACAGGATTTCCAGACTTTCGACCTGGATTTCCACACCGTTCGGGGTGCTGGCGGCGACCTGGGTTTCGACCACGGTGCCGGTGATTCTGACAACCGATTCAGTCGTTATCGTCTTGGCCAGTTCGAATTCTGGATGTCCCTTGGCTATGACGCATTGGACGATGCCGGTTATATCGCGCAGAATTATGAACACGACGCTGGATTGCGCGCGGATAATCTGGGCGTGCCCAGCCAGTTTTACTTTTTCGCCTAATTTTGTAGAGAGTTCGGCGATATGCGTTCTGAGTATCATTTTTGCCTCCTTTGTGTTTTGCATATTATATCAGAACACAAGGACGCAGCGCATATCGAAATCGAATGCGTGGCGCGATGCCACCTTGCTTTGCCCGTCCGTCGCCGGACATGGCCTTTTCATCTCTCGCTGGTTCGCCTTGGTTCCATTAAAGAGATTTTTTGCTGTGACGGGCATACCCGGAAAGTTCTAATAAGCGCCTGTGCGGTCACCGTTCTTCTTTCGCCTAAGTGTTGTTAGCACCTCGTCGGCTTTGTATCATTGACTATAAACGGTTTTTTTGTGAAAGCAAGCGAAAACTTAATAGTCAGTAGTGAGTAGTGCATAGTAAGTAGTGCTTAGTGATTAGTAAACTAGTTCACTATGCACTATAAACTAAACACTATTCACTACTGATTAAAAAATCCCGCTGGGGCGAGATTTTGTTCTTAGTCTTCCAAATGTTTGACCAGTATGTCATTCATTTTGTTCGGAATCATGCCGGTCGACGAGTATCCGCAATCCACGTGATGGATTTCGCCTGTCACGCCCGACGACATATCGCTTAGCAGATAAACGCCTGCGCCCGCGACGTCTTCCAACGTCATGTTGCGGCGCAGTGGCGTGACCTCGGCATTCAGCCTCAGCATGTCGCCGATGCCGCCGACGCCGCTGGATGCCAAGGTGCGTATCGGGCCGGCGGATATGGCGTTCACGCGGATGCCGTCGATGCCCAAATCGGCCGCCAAATAGCGAACTGAAGAATCCAGAGCAGATTTTGCGACGCCCATGACGTTATAGTTCGGAACGGACTTTTCGCCGCCGAAGTACGTCAGAGTTACGACGCTGCCGCCGGCGGTCATCAGCTTGGACGCGCGGCGTGTCAAATCGACCAATGAATAGGCCGAAATATCCATTGTATTTTTAAAGTTCTCGCGCGATGTGTCGACATAGCGGCCGGTTAACTCATTCTTGTCGGAATAGGCTATGGCGTGCACCAAGCCGTCCAGATGACCCCATTCCTTTTCGATGGCGTCGAACAAGGCGTCCATCTGTTCGTCGTTTTGGACGTTGACCTCTTGAACGAATTTTGCGCCGATGCTGTCGGCCAGCGGACGCACGCGCTTTTCCAAGGCAGGCATCGCGTACGGCATGGCGATTTCAGCGCCCTGTTCGGCGGCCGCGCGGGCAATTGCCCAGGCCATGGACCAATCGTTCGCGACACCGCAAATTAAAATCTTTTTACCTTTTAATAACATTTTACTTCCTTTTTTGTTTTGCGCCTGCCCTGCGGCCCGCATCATACACATCGCATGCGACCAAATCGAAACCAGGCCAGACTAAGGCGGAATATAGCACTTTGCCCGCCCATGCGCAACAGTTAAAAAAACGCACCATTCGGTGCGAAGCCCCCCAGATTTTTTGCAAAGTAAAAATTCACCCCCTCCACGGGAGGAAATAATCTTGGTTTCCACCTTCGCCCACCACCATAGAAAAAGACCCTTTCTCAAGGGTCTTGTAAAACTCTTGTAGCGCTGTAGCAACGCGAAAGCGGATGGCTCAGGTGGGCTTGCAATTATCGAGATGAAAATATGTCAGAATTTCAAGAAGTGATTTAAGCTTGTTTTTTCTTTCTATCAATTGGCAACAAATTTACAAATTGTCTTTTTATGACGAGCAGTCTTTGGGCGTCAAGTATTTCACTATTTATTTCTGGATGGTTTACTTTTGTAAAAAGTTCCTGAATGTCATGAAAAATTGAAGCAGATTTTTGACCAATATGAGTAATGTTTTTGCTTTTGCCTAATAAATGCCTTGGTCCGGTCATCCAATATCTTTCTTCATGGTCCAATATAACGCATCTATGGTCACACATAGTATTTTTTGCCGGATTACATACATCTTCCAGTAATCTGTCACAATTCTCTAGAATTATGAGATTTTCATGAAATATATCATATGTTTTTGCATCAATTGTAACCGCATAGGAAGCTTTTTTATCAGAATTTTGGGATATACTCATTGATTCACCGTGAAAAGAAAAATTAATTGTATTTTTCTTAATAGTATAAGTGACATCTTGCGCAATCATGCATGGACCTTTATATTTGTACCTCTCTCCAATATTTCAAGATGAAATATAAACAAAATATTTGCAAATTCAAGTTATTTGTATAAATGAGACAAATAGACACGAATCAGTGGAAAATGTTGGTTTTTTTACCTTTTAATAACATTTTACTTCCTTTTTTGTTTGCGCCTGCCCCGCGGCCCGCATCATACACATCGCATGCGACCAAATCGAAACCAGGCCAGACTAAGGCGGAATATGGCACTTTGCCTGCCTATGCGCAACAGTTAAAAAAACCGCTTGAATTTGGATTTAATCCAGTATAAGATGGGCAACGCTATTCGGGCATAGCTCAGTCGGTAGAGCATCGGACTGTTAATCCGCAGGTCGTTGGTTCGAGTCCAACTGCCCGAGCCAGAAATTCAAACGCACCCTTGTGGTGCGTTTTAATTTTTGCTTTAGGCGTGATGAGGATGGACCAGTTTTGCAAACGCAAAACGGGTCAAGGCACGCAAGCACCGATGTCACCCCGGCGCAGGTCGGGGCTACCGGCCTGCGCCGGTATGACGAGTCTTGAGGTTTTGGGGGCCTAAAAGATACATTCCTTTCACTTGAGCCAAATAAAATGATATGTGTTGTTTTTTGCATTCTTACAAATTGTATGATATAATTCGTTTAAAAGAGGTCATTATATGAAGTTTATAAGACATAATTTTTTAACAAACTTAAATAAATACGCCCCAAAAGGGATTGAATTTGTTTGGCTGGAAGAACCGGCTGTTGATAAAAACAACCGTTATGACGCATATAATATCGCAATTAAAATGCCGAATGGAAAGACGCAGCAAATGTTTTCATCTGGTATCTCTTTATCATCGCTGGATAGATTTTTGTCAGGATTGGAAAATCTGAAAGCCGAAAAAGATATTGATAAATTTATGGACGAGCAATTTGATAATTATCTCAATGGTCTTATAGATGAGAATAAAAGAGACCAGAAAAAGAATTCCGGCTTCGCATATGAGCCTGACAGACAAGATTTCATAAAGAATAAAGCACATATGCCAATGGAATATTGGGGCATTTATGAATCGAAAACTGTAAATATACAAAAGCCGCCTTTTGAAGATATGAAGAAGATTCAAGATGCTTTGGAAACTAATTCCGAAACACCAGATGAGTCATATCAAAAAGTTAAGCAATTTATACGTGTTGCTGTTATGGATGCTGTAAAGAAAATGATTCAAGAACAAGGGTTGGATGGTATAAAAAAGACTGAAGAATTATTCAAAAAAGCCGGGAATAATCTTCGTTCTTCGGGCGTGTCGCCATTTTATAAATCGGGTGTTGTAAAAGCCAATGAAATAGCCACCAGAAAAATCAAAGAGCAGAACGAAAAATAAATTTTTATTTTGCATTATGTGACTTATAATGTTTTATAGATTTTGATTTACTTTGCTAATTCAGCAAATTCATTTATATTCTTGGTTTGATGATTGTATTTTACCCCTGGAAAAGTTTACCAACCGCGCACATTTGGCGCGGTTTTTCGCTTGTCTTCGAAGTCGCGTATCCCCCCATATTTGAAATAAACCAACTTTCACTGTACTTTCAGTTTTTTCACGGCACAATAAAAATTGCGAAAACAGGCCGGATTATGAAAGCTATCAAAAACATTTTTAAAATTTTACCCGTATGGGGCAAACAGCTGTCGTATCACACAATCGATTTAAAGTCCGGCAATACCGTGTCGGATAATGAAAATAAAGACCTGGACCTGAAAAAGATTCAAAAACAAATCGAAAACAAATTACGCGCAAGATGATAAGGCCGGGAACAGGAATTATTCCCTTGACAGTGTCTTTTATCACTATAAAATTAACTTCATAGTTAAATCAACTTGCGGGAATAACTATGATAAAAACGGGACTTTTTATATTTCTGTTTGCAAGCCTGCTTGCATCTGGCGCAGCGGCGCAGGGATTCGACGCGGAAAACAGGTATGTCGTATCTGCGGAATATATCCATTCTTCTCATAACGCCAGATGGAGGAATCAAGCCGATTCCATCCTTACCTGGCAAGACATACGTCTGGGCGGCGCCATGCTGGGCGTCGAGAAAAACGGCTACGGGGCAAAGCTGTGGTACGCCGACGGCGATGGCGGATATTCCAGCGACGACGACCTTTACAACAAGTTCTACGCTGTATCGGCGTTCGACGTCGATACGCGGTATTTCGGTTTCGACGCGTGGGCCCCGCTAGAGATGCGCAGCCCGGTCAAGGCCCGCTGGGGCATGGAATTATCCAGCCTTGCGTTCAAGGGCTATGTCCGCATGGCGGCCCAGGGCAAGCCCGCGGCCGGAACGGACAAATTTCCCATGGATACCGTGGAATACGCCGACGGGGCGGAATCCGAAGATTATTCGTTCAACAGCATCATCCCCTATGTCGGCGCGAATGTAATTATCGGCCAGAGCGAGAACGGCAAGCACACTTTTCATCTTGACGGCCGGGTCGGCGCCGGATTGTTCTATGGCCGCCAGAAATGGCTGGTCCCCAGCGGAAAAACCGGAATCAGCACGACCACTTTCGCCCTGCCGATGCTGCAGTTCAAAACAGAGGCGACATATGACTATGCCATTTTTTCCCGCATGTCGCTGGGGTTAGCCATGGGGTACAAAGGCGCCGTCCTTGCCGGAATTGATTCATCGACCGTGACCGCAAACAAGGACGTTCTGGGCCCCAACGACCCCCGGAAAGACGGCCCCGCCAAGCAGATCGGAAGAGTTTTGAAAGACCTATCCACCAATGAATTCTATTCGCGGGTCGGGGTCAGATTTTCGATATAAAGAAAGAATCTTCGACAGGGAAGTTTTTAGAACTTGATTTTTCACAGCTTTGTAATACAATATATCAAACGCCATTTGACGCTCATTCAAATGCGTCTGTTTTTTTGGGTTTTTAATATAGCCCTTGAGATAATAAGATATAAAAATATGAACAACTTTGAAAGTTTGGGAATCCCAAACAAGATATTGACTGCATTGGCGTCGTCAAAATACATTGAACCAACCCCTGTCCAGCAACAGGTTATTCCCCTGGCCCTGGCCGGCGAAGACATATTGGCCAACGCGCAAACCGGCACGGGCAAGACCGCGGCCTTTGCCATTCCCGCAATCGCGCATATGCTGAAAAACGGCACGGATTGCGTTTTGTTTCTGTTGCCGACGCGCGAACTGGCGACCCAGGTGCTGGCGGAAACCCAAAAGATTATAGGCAAATCCATATCCATTCCGACCGCCCTGCTGATTGGCGGCGCACCGATGGACAGGCAAATCAAGCAAATCAAACTGGGCGCGCGATTGATTGTCGGCACGCCGGGCCGCATCAACGACCTGTTGCGCCAGCGCAAACTGCACCTGGGGCTGACCAACTTTTTGGTGTTGGACGAAACGGACCGGATGTTGGACATGGGATTCGGCAAGCAACTGGAAAGTATCATCGCCGATGTATCGCCCGCCAGGCAGACGCTGATGCTGTCCGCAACGCTGCCAAAAAACATTATGAATTTGGCCGGCAAGTATTTGAATAATCCCAAGCGCGTATCCATCGGCCAGGAAAACGCCGTCACGGACAACCTGACCCAGGAACTGATACAGACGACTGACGAATTGAAATATTCCGTATTGACCGACCTGTTGGACAAACAGCCCGATTCCGTTCTTGTCTTTGTAAAAACAAAATACGGAACAGAGCGTCTGATGAAACGCCTGACAAAGAACAATTTTTCGGCCTGCGCGATGCACGGCGATTTAAGCCAGGCGAAACGCGAAAAGGCGATTGCCGAATTCAAAGGCAAAAAATGCAATATCATGGTGGCGACCGACATCGCCGCGCGTGGTCTGGACATATCCCATATCGGCACCGTTATCAATTACGACCTGCCGCAGAGTCCCGAGGACTACATCCATCGCATCGGCCGAACGGCGCGCGCGGGCGCGCACGGAGCGGCCATAAATCTGTTGACCGCCAAGGACCGCGGAAAATGGCGCGATATTTGCCGATTGTTGAAAAATGAAACAGAATCGCCGCGGCAAAATAAAAAAGTCCGCCCCTGGCAGCGTTTTTTTGGGAAGAAACATAACACGTGAACCTAAATATAACCACTAGCGGATAGCCGTCCGGTTCGGTGCTATAAACTAAACACTACTCACTATGCACTACATGTTATGCACTATTCGCTATCTGCTATCTGTTATTTGCTATTTGTTGATTGTTTCACCTGACATCCCCCAAGAGTTGCTAAGCGCGCCCTGCGCGCAAGCCAACTCTTTCCCCCTTTACCAAGTGGGACAAAGAGCCAAGATGACACCCGCCCCTCTTGTTAAAGAGGGGTGAAAATCTTGGCAACTTGTTGCCATAGATTTTCGGGAAGATTACTGTTTAGTCAATAGTCTATAGTCGGTAATCTATAGTGTTTAGTTTATAGCGTCGAACCGGACGGCTATACGCTACGTGCTATATGCTATTCGCTAGTGGTTGGCGTGTCACGCCCTTTCCAATTCCAACAACTTGACCTTTCTGTCCAGGCCGCCGGCATAGCCTGTCAGGCCACCGTCCGTCCCGATTACGCGATGACACGGAATGATAATCGAAATCGGATTATGACCTACGGCGCCGCCGACCGCCCGGGCGGACGTGCATCTCAACCGACGCGCAATGTCGCCATAGGTCGTAACTTCGCCATACGGAATTTCGCATAATATTTTCCAGACGGACTGGCGGAAATCGGTGCCCCGGGGCGCCAGCGGCAATTCCGAGATTTTCGGCTTGTCCCCGGCAAAATATCTGTCCAGCCAGCGACGCGTCTGGTCGAATATCGCCAGGTCGTCTTTGCGCACGGCATTGGCCGCAGTGGCTGCGAAATACTTCTGCCCTGCCATCCACAGGCCGGTCAGATTCCGGCCGTCGGACGCCAACAGAATTTCGCCGATTGGCGATTTGTAATGTGTAGAATAGGACATCGTACGCCCCTTGCGTTGAATTTGGTCGAATAAAACCAACACCTTTGATTCTATCGCCCACGGTATTAAAAGCAAGTTAATTGTGGGTACTGGGTATTAGGTATTGGGTACTGGGTATTGGATAATTCGTAATATATAAGCCGAATGACCGCGCTGCATTGCCATACTCCGTTATTTTCACTTGAATGTTCTTATAAATGCTGCTATTATTAAATTAATAAAGGTGTTAGTTCTCATAACAAAGGAGTTTGACGATGAACGTATTGCCGCCGCATATCAAGGATATGATTCAAAAGCTTATATATGAAAACATACCGGTCTACAGATTCAAGGCTTATCTTGGCAAAGACGGAAAAACGGAAACCGCATGGGACAAGGATTATGTCATCATGAAAAGGCAGGCGGTTGAAACTATCACGAAAAAGTATCTGGACGAACTTTTCCTCAACGCCGAAACGGCCGCAGATGTCGGGGCGAATTCGGAAAAACAATGGCATTTGGAAGACTTGCTGCTGGCATCCGTAAAAGACGTTATATTGTCTTTGAATGCGCATGTCACGAAGAATTCTTTCACCGAGAAAAAGACTGAGTTTTCAGTGGAATTCAACGGAAAGACTTTTGCCGATGAAGACGGGGATTTGTATAAAATCGCCACGGCCGAAAATTTCAAATTAGAAGAATTAAAAAGGATATATGCCGCACCGAAATTCGAAAAAATTGAAAAAACTCAAAAAATCGTGAAGGAAAAATCTATTGACGTGGATGCCGCATATCTGGCCAAGTTCATGAATCAGGGCAAGGAATAGCCGGTGCCGCGTTTCTTTTATTTATACTATTGGCCGGATGCGCGGTGGTCTGGAAACTGCGCGAGTTGGTCGACCGTGGTGAATACCCGAGTCCGTTGTTCGCGCGGTGATAATGGCGGGAAACCGCCATTTTTTTATTGTCGAAAAAAAATTCTTTCATTTTTTTATTTTATGATATAGTGACCCGGCTAAAACATATCACCCGTATGTTTTCGGGCGTTTATAGATGTCAGCCTTTTTGCAAATCTACAAAAAACACATTAACTATAAAACTATAGAGAGGCTTTTTGTGACAAAATTTATCCGCTTTGTTCCGCAGGCATACATGATTCTATGCATGACATTATCCGTTACGTTTATCCACTATATGTTGGGCCACAGTCAGAATTTCTGGGCGTCGTGGCTGACGGGCTTGGTTATTGCGGCGCCGCTGGCGATTTTTTATTCGTCTTGGATTGGACCGATTATGAGAAAGCTGGGCGCAAAACCGCAAAGATAAAAAACGCAAGGAATATATGCGCATGACAAAACATCCGCGAACCATGTATGATGCGCGCGTGATATGAGATTCTGTTTTTATCCTCTTTTTTTTATGCAATTGGCCGGATGCGCGATGTCTTCGCTGCCGCCGGGCTTTGAAGTCGTCGACACCGGCGATTTTCCAATAGCGGCGCTGGTGCGCGACACCGACGCCGCGGCAGACTTTGCAATATATATCGAGGGCGATGGACACGCGTTCAACGCGCGCGGCGACCCGACACGCGACCCGACGCCCCGCGGCGACTTCGTCCGGCGTTTGGCGCGTGGCGATACCGGTGCGAACGTCGCGTACATCGCCCGTCCGTGCCAGTTCGTGTCAAATGAAAAATGTTCGGAAAAATATTGGACCTCGGCGCGCTTTGCGCCCGAAGTCATCGACACGACGGCCCGCACCATCGAAAAAATATCCGGCGGACGCGGCGTGACGCTGATTGGTTTTTCCGGCGGCGCCCAGGTCGCCGGACTGGTCGCAGTGTTGCATCCAGAAATCAAAGTTAAAAAAATCATGACATACGCCGGCAATCTGGAACATGCAGCATGGACGGCCCATCACAAACTGGCGCCACTGAACGAATCTTTGAATCTGGCCGATTACCGGGATGAATATCTGAAGATTCCCGCCACGCATTACGTTGGGGAACATGATAAAGTCATTCCGCCGAAACTGGTGACGGATTTCGTCGGGGACGGCGCGAACGTTATCGTCGTGTCGGACGCCGGCCATGGGTGGTAACAAACCCTTAGAAAAACATACGGATAATCAGCGGCGCCAGCACGGCCGTCATCAGACCCGATAGGACGATGGCCAGGCTGCTGGCCGCGCCTTCGACAGGGCCCATTTCCATGGCCTTGACCGTGCCGGCCGCATGCGACGCGTTGCCGAT
Source organism: Rickettsiales bacterium (assembly GCA_031266915.1). GTDB lineage: Bacteria > Pseudomonadota > Alphaproteobacteria > Rs-D84 > Rs-D84 > JAIRLB01. Next base: position 43,504 of record JAISAB010000006.1, on the reverse strand, counting down.
GGACAATCCGCGCGCGACCGGATTGGTCAGCCCCATCGCGCGGCAGACCCTATCGCTGACGGACGCGCCCAGAACGCCGGTGATTATCACGGCCGACACCGTCAGCGAGACCGCGCCGCCTAGCTTTTCCGTAATGCCGATTGCAATCGCCGTCGTCGTTGAAATCGCGCCCAGGGACTTGGCGACAATATCGCCCAGACCAAAGAAGACGCACAGAATGCAGACCGCCATAACCGAGCTGACGCATCCGATAAAAATCGCCAACAGAATCGCCGGCGCATGCTTTTTCAGCAACGGCAATTGCCGATACATAGGCACTGCAAAACAAACTGTCACCGGCATCAGAAAATAAGTCAGATACTTCGCGCCGTTGTTGTACGCCGAATATGGAATACCGCACAGCAGCAGCACCGTCGCAACAACCGCCGTCCCGACCAACAGCGGCGTCGACAGCGGACCGGGCCACCTTTTGTTCAAAATATATGCCAGGCAGAACACGCTCAGCGTCAATGCTGCGCCGAAATATGGCGAAGTCGATAACGTTTGTATCATTCCTGCACCCTGCCCGATTTTTTCTTTTTATCTTTCATCAATGCCTGGGCGGTGACGCCGGTCGTAATCATCGTGACCAGATACGCCGCCACCAGCAACAGAACCAGCTGCCACCAAATTCCTGAAATATCCGGCCAAATATCGATGACGGCGACCGCCGGCGCGATAAAGAACAGCGCCATAATACTGTGCAGCCAATCGGACGCGTCCTGGACCCAAGCCAATTTTACAATCTTGAATACCAGCGCTAAAAACAGCAGCGCCAGGCCGTAAACGCTGCCCGCGATGGGCAGCGGAATCAGGTGTTCCATAACCTGGCCCAGGAACACGAAAATCATTATGATTGAAAATTGATATAAATATTTCATCGCTCTCTTGATGAAGAGCATACAACAGTTTGGCGATAAATGTCAATTTTTTTGGCGGCGCGCCGCGGCGATTTGTTCGGCGGACGGCGCGCGGATAAAGTTCTGCTCGATTGATTTTTTTTGCACGCGTATGACGCGGCCGCATACGGGATTGAATTCTTCGTTGCCGTACACCAGCCAGATAACATTTATTCCGGCGGTTTCCGGGCCCGGCATCCGGCCCGGCGTTTCGCCGTCGGTGAATACGATTTTGTTGACATGTTTTTTCTGTGAAAAAGATTTCACGGCCAGGTCCCAGTCCGTGTTGCCCTTGTCCGGGATTTTGAAACTGTCGATGTCCCGGTCGGTTTTTATTTCGACAAAAGGATGAAACCGGTGGTCAAAGCATCCGACGCCCAGTTCGGAATTTTTCAGCAGCGGTTTTAATTGCCGCAAGAATTCGCGCAGGAATTCGTCGCTGACCGAACCGGATGTGTCCAGCAGAACCTGAGTCTGTGCTTTATCTTCATCGTCGATTTCTTCGACCCGCGCCATAAAATCATTGTCGGCCTCCGACCGGCGATAGGACCATCTGTCGTGTTCGGTTTCCAGGCTTTTTTTCAAAACCCGTTTCCAGTTCATCGCGGCGTCGGATTTTCCGACATCGCCGAACGAGCGCGCGCTGTCCGCAATCTGCGCGTCCATGGCGCGGTTTTTTTCGATGGCCAGTTGCTTTTTGGCGGCGTCTGCGGCGGCCTGCCTTGTGCCGCGGTTGTGTTCTCGGAATCCTTTTTCAAACTCGCCGTCATCGGCGGGCGACCAGCCGTCGAATTGGCGCGTTCCACCGTCCGGCGCGTTTTTCGGTGACTGGTCGCCGGCTGATGACGGTTGAGGTTGCGGTTTAGGTTGAGGTTGCGGCTTTGGCTTTGATTTGGATTTTTCTTCTTTTTCGCGTTCTTGCCGCTCGTGTTTTTTCACGGCGTCTTTCCAGATTTCGTGATTGTCGTGACCAGCCTGTTCATTGTCGTCGTCGTCGCCGCCGTCATCATTGTCTTGCGAGTCGTCCGGCTGGCCCTGGCCACCCTGCTTTTCTTTTTTCTTTTCCTTTTTATTTTCTTTCTTTTTTTCTTCTTTTTCTTTTAATAATTTTTCATACATTTCTTCGGCGGAATGATTGATGGCCTCGGCAATGTCGATGCCGCCGTCGGCCATGGGCAACCCTTCGGATTTCAGCATCTGGTTGATTACCGCGTCGGTCGCCTGGTTCCATAATTTGTGGTCGCGGTTTCCACTGCGCAGGATATGGTCGAACGCGACATGCATGACCTCGTGCGCATAGACGAAAACCTTTTGCTGGTCGGAAAGTGTTTCGAAAAATGTCGGCGAATAATAAACCGTTTGCCCATCCGTGCCGGCCGTTCCGACACCGTCATCAGACACGGTTTTCAATCGCGCCATGGTTGTCCCCAGCAGCGGAAACTTTCGCAAAACCGCGTTGCGGACGTATTCAATGTCTTCCGCCTGGCGCAGCTTTTCAATCGATTTTCCGAAAAGTTTTTCTTTGAACGAATCAAACATTCCACACCAGACACAAATCGCGTATTTGTTTCGACAGCACATTCGCGGATTCAACCAGGATTATAATCTGAATATTGTCGGGCATCCGGCGCGTCCCTGCGCGGCGGTCTTTTAACAGACGCGCGAATTTTTGCTGCTGCGTGTCCGACAGCTTGTCCAGCCCGCCGATAACCATCCGCGCGGCACGCATATCGATTAATTCGCCGACCCACCCGCCGGTGTTCAAATCGCGCTCTGGAATTATGGCCGGCATGACCGGCGCATCGAAATCCGCGGCAATCGCGCCCACGATGACCAGCGGCCATTTTGTGTTGCCTGCCAGAACTGTTTTCAGTTTTATTTTTCGGGATGATATTGCCGCCATGTCATCTGTCCTTTTCTTTCATTTGCGAGATTTGAATCGCGCGCTCGTCATTGTCGCCAACCCACTTGGAATCGAATATCGCCAAGTTTTCCGCGCCCAGATGTTTGCCGATAAATTCTCGGACTTTCTCGACCTGACGCGGGGACACATGGCGCATCCCCAGCGCAGTCGCCAGACGTCGTGTTTGGTCTTCGGGCACGTCATTTTTATTGTAATTGCCGTCCAGGACATTTTCCGCCGTTAAAAACGGCTCGCGAGCAAAGGCCAGCAGCGTCGCGGCGTTTTCCACGCCGATTTTGTTTTCAATCAGTTCGCGGCGGATAGTATTGCCATTGTCGTAAATTATATCTGAAATCTGTTCCCATCCGCGTGGGTCGATGGCCCACTGACCAGGATTGTCTTCGTCATAGTCGGAATAAAAAGCATCGGGGTATGTAGACAGGAACGCCGCCACCAGCGGATGCGCATTCAGGCGATTCGGATCGTCCGGGTATTTGCGCGATTTTTCTGACGCCCATTCCAGCCATTCCGGCAAATTCAATTGCAGATAAATATGTCCCGACATGCGCCGGAACAGCGGCGCGGGCATGTTGTACGCAGCGCCCGATTCGGTCTTGTCGTTTCCGGCCAGCACGATGACCGCGTTGGCGGGCAGTTTGCCCTTGGACGGGCTGATGGATTTTTTCAACACGACGTGGAATATCAGCGATTGCGTTGTCGGCTTGGCGTTCGTAACTTCATCGATAAACAGGACATGCTGTTTGTTCGGTTCGGCATCGCATTTTTTGACCAGTTCTACATACCAGTCCGGCGGAACCCAAACGCCGCCATTGGCCAGTTTTTCCAGCGCGGCTTCGCCGGATTCGTCCGGCGCCATCAGCGGGGCAACCTGGCCGCTGGGATAGCGAACCTTGCCCACGATGTCTTCGGGCAAGACGCCGTTCCACAGCGGCACGGCGGTCAGGTTGGGGTCTACAGCCTCGACCCGGGCGGTTTTGCCGACGCCTGACGGCCCGTGCAGCATGAACGATTTTCCGTTTTTGATGTAAACGCCAATCTGTTCGCCGACGGACATGGGTTCGTCGATTATGGTGACACCGTGCGAAATCTTGCGCGTCGCTTCGCCGAATTCCTGGGCGCTTTGCCGCGGTACGCGGCCATGCTGCATTTGCGGCGCGAAGTATTTGTCCAAATACTTTTTCATATTAGTTTTGGAAAAATCGCCGTCGTAACTGCTAGCGTTATCGAACTGCACGCCGGCGAACAAGGCCTTGTACGCCACCCACCATCCACCCGGGTCGACCATCCATTCTATGGGCTGGACTTGAACCCAGCACGGTTCGCCCTTTTTTGGCACTTTGCCGTTCGACAGAATGGAATCGCTGTCGCGCGGGTCGGCCAGAACGCGGATATACCGTTCGCCATGGTATTCGTATTCGGGGTAATCGACCGGTTTGAACGGTTTGTCAAAGGCATCATAGGCCTCGCCGTCAAAGGTATATTTGTCGCCCGTCGCGCGCAGGATTTTGGCCTTTAAGGCACCCTCTAGTTCCCTGCCGATGTTGTCTGGGGCGATTGTTTGGGGATATTCGCCGAATTGACGAATTTCGATTTTACCAATTTTGCGCGTCGGCGACTTCGTCGCCGGGGCCCTCGCTGCGCTCGGGCGGATTTGCTGGATTACAGATTTTGGCAAAGCGGGACGGGCGGCCAGTTAACGTTTATTAGGATCGGAGCGGCTCTTGTCACCGTTAGCAAACACGGTGCGAACATAAGTATAACCATTATCAGAAGACGACCACAGAGAACCCGACCGAAGACCGTCACTAGTCATCGTATTCGACCCCATATAACCGCCCAAAACAATGGCCAAATCGGTCAGATTTGTTTTGGTTCCATACTCTTTTATAACATCCAAGGCGTTGCTGCCCCAGATTTGTTCTTCTTTTAGAAATGTGATGTCCATGAGCCGTCTTCTTGATATGTACGATCGTACGCTCTCTCCAAGGGGAGATGCTATCTTATTTTGGGATATTAGTCAAGTGGGAACTGGGTATTGGGTACTAGGTATTAGTTACTGGGTACTGAATCACCACTTTGTCATTGCGAGGGGCGTCAGCCCCGTGGTAATCCTGCGATTTAGTACCCAATACCTAATACCCAGTACCTATTTATAAACTTCAAGGAACCCGTCGGTGTCGGAAGACTTCCATCCGGCGGCCTGGACTGCGGCGATGAATTTCTGGCGCGCGACGGCCGGAAAATTCGCGGTGATTTGGCCACCGGAAATTCTTTTGATGCTCAGATTCACATTCTCGGCCCGCAAGGCGCGGCTTAATTCAATCCAATCGCGCAGCCCGGCGGATAAATTGATTATCACGGCGGACTGGTCCGCGGCTACGGTGTCATCAGCGCCCAGCCAGTTTTGAACATCGTTTTCGGCCAGCCACTTTTTCGCAGCGACGGCGTCGACCGTCATCCTGATGTTCGCGGAATAAGTCGTTGCAGACAAACGCTCGCCGTCGATGCTGGTCGACGAAATCAGATTAGTCAAAACGGAATCGCCCGTATTCTTTATCAAATCCGCCAACTGCGCCGGATTGGAATAGTTGCCAAGTACATCCGCGGCGATTTGGCGGCGCGCCTCGCCCAGGGCCATGTTTTTGGCGGTTGCGGCCGTATCGCTGGTGACATTCACTGACGCGACGCCGGTCAGATTCGGTGCGGCCCGAACAGGAACCAGAAACAGGAACAAGGAACAAAAGACTAATAATTTTTTCATGAAAAACCTCTGTGCCCTGCATAATAACAACTGGGCGAAAAGAATCAAGCCATGTATTCGCGACGGTTCCCCTCCTGCGGAGGGGTGTCTCGGCCGCGGCGCACGAAGTACGACGGGACGGACGGGGTGGTTTGAGACATTGAGATTAAACTCTGATTATCTTACCACCTCCCGGTCTTCGACCGTACTCCTCCATAGGAGGAGAACTATTGCTATTTAAAACTTTGCGGTCAGCCCGACGCGTATACCCATGGATTTATAAAAAGACTTTATCTCGCTGTCGGATTTGCATACCCATCCCGGACATTCTTTTTTCAAATTGATAATATTCAGCGCGACCGGGTCGCCGCTGTTCGGGTCAATCATATCAGATTCTTGCTTGCCCTTCTCTTGCCACTGTTTCAACAAAGCATTATAAATGCCGTCGTGATAGCTCTCGCTCAGGTACGTGCTGGCATCCGCGCCGTCGACCGTATAATAATCGTATGTCAGACCGACCGACAACATAACCGTATCCGTCATGGCCGTGCGCCAATTCGCGCCCAATCCCAAATGGAATGCGGAAAACATGCCTGCAGTGTCTTCGACTGATTTCGGATGCTGCCAGTCAAATCTGTACGGTTGGTTGCCCGTCGCAGTGTATCCGGGAAATCCCAATTCAACGCGCGCGTCGACCGAATTATTCTGGTCAGCCGCATAAACCATATCCAGCGCAGCGTACGGACCGGACCACGACACGTCATAAGAATGACTGGTTCCGGGCTGTTGGAAATAATATGTGTCGCCGGCGTCCACGGTCTGGGGGGTGCCGACGACCTCTAACTTATCATCGGATTTTTCGCGCCACAAAATTTGCTTGGTGCCGTCGGCATAATGAATTATAATCGCCGGGTCGCATTGTTTTTCGCCTTCTGCCCCTATGAAGCACTGCGCCGTGTTCATCGACAAGCCAAAGTTCTGCTTGGTTTCCAATTTATACGAGAAATGACGATAACCGACCGACGGCGTGATTTTGGCCTTGCCGACCGAAAAGAAATCCGTCAGGCCGAATCCGAAATTAAATCCCAGCATGCTGCCGCCGCTGCTGGTGCCGGCCGATAACGCGTGGCCAATCTGGCTGCCGATGACATTGTTGCCGCCGTCAACCCATTCCGTGACGAAATAGCCGCCGTTGCTGATGTCGTCGTCCACCATGGACGATTCCCCGCTTTGCATGCCGTATTTTACCCCGGCGTCGATTTGCGCCTTGGTATTGCCCAGGTCAAAGACATATCCGCCTTTCGCGTCCAACACGTTCCAGGCGACGTTGTCATAGTGCAGCTTGCTGCCCGCTTTTTTCATTTCGAATTGCCACATCGCGCTTTCGCGGGAAATTCCGCCGTCCAGATAAAATCCGTTCTTGGCGGTGTTCGCGGCGGGCGCGGCCGGGGCCGTTCTCTGCTGCGTGTTGGATTGCTGGGCGTTGGCGGATTGAGGCTGCGCGGCCTGGCCGTATCTGGAATATCCAGCGCTGGAATAAGTCCCCGTTCCGGCGTATCCGGTATTTTGATAGTAGCCCTGCTGTTGTTGCGGCTGCTGGGAATAATAACCCGTCGTGTTGTATCCCTGGCGTGCCGTTTGCGGATTCTGGTAAGAACCGTTATAGTAAGTGCCCGCGGCACCGGCGGCCAGCGGCACGCATGCCAGCAAAGACCAGCCAAACAGAAATTTCGATATTTTTTTCATCTCCCACCCCCTTATGATACGTAGTATTATATCATAAAATAGTTGAAAAATAAAATGGTTAATTGTAGGATGTCGGACAAACCGGGACCATGGCGAAATTGGTAGACGCGCTACCTTGAGGTGGTAGTGGAGCAATCCATAGGAGTTCGAGTCTCCTTGGTCCCACCACACTTCGCTGCTGCGCAGCTTCGTGTGGCAGGCCACCGTTTTTGTCCGAACGAAGTGAGGAACACAAAATCGAGTGCCCTGCGAAGCCCGCAGGGCGAAGCGGGGCTGGTCAAAAGTTCTAAAATAATCAGCCAAGTTCCGCAAATTTTCGTTATCGGCTTTGCCGATTAAGAAAATTGAGTGTCTCGGCCGCGGCGCACGAAGTGTGACGGGACGGGCGGACCGCGTCATTTATTTTATATTCTTTACTATTTATTCTTTATTACCCCCGCTTTGTCATTGCGTGGTGTAAAGTTCCCCTCCTGTGGAGGGGTGGACGCACAGCGGACGGGGTGATTTGAGACTTCGTGATTAAACTCTGATTCTCTAACCACCCCACCGGCTGTCGCCGGTACTCCTCCGCAGGAGGAGAACTTTAAGCTCGTCTCTATGTGCCACCCTTTTTGAGGGGGGCTGGCGCCGCAGGCGACTGGGGGGAGGCTCCCCCTCCCCCGCTTCACCCTTCGCCAAGGCTACGGGTGACACGCCGCGGGTACTCCCCCCCGAGGGGGGGAGACAAAAAGAGTGTGCGCCCAACGGGCGCACGAATTTGTTTCACTGGATTGCTGCGGGGCTGACGCCCCTCGCAATGACAAATGTTATTTATTCTGATTACGGCGATGGCGTTGACAGTAGCGGACCAAACATAATAAACATGTTATTATTACCATTGTTAAACGTATTAGGATCCACGTCGAGAACCTTATTACAGTTTACATTAGAAATTCTGCTGATATTACTTGAGTTAAACCCTGACCACGAGTTAGAATCATAAACGCAGGAGATAACGCTATTTTCGCTATCCAGATTGTAATAATTGTACGAATAAACTTCAGGCTCGGATAACCCATTCTCACTTGAAACGTAATCGGGATTGACATAGGCACCGGTAGCTTCATTGATAACCACATAGTTGCCGTCGCAATTCAAGGTCTGACCGTCCGGATAACTATCATCGTTTAGTGCCGTGGCAGTTAATGTCCCCCTGCAGAACAAAACATGTTTGATCTTGTTCTGGTCCGTGCCCGTGAAATACATGGCCATGAATTTCACGCCGGCAGCGTTTTGGCGGCAGACTTTGAGCTTTGCATTTTCCTGCATGTTACCTTTTTCATTCCAATAACTTTCTGTTACCAATTTATCATAACCAGTTAATACTTCAGTCTTCTCACAACAATTGCCGTTATAATCAAGTTCTCCCTTATCAAATCCTCCCGAAGCGTTTTTAAACTTGCAGCAGTTTGTCCATTTTGGGTTACTTCTGTCTTCGACAATAATTTGGTCATTCACATCGCATTCTACGGTGTCAGAAGTAACTCTAGTCGACGAAACGCATTTGCCACTAATTGGTATTAAGCCGGCCGCACACGATGTATCCTTGCAGCTGTCCGGCCTCAACGATGTTCCCGTGTTTATCGCAAACCACGACAGCAAAGTTTCGACGGATGTATCGCTTGGGATTTTAATATAGTTCTGATCATCCTCATTATTCAGCAGTTTGCTTGGTTTGAATTCGCAATTGCCCCAAATCTTTTCAGCCAGACGGCATGTCGCATTGTTTGTACCATCAACCGCACAGATGTCGTACACACAAGAATTGTTATTTGGGATACAGCTTATAATATCATTATTTGTCACGGAAATAGACTTATTACTTTTATAATTTTCTTCATAAAAGTTATCCGCGCTGTTATTCGTCACATTTTTATTAAACTTTTTCATAATTTCGGCAATAGAATCGTTGCCGGCGCTTTGGACGCACTGCACGACTTCTTTCCAGCAAGCATCGCGGTTGATAACCGATTTTCTGTTGATGGACTTGTCGATGTCCTCGCACAATCCGAAGTTTCCGGAAATGGATTTGCATACCTGGATGATGCAGGCCTTGCCGATTTCGCGGCAGGTCTTGATGATTGTGTCGTACGTTTTGTCGGTTTCGATTTCTGTCATGCCGCCGACCCAGTCCTGGTCGCCGCTGGTCGTTTCCAACAGCGCGGTGCACGCGACCTTGATGCCGGAACACATTTCATTCACGGTTTTGTCGGCCTGCACACCGAAGACCGACAGCGCGCGCGCGTCGAATTCAGAAATCGATTTCGCGGACGCGGACAAACACTGCGTCGTCAGCGACGTGCAGCTTTGGCGCATTTCTTCCAGCTTTTGGTCCTGGGCCAGTTTGATTTGGGACAGCGCGTCTTCGATAAACTCGGTCCAGACGCGGTCGGAAATGTCCTGGCAGCTGTCCATCGCGGGCTCAAGATATTTTTTCTTGGAATCCAAAAAAGTGACAAAGGCCTTGTTGTTCGAAACGGACGTCCATTTCTGGTCGCCGGTCGGCCGGGTAATCAGGCCGCTTAAATCGGCCAGATTCACGGTCAGGAAAGCCTGGCCCGTGGACGGGTCGATGTATTTGCCGGTCGTATCCAGACACTTGCCCAGATTTGTTCCGCAAACGGACGAATTGGACAGCGCGTCCAGCATTTTCTTTTTGCATGTCAGAATATCGTCGGCATTGCGCTGCTGATGAATGTCCAGCCGCGCCATGTCCAGCAGCGCGCCGCCTTCGCGCACTTTTTCCAAAGCCTGGTCCTGCATCGTCGAATAGGCCTTGGAAACGGTGTTGCAGTCCTGTTCGACCGCCATCATATATCCGCTTTCCGCAATCGACGCGCCTTGGTCATCGCAGACCTCGGCCACCATTTCGCGGCATATCGGCAGCGCCGCGTTGTACAGGGCGGCGCCCTCTTTGGTCGCGGTGGACGCGCCCATCATGGAATCGATGTTGTCGAATGCGGAATCCGCATCCAACGACAATGAAATTGCGGACAAATTGCGGCCCAGGTCGGTATCGGCGGTGCTGGACTTTAATTTCTTGGCAATTTCATCCAGGATTTTCTTGGACGCGGATTTGTCAGTTTTCTGGTACGCGGTTTCGCCCTCAGTCGCGACGGAAATCGCCGCGGCGTCTTCCTTGTCCATGTTAACGGTCAGCAGGCGTTCGTTGAATGTCAGAATCTTGTCCTCGACATTCGTCATTCTGTTTTTGATGTTGTCGAAATCGCGGATTCGCGACGAACAGGCGCATCTTTTCAGCTGCGTGTCCTTGGCCGCGCAAAATTCGTCCATGCAGCTGTAAAATATTTCGCGGCATTTTTTGTAATCCGTCGCGGCAATCGCGGCGGCCGCGTCGGGATTGACCGCTGCGCGCGCAACACTCATGTTCGCGGCGCTGCGCGCGGTCGATTTCGGAACGGCGGCGCGCGCGACGGACGCGGTGCGTGGCGCGGCGGCAGGGACCACGGTTCTGGCCGGCGCGGCCGCCGATTGGACGACCGGTTGGGCGACCGCAGTGCGCGCCGCGCCCAAGGCCCGCCCTGAAACCCTTTGACCGACCGCGGCGCGCGATTGAACTGCGCCCGAGCGCGACGTAACGGATTGCGCGGGCACAGTCACCTGGGCGGCGCGCGATTTTTCAGTCTGTACGACGACGCCGTCGCGCGCAGTACCTGAGCCGCGGGCGGTCGCAGACACGCCGCCGCCGGCGGGACGGGCCGTGCCGCCCGAAACGGGCGTCGCGGTAACATCCGGCTTTTGTCTGGACGTCGTGGCGGAAACAACGTTCGACGCCGGGCGCCGCGCCGCGCGCGCGATGTCGGACGCGTCGTCAGCCACCGCGCCGAACGGCACGAAAAGCGCAGAACACAGCGCGCAGAACATTAATAACGTCAGTAACTTTTTCATCCTTAGGGTCATGTTAGCAAATTTGCCGAATTTGGGGCAAGAAGAATATTTGGCAGTCACTAGTGCATAGTGAGTAGTGCTTAGTTATTAGTGAACTAGTTAACTATGCACTATAAACTGAGCACTAATCACTATTGGTTTTTCATCTTTTTTATGCGTCGCAGCGTGTTGATTCTGTTCATTACGAACTTTCTGTCCGCGGTGCCAGCCATATGCGCGCGAAACGATGCACGACGCGCGGCCAGATACTCGTCGTCGACAACGTCGTTCAGATAACAATGCGACAGGGTTTTCAAGTACCGCCGCTGGCGCGCCCGCGCCGATGCCCGCATGCGCTTGACGACGCGCCCCGTCGCCGTCAGCTTGTGATTGAATCCCAGAAAATCCAATCCGTTTTTCAACCGGCCGATTTGCGTCTTCGCATTCAGTTTCAACTTTAATTTGTCCGCGCAGAAACGCTGGATTTCGCCGCGGCATTTTTGCAAAAAATCCTTGTCCGGATGCAGCAGCACGAAATCGTCCATATACCGCACATAGTGCGCGACGCGCAGCTTTTCCTTAATCAATCTGTCGACATCGTCCAGATACAGCAGCGCGAACCACTGGCTGGTCTGATTGCCCAGCGGAACGCCAGCGTCTCCGTGGGATTTGATTACCATTTCCATGAACCACATCTCGTCCGATGAAAAGCCGCAGCGCCACAATTTGGATAACAAGACGTCGTGATTGATGCTGGGGAAATACTTCGCGACGTCGCATTTCAGAAAATACGCGCCGTTGCCGCCGGCATTTATAAACGACGCCCGAATGAATCGATGCAGGCGCCGCACCGAAAAGTCCGTTCCGCGGCCAGCACGCGACGCGGCGTTGTCATGAATCAGGCGCTTTTCCAATCGCGGTTCCAGCGCATTCTTGCAAAAACACATCTGCACGACGCGGTCCCGATAGGGCAATGCCTTTATCTTGCGTTCCTTGGGGTCATACAGTTTGAACTCGCGATATTTTCCGATTTTGTATTTCCGCGTCGCCAGTTCAGCGGCCAGTTTCGCAATCGCCGGACCCGCGTCCAGTTCGAACATTATCGTGCCGCGCTTGTGCTGCTTGCCGCGGCGGCATAATTCATGCGCCGCGTGCAGATTTTCAAACGTGAATATTTCGCTTAGATTCATTTTTCGTTTTATCAAGAAAAAAGGAACACCAAATAGCGGCGTTAAAATTTTCACGTCAACGCGCGTGGTGTTCCTTGAAACGATTGTCGTCGTTTTTCGTTCTTCCGCCGCGGGTCTCACCCGCATATGGAAAAGAGAAAGCTTCCTTTGCTCTGCGCGCGGGCGGGCTGTGCGTCCAGTCCGCATTTCAGGCGTTTTTTACAGCAGCAAATCGGGACGGGCGGCCAGTTTCCGTTTATTAGGATTGTTTTAGTTCTTGTTACCGTTTTCATTCACGGTGCGAACATTATTATTACCATTATCAGAAGACGACCACAGATAACCCGTCAAAAAACAAGCTTTCCCTTGTTCAAAGCCCCAAGGCTTCGAATTTTTATTGCCTGGCCCCCCATTTATCGTTGTCGCTTTTGCGCCACGCGGCGCACAGACCGATGACATCGCCCAGCTGCAGCGATATTTGCTTGTACTGGCGCAACAGTATGCATCCTGAGTTTTCCGCCAGCAGCGCGATATAGCCCAGCATTTTCAGCCTGATTATCGCGTCGGTCTGAAACTGTTCGCGCTTTGTCTTGTTTTCCACGCTGTCCGCGCGGACGGTGTTTGCGCGAAACATATCGGATATTGCGTCCAGGCATAGATTCTGCATCCGCGCCACATACGTCGCACGAAATTTTTGCGGCGATTTCATCGATATTGCCAATATATAAGCGCCCAGTTTTTTGGCGCGCGTCACGACCGCCAGGTCGCTGGATTCGTCCGATATTTTCGAAACCATGTCCAGTTCCGCGTCGACGGCCACGGCCCGGGCCTGTTCTTTTTTCTTGTCGAATTTCACGCCGAACCCCATGGCAGAGCCTTGTTTGACAGAAAACAAATCGTCCGCGCTGTTCGCCGGACCGGCTTCGTTTTTGACGATTTTCGGAACTTTCAAAGTTTTGTTGCGGCTTAGTCTGTCGGATTTCATGACGCACCTGTTAGATTGAGTTTGGAATGCCACTGCCGGCACGTAACGTCCCGGCGAAATATAACTTACAAAACTAAATATGTTTTTTCAACATGAAATTATCGGCTTGGACTCTTTCATCGTACCAAGAAATTTTTTATTCGTTTGCAATCTACCTGCTTATGCAATATAATGACGTTGCGCCTGGGTGTTCCAGACGCGAGGTATCGTAACCTCTTGTTGGCGCCGGTTATTTGTCGGCGAAAATGTCAAAGCCCGCAACCTTTATTGGTTGGAGGGCCGGCGGAATATATTGAATACGCCGCACAATTCCAACAATTGTTACGAACCTCCAACCGCCAGTTCCTGGTGGTTTTTGCGTTACCAAAAACAAAAGAAGGTTGGAATGAATATCAAAATATCACAATTCATATTAATCATTGCAGTTTGCCAGTTTGTTCATATACAGACCGGTTTTGCAATATCTTGTTCAGACTACGGCGACATAAGCAATTGCAGTTCTGTCTGCAGTTGCTCCACCTATCCGGAAATTCAATGTTGTAAAGACAACGGAGTAGTGGATGTTTGCGCTAATTCCGGGTATCCCTATATAAGCTCAAGTATGTGCTGCACGAATATCTGCGCATCCAGCGGGACGACGCCGTGCACGATGGCCGGCGGCACCGGCGCGAAAAACAATACCGGGGGCGACAGCTGCGGTGCGGGCTGCACGTACAGCGCTTGCGTTGCAACATCGTGCGACGCGGGGTATTACAAAAACGGGAATGTGTGCGCAGCGTGCGGAGACGGGACGTATAAGGCATCCGCCAGCAACGCCACATCTTGCAGCACTTGTCCCGGCAGCAGCTCGACTGTCGTAAACGGCGGAGTAAAGAGCAAGAGCCCCAGAACATCGATAAACGACTGCTATATCCAGGGCAAGTTTACCGATGCAGGCGGAACGTTCGAGGTAAGCGGCGACAGCTGCATATACTAGTGCCCGAGATTCTGCATCCCGGCAACCATGGTGTTTTCCGGGGCGCAAGCATGCGCCCTTGTGGTACCGTCAAATTCCCCATGAACAAAATTATTTGTTTTTTCATTTTTGTAACTTAAAAAACACCCGTTTGCACAGTTATCAAACAAGCCCCAAATGGGGCTTGTTTTTTACAAATTATTTAATCAAAACATACCAAGACGAATCATTTCGCGAATCTTTTCGCGTAATATCGATTGCCACCCACGACCATGAGAACGCAGCTTTTCAACGGTATCGCGTGGCAGCCGCAAATAAACCCCTTGTAGCGTTTCGGCGGACTTTGGGCGACCTGGACGCTTAAACAGCTTAAAGTCGCTATCCGAAATCATCGGCGCGTCATCATCATATGCAATATCGGCGTCACGCATAGCGCGTACACGCTTCCAATCAGTTTTACCTTTCATGGTTTTCAACTGGGATTCGGTATATCTAACTATTGCCATAATATTTACCTCTTTCTTTGCTATTTGCGCGTCTGGCGGATATTATTCGTATAATGTTGCCGCGATTTGTGCACACTACGAATACTATTACATCATCAGAAATTTTCCCTATTATCTGCAATCTGGTTTTGCCATAATCCTTGCGGTCATCAATTCTTTCCATGCGTGCTTTGTCATAAAATACCAAGCGGGCATCAATAAAATCAATATCGTGCTTTTCCAGGTTAGAACGCTGTTTTGATTCATCTCACTCAAATTGCAATTCTTTCACCATTTGCACCTTTAATGTTCGCAAATATTGTATATCAATAATTACAAGTGTCAAGCAGAAATACATATATAATTAAAAATATTCGCTCAACTGACAGGAATGTACCTTTTTCGACATTCTTCTCACTTGGCGTCATGCCGTTGCAGGACGGCATGACGAGTCTTGAGGTTTTGTGGCCAAAAAGATACACTCTTGTAACTTGGGCCTAAAATTATAACACGCCAAGCCCTGACAAATATCCGCGCATAACGGCATTAACGCGAGTCGACCAATTGCGTCCGGTTTTTTTCAAACCATCCAGCACATCACGGTCAAACCGTATATTTTGCGATACCTTTTTCATTTCAGGACTGACGCGGCCAGGCCGGCGCGCGACGGCGAACATGGCGTCCGTTACCTCGGGCGCATCCGGGTCTGTCAAATCAGGCTCGCGCAACATGGCGGCGCGAGCGCGACGCTTCATTGCGGGCGTTATGCTGCGTTCTATTTGTTCAAGGGTCATTCTTTTAATTGTCATTGTAGAACCTCCGTTCTTTCCTGCTGGCGGGACGCGTCTATATGATTCTTATGTTTTCGCCGCGCATCGTGTAACAAACCGTCAAAACACCGTATTCCGTATTTCCTGTGCAGTTAAATCTATCCTCGCCATAGTCTTTGCGTTTATCTGGCATAACAAGGTGTTTTTCATCGCGCCAAACAAGGGCGCCGAGAATCAAATCAAGTCCATGTTTGACTATATTGCTTTTATTTTTAACCTCATCCCATTCAAATTGCATATCGTTGCCTCTATTCTTAATGTACCAACATTACAAACAAATGTCAAGCGGAAATACGTATAGAATTAAAAACATTAAACCCAATCAAGATATATATTTTCAATTTTATTCTCTTGTATAAGATTTTTTATATGAGCGAGCTTTGGTTCAAGCTCTTTATTTATCCATTCGTGGGTTTCACAGACTATATATTTTATCTTTTTATAAACATTGGATTTTATAATATCCTCAAGTATCTCGAATTCCACACCCTCTACATCAAGTTTTAATAAATATATAGATTCTTGTTTTGATAATAAATCTTGGATAAAATCGACCAGCCGAATAACTCCAACTCTGTAATCAGAATCTTTCTTTGTTCTATTCATAAGGGTCGCCCCAAGGTCAAAGTTGCCACCAGTGTGAAAAACGGCGACACTATTCTTATCTGATACAGCTTTTGAGATAACTGTTATTTGTTTATTATCTCTATATTTATATTGTAAAAGCTCCGCTGATTCGCGTGCGGGCTCAAATGCAAACACAACGCCCCCGCGTTTTAAAATCAAATCGCTTATCAAACCGACGTTTGCGCCACAATCGATACAGACACTGCCTGCCGGCATCTTTTTAAAGATGTATCCATATTGTTCTGGAACGCGCGCATTATACATCATGGCGTTAATCATTCCCAGACCATCGGGGTCAGCGACCGCCCCAAGTAACATCTTATATCTCTGTTTCCATAAAATCTCGGATTTAAAGAGGTGTTTATACATTAATGTTCTAACCTGTCGGCGCCATTTTGGTACCGGAATAAGCGAACACACGATATTCATAAATATTTTTTTCATTTTTAACCTATAGAATAAAGGCATTATTAGACAGGCAACAGGAACACGTTGTCCTGCGACGCACTGTAACGATAATGTTTTAAAAAGTAAACTTATATTTTATAGATACTATCTTTCAATATTGGCCGGTATAACCTCTGCCGCACCGTCGCGCCCATAGCTTACTGACCCATTGTCGAACTGGGATTCTCATCTTGCTTTTCCAACCAAAATTTAAACCGCCACAAGGGCGGTTTTAATTTTGGCGGGTCGGTATTCTGTTGCCTAATTTTCCATACCTGAATTCATACTAAGATTCCCGCGCTGAAATTCCGGAAACTGCTTGTAAATCTTGCCGTCCAAAACCGGCGGCAACACTGCGCCAAAATCCATTGAGTCCTGACCCTAATTAAACACCCGCGAATTGCTGGAATTTAAGTCATAGCTTTTCGATCGCGTATTGTTCAAAGCATTTTCTATCAAATTCGTGATAATATCGGTATAAGTCATCGGATCCTTCGCGGCGCGCCACAGATAGAATGCGAATGCGCCCGGTATCGGATTAACTTCGTTCAGCCATATTTCCCCGGTATTTTTATCGCCATAAAAATCTATGCGCGGCGCGCCGTCGGTACCCAATGCGCCGAAAAGTTTTATAGCGGATTCTCGAATAAAAGACTCCTGTTCTTCCGAAAGCGCCGGCTCAAGGTCGCGTCCCATGCTTAGTAGTCCGTCAGATGGCATTACGTCAATATCTGCGTCTATTTTTTTCTTTGCGCTGCCGCCGGACATGTATTTATTGGCAAAGGTTAATAATCTGCCGCCATTCTTCGGCATTTCTATCGCGCTTGTGATAATATCGCGTCCGCGCCGCATAACTGCAACATTGTACTCCGCCAGGTTTTCTACAAACGGCTCAATCATCGCATTATCGCCAAGCTTGAAAACGGACATCAGACCAGCCGCCAATTCTTCATTATTATTCGCGCGCGATACGCCGACGCTGCTGCCCATCGATTCTGGTTTTACAATCACTGGAAATTTTACACCAAGATTTTTTGCAAAAACCAATATGTCCGTATTTGCAGCCGGCCGCTTTGCGATTATCTCGTTCAATACTTTTATACCCAGTGCACGACAGATCAATTTAGTCGCATATTTGCTCATATAAACGCCGGACGCCATGTTTTTTGCGCCTGCGAACGGAATACCGGAGACCTCCAATAATCCGGCCCATGCGCCCGATTCTCCGGCGCCGCCATGAAACGCCAACAAAGCCGCATCAATTTTTATTTCGCGCCGAAACATGCCGTGGGCGGACAGTATCTTGCCATCGCTGCCGATTACAACCAGCGTCAATTTGCTTTTCGCGTTATCCGTCAAAGGATATGTTTTGTGTGACGCCAGCGCGCCGCCGGTCCAAATGTTCCCGTGCAGATCCACATAAAATGGAATCGGTTCATATCTGGTTATATCCATTGCCTGGCACACTTGCAGACCTGTAAGAATACTTACGTCATGCTCAAAAGACCCGCCTCCAAAAAATACGCCTATTTTTAATTTGCTCATTGATTTTTCCTATGTATAATAAGTGTCATGATAAACTATAAATTTCTAAAAGGCACTAAAAATATCTCCGTCGTGTTTATGCACGGCTGGCGTGGTTCTGCCGCCAGTTTTACGCCGATTGCAGAAAATCTACCCGATTATAACAAGTATATATTGGATTTGCCGGGATTCGGGGAATCCGCGGAACTGGACAATGCGGGTTTTGCGGAATATGTGCAGCATGTTGCAGATTTTATAAAGTCGCTGAACCGACCGGTTTATTTGGTCGGGCATTCTTTTGGCGGACGATCCGCCATTGAAATGGCCGCAAAAAATCCTGACTGGTGCGCAGGTGTGATATTGTTGGACGCGGCCTGCTTTGTAAAGCCCAAGACACTGTTGCGACGAATCTGGTTCAGAAATCTTAAAAAAATCAAGACTGCGCTTGGCATAAAATGGGACGGTTCAAAATATAATTCGCCCGACTATTCACAGGTCAGTCAAAATATGAAAAAAATTATGGGAGCCAGCCTGATGCATGATACGGGCGGAGCGGCGCGAAAAATATGCACGCCGACACTGATTATTTATGGTGCGGACGATAACGACACCCCGCCATGGATGGGTCGGAAATTGCACCGGTTGATAAAAAATTCCAGGTTGCATATATTGCCAAATCAAGATCATAAATCCGTACTAACTGCCGGAAAGTATCAAGTCGCCGCATTGATAAAAGAGTTCATAAAATGATATACGCCTTATTCGCAGCATTCATTATTTTTGCATACCGGCGGCTAATGTTCATATCAAAGTTTCAGCAGCAAGACGATTACAATAACAAGCGGTTTATGAAGTTTATATTTCACAAAGCGCAGCTGGTAGACAAACGCGTCGCGCCCGCATTATTGATTACGGCCGGCGTTGGATTATTGTGGAGTCACGCTTGGATTTTATCGTGCATTATTTTGTCGGCCGGCGCGATTATTGAAAAAAATCCATTAAAACAATCCAAGAAAAAATTAGCAAGAACGCGCCGCTGGCAGCGTATTTTTTACGGATCTTTGCTTGCCGCCGCCATATTGTTTTGGCTGATGCCGAATTTATGGACATTGCCGATGCTGGTTGTTTTATTGCCTTTTCTGCTGATGATATCAAATGCATTCTGGAAACCGATCGAATCTGTCGCGCACGATTTCAGATATATCCGCAAAGCGCAAAAGAAATTATGCGAAATAAATCCGATAACAATAGGAATAACGGGCAGCTTTGGAAAAACATCCGTCAAAAACATAATCCAGCACGTATTATCCGCGATGGAAAGCTCATACGCCACACCAAAGTCAATAAATACCGTCATGGGCGTCGTGCGCGTTATAAACCAAGAATTATTGCCATCGCATAAATATTTTGTAGTGGAAATGGGGACAGACCGACCGAACGGAAGCCTTGGCAAATTATGCGAACTGATAAAGCCGCAATATGGAATACTGACGGCGATCGGCGGCGCTCATTTAGAGAATTATAAAAGCCTTGACCAGCTGGCGGCGGAAAAGGCGAAGTTATTAAAAGCGTCCGGCAAGACCATTATAAACAGCGCGCAAGTCGCACAGAAATATATTAAAGAATATGCGGCGGACAATGCGGACGTTTTTTATAGCGATACGATTTCCGATATTGAAATAAAATCTGACGGATTACATTTTAATTTTGACGGGCATAAAATTTTCGCGCCTGTGTACAGCACAGTCCAGGCGTACAATATCGCACTTAGTTTCATGATGCTGAGAAAAATTGGCATGCCTGCATCCAACATCATCTTGGCATTGCGCACTTTGCCGCAAACATCGCACAGATCGGAAGTATTGCGGCGCGGAGATATTACAATCATAGACGACGGATATAACTCAAATCTGGACGGTTTTTTATCCGCGCTGAATACTACAAAGATATTGGCGAATGAATCAGGCGGGCGCACGATTATCATAACGCCCGGAATAGTAGAGCTTGGCGCAAAGCACGCCGAATATCATAAAATTATCGGACAGAGAGCTTCTGCACTTATGGATGTCGTGATTGCCGTCGCGTTTGACAGGATTAAAGATTTTACAAATGAAATCAGCCCTGAAAAATTGGTAACGGTCATGACAAAGCGCGACGCTGACAATTGGCTGGCTAAGAACGCGCAACCTGGCGATGTAATTCTGTATGAGAACGACTTGCCGGATTTCTTTGAAGAAAAGATTCGAATTTAAAAATTCTATAAGAAAGCCATAACAAATTTATATATCTGACATTTTTATAATCATTTATTTACTCTCATCCTGCAGTCCGATATAAATTATAAATACAAAATTTAAGATTTTATTTAGAAAATATTTTTTGACCAAAGTTAAATATGGTGACGGATTCTAACGAATACTGCACTGGCGGAAAAAGTTACCCGCCAAGCTGATTCTTAACAAGCCATTCTTTGTCATTGAGTTTGTTAGTTTCAATATACCATGATTCTAAATCTGGCGCAGTCCAGAAAAAGCGGTCATTGCCTTTGGGCTCAAACATTTTTCACACAGTTTCCATTAGTTCGCCAACGGATTTATTTTCAAGGTACTTTTTATTCATTTTAAATCCTCTATATCGCCAAAATTACTAATCTCATAATCCCCTTCATATCCTTGGATCGGTTTCCAAATTTCTTTCATACTATATGTCCTTTTGAATATAATATAGTTTGTGCATAGTAAGCTATCAAGCATTGTGTAAAAAATGTGCTAAATTAAATACAACTTTATGCAAAAATATGTCATTTTGTGCAAACTTATGAAAGTTCTTGACGAAATTCAGGACCGCGTCAGAAAATAAAAATTCTGCGGAAAGCCGCAGAATTCAAGGTTTTTAAGTGGTGGAGACGCAGGGATTCGAACCCTGGACCCAATGATTAAAAGTCATTTGCTCTACCAACTGAGCTACGTCTCCGAAACGGAACCGGGAATAAAAACACTGTTCTTTTTCCCAAGATTCGGGGCGAATTTTGACATAACAGAAACCAAAATGCAAGCAAAAATAATCCAGTTTTCAAATTATTTCATGTCCGCCGCAGACGTATCCTGCTCCATGGCCAGCCGGAATTGCCGATGAGACCGCAACGCCTCGCGCTCGCAAGAGTCAAACCAGTCGTCGATTAAAGACAAAATATTTTCCATGCGCCTGGGCGCGCGCCCGCGCACCTCGCCGATATCACGTTCGTTTATCAGGTGCGACAACTCTTTCACCAGGGCCTCGATAGTCTGAATCTGCTGAGGGTCCAGAACGGATATTTTGACTGCCCGATGGACCAATTCGTCCAGTTCGTTCCTGTAATTTCGCATATCGTCTAGATTCTGGGCAGTGATTCGCAAGCGAATCGATTGCGCTTTGAGATTCAGCATTTTCCAAACGGATTTCCATGTGAATTTCTCTTTTATGCCCATCGCCTGACGCAGCGACAGCAGCAGCTTTAACATTAGCGAGTTTATATCGAAAGTCATGCTGTCGGCCAGAGTTTTACTGACTTTGCCCGAGACACGGTAATTCGAATAATCATAGAAGAAGAATATCAGCGGTATGGCCAGCAGAGACGCCGCCACATTGCTGAGCAGCCCTATCCAATTTTCGTCTTTTGTGACGTGGACCGATATCAGGAATATGACGATTCCGCCCGCAAAGGACAACACATAGGGCACGGCGCGCAGCAAGATTTCGGACAGTCTCATGCGCGCATTATCGACAAAGCCGCGGAAAGATAAAAGGCGATTGTTATCCTATATTCCCCCGCGCCGCGAGCATATGTCATTGTCTTTCCAGTCCTGATATATTCCTGTCGGTTGAGCCAACATTTTTATGCGGCATTCGAATAAGAATTCGGGTCGAACTTGCCCAAACGCGCATTCAGCATAACATTGAATTGTGTTTTTTGCGACTGATGCTCGTACTTCTTAAAGAAATTGTAATCGTTTATATTCAACCCGAAATCGTAGCCATTACAGGCGTTCCAAAAATGCATAAGCGTTCTGGCGGCCTGCACTTCGTTATGCGGGTCAAAGGCATCGTTATGTTCTGTCTTTCTTTCCAGACGCTGCTTGCGCTTTAACATTTGATAGTCATATCCGTCGGTCGCGATATTTACGCCGGCCTGCAGGCGATAATATTCTTTAAGATGGGGCCCCGCATCATCAGTCAGCCATTTGTCCGCAACATTAAACTGGCCCTTTACAGAAGTATGTTGTGCCGGGCTTAACGCATATTTCAATATTTCAACCAGAATCGGCCCGTAACGCTTTATCACATCTTCGTTGGGCAGATTGTTCATGGCGATTGCGCCGACCTTTTGCTGGACGTAATGGTTGGCATACTGTACCACTTTGTCCGGCAAAGCGTCATACTGTATTTTTCCCTTGTTAAAGTCATCGACAATTTTTTGTTGGTCGCGATATTCATCGAATTGAGCATCTTCGTCCAATTGTTCACGGCTTTCTGTTTTGATTTTTTCCTGCTGGTCCAGTTTTGTCTTGAATCCACCCGGCGAATAACCCAATTTTTGTTCGAATTCCGCCAGCGCCCGTTTTGCGGTTTCCAAATCCGCGGCCGCGCTTTCGACGGTCATATTTTCATCGGCGTTTTCCTGGATTTTATCCATGGCGCCGACAAGTTCCGCAATCTCGGATTCATCCATTTTTCCACGCGCTTGCTGAATTGTATTACGGATTGCGGTCGTCATCCAGAACGCGCCCGTCAAGCCGTAATTGAACAGTTTCTGGGCCGCGCCGAAAACAATCTTGGCGCCGGGCGATTCCATAACTTTTGTGCCTTTCAGGAAATCGGCGGACAGCAAGGATTTTTGAATCTCGGCGCCGCGCGCGCTGCTGAACGTGTCATAGCGCATAACCGCCAGCGTTTCCAGCGCAACCTTTGCCTTTTCAAGCACTGTGTTCGTGACGGGAACATTGGCCAGCGCAGCCTTTATGATTTCCTTGGCGATTGCCTCGCATTGCTTGCCATTCTTCAGCCCGCCGTTGAACGCGTTTTTCATATCGTCCGCACCAGCGATTTTCTGCAGCGTGTCGCACAGGAATTTGAATCCGTCCAACGCGCCAGGCGACGCGCCGCCTTCCAGCTTTTTCTCAATATCCGCGCGTTTTTCCAAGATTCCTGCCAGACCCTTGGTCGGCGACACTTCGGCCTTGCACAACGCGTCGACCACAGGCTTGGCCAGCGGTTCGACATAATTGTGGCGCAGATTTCGCTTCCAAAGCTTTATAACATGTTCTTCGGTCCAGTCTTCCCAGCCCTTTTTTATTTTTTGCGAAAACGTGCGGACATCTTTTTTCTTATACGTACCCGTCAAGTGGTCGTATTTGAAGCGATCAATCGCGATTTGCATCGGATTTATTATCGCCGGCCCGCCGCCATGCTTTTCAAACTCGCTGGCAAACCCTGATTTTCTGTCGGGTTTCGACGGGTCGTACAACGCTTTTAACAGGTTGTCGTGAACGCGCGGATCCAGAAATTGTTGGAATAATTGCTCGTCTATCAGTTCGCCCTCTTGACTGGCCGCGCGGGTAATTTTTTCCATATTCTCGGAATCGCCGAATATGCCGCTTAATTTGGTTTTGGATTCCTGGCTTAGTTCCGACGCATAGCTGTTAATCCAACCGCCCAGTA
Source organism: Rickettsiales bacterium (assembly GCA_031266915.1). Lineage (GTDB taxonomy): Bacteria > Pseudomonadota > Alphaproteobacteria > Rs-D84 > Rs-D84 > JAIRLB01. Next base: position 19,510 of record JAISAB010000006.1, on the reverse strand, counting down.
TGGTCATCAAGGGCTGAACAAAGTTCAGCGCCTTTTGACGAATTGGCGATTTTTTCAAATCCTCCATAAATTCCGATACCGAATAATCAGCGCCCAGACGCGGCCCCAGTGAATCTTCCAACTTCTGCGCAAGTATTTCATCGGCCTTGTATTGGACTGGGTTTTTACCTTTTGGCGTAAATTCCCCGCCAGTTATCGCCGTTGCGAATTCTTTTAGCTTTTCATCCGCCATTTCGCCTGCGATACCGGTCAGCTTGAATTCCGTAAACGCTTTGCCTTTGCCCAGAAACGTCGCGACCCGCGGCGGCGACGCGGGGTCGGTATATTCTGGCTTGTTGTCATTGATATTGCGCAAAGTGGTGCGAACAATACGATAGAAACGCCTTTGTTCGGCTTCGCTCATTTCATATATTTTCGGCAAAGGCCGGTCGTCCAGATTGCCTGATATTTTGTTGAAGTATAATTTTTGCCCGCCGGACGTCAAATCGTTGTAATAGATTTTCTCGCCCAATTTCGGCGAAAAAACACGCAGATACGTATCGCGCGAATTTGCATCGCTGACCGTGAATTTGTAGGTATCGCCCAGTTGGTATGCTTTGTCAAAGTCTTCGGCGCTCAGGCCTGAAATCCCGCGAATTCGGTCGATATTGCCTGCGTGAATCGCGATGTCTTTGTCGTAGGGGAATGGCGCCGTGGGGGTGGTCGCCTCTATCATTGCGCGGAAAGATTCCTGGGTTTCTTCGTTTACGACGTCAAAATCATCGCCGTGAATCTTCTCCAGCTGTTTGCGAATCGGTTCCGGCGCCATGTGCAAATGGTACACCTTGAACCAATCTTTTAGATACTCTTTCAACGACTTTGGGTCTGCCAATCTAAACCACCGTTTGGATTAGCGGTGGTCCAGGCTTGATTTTCTGGGCAAAAAAAGGTATAATACATTGTACAATAAAAACGGTGGTTTAGATTGGCACTGGATGTAAAGAATTTTCTGACTCAATACTATATGCAAATGCATGTAAACGCCATGCCGGTGGAGGCTCGCGCCGCATTTGTCGAGGCTGAAAAAACCGGCCAACTGACCCGGGAAATGCTGACCTGGGTCAATGGAAAACCCGAAGACAAACTGACCGGCGCGCCCAAAATCCCGCCGCTGATTCCCACCGACCGGGACGCATGGGCGAACACCATGCTGAACAACGACCTGCCCGACCCAAATCTTGCGGGCGGTCATGCCCAGCTGACCGACGACAATTGGAAAAGCATGTTTATGGCGGCCCAGGCTGGCCTGCGCGGGATGGCCGCGAACAAGAAATCGTTCGCTGACAACGACAAGGCGCAAAAATTCCTGGCCGAACATTTCGGCACCGGCAAGATGTTCGATTACAGCGTCGCCAGCGCCGCCGCCGAAACAGAAATAACGGGATTGATAACCCTGCTGGAATCAAACCAGGACCTATTGGTATTCAAATTTAAAGAATGGGGATTGACCAGTTCCGATTTTTCATATGCCGATTTGCTGAAAAGCTTAAAAGACAAAAAATACAACTTTGACGGAAAAGCCCAAGAAACTTTAAAAAATGTCGCGCAATATATCGAGTACTATTCCATACACGACGAAGATGTAAAGGATAGATTCGGTCAAAAAGAATTTTCTAACATCGCCAGCGGATTTGAAGACAGCAACATCAATCCGCACAAGCTGGCGCAATTCAAGCGCGATTACGGCGAAATCCTGGGGGACTTGTACAAGAATGACAAGGCCTTGGAAGAATTCGCGAAATATGACAAGGACAAGATTTCCGGCCCGCTGAAGACCGCGCGCGACAAAATCAGCTATAATAACAAGGAAAGCGACAACTATCTGACGCCAAAGCGCGACGACGAATTGAACCTGGCGCAACAAATATCGAAATTCGCGGGCGAAACGTATGAAGATTGCCTGAAGAAATACACGTCTCTGCGCGGCGACCGAATGTACGTGTCGCCGGACGCCCAGCTGATTATCAAGGCGCTGGACAAGGCGAAGATAAAGCCGACCGAAGGGCTGGCCAAGGTTCTGAGCGAAGCGGAAAATATCAAGAAAAACCTGCCGCCGGTTGCACGCAAGAAATTCGAATACTTCGCCAGCATTATGAACGACCTGAAGACGGCCATGCCTAAGGCCTTTGCCGGCGCGCTGCAGAACGGGCGGCAACTGCGCGCCCTGGTGTCCGAAATGATACTGCACGCCGTCAAAAACGGCAAAGTCGAAGAGGCTAAGGTCGCGATGGAGGTCCTGTCCGTCATCAAATACGGATACACCACCAGCAAAATTATGGACGCATTGCGCAAAGAAAAGTTCACCGTGTTTTCCGACCCAGGTTTGACTTGGAATAAAACCGCGGGCCTGAAATTCGTGACGACCGCGCTGGACAAAGGCATCAAGACCGCGTTTCTGGGCGTCGGATACGGAATCACGATTGGGGTCAACGGCATCCAGCGGTCGCGCAGCAAATTCAACGGAAAACCAGGCGACCGCATGACCGGCGCGCGGAATGATTGGAAGATAAATGACACGGCGCAAAAAACGCGCATAACAAACTTGCGCGACCAAGACACCACGAACCGCGACGCGAATCAAACGACGCTGGATAATCTGAATACCATGCACGGCATTAATGCCGGAAACATCGGCGCACATGAAACCCGAAGACAAGAATACGACGCCGCGGCCAAGGCCTATGACGACAACGAAACGGCCATTAACGATGGTAACACTGAGATAGGCGCATTAAATGCGGAAATAACCGCCCTGGACGGACAAATTACAACGCTGACTGGTGACATTGCGACGTTAAATGCAACATTGAACGACCCGGCGACCTATGCTGGAATGCCTGCGCCAGCCGCCAGCGCCCTTGCCGTAAACATCAGCACCCAGATTCAAGAAAAGACGCAACAGCTTCAAATCGCTACGCAGACGCGTGCTGACAAAATCTCGACAAGTGGTGCAAAAAACACTGCTGTTGCAACCGCGACTGGCAATCGCACGACCTTGGCGACAACCCGCGACACCAAGAAAACAGCGTATAGCGGCATGGGCAGCATAAATTCCATGGATATTAAGCTGAGCAATTGGCATGATGCGACCGATCAGGTTGCATCCCTGAACGCGCAAATAACCAAACGCGACGCGGAGCTGTTGACCTGGGATGAAAAGCACCGCGACCAGTACAGGGACTTGATGGCGCATTGGGATTTCTTGGAAAGTGGTCAGACAAAAAGCCACGCGTTTGGCCGCGCCAAAAAGAAACAAGAAAAATTTATGGCGGCGCATAATCCGGCGGCCATGCTGCCTATTTACAACAGGTATCAAATGGCATCTTGATTTTTATGTAAAATTGTGATATAATGCATGTAAATCGACGCACCGCCATGGCGGTGTTTTTTTACCCCCCTTTTTGCATCGAAATGATGAATACAAACAAAATGAATGGACGAGATATTAGAATAATTTTTTGCTCAAGTGACCGGAATCTATCTTGAGTAATCTTTATAACCACTACCCCGTCTGCTCGTTTCACTCGCATCCACCCCTTGTGCGGCGCGAAGGGGATTTAAAAAAGGAAACAAAATGACACGAATTTTACAAATCAGGCGCGGAACAACCGCGCAAAACAATGACTTTACCGGCATGGCCGGGGAACTGTCGTTCGACACGACCGCCAAGACTTTGCGCGTTCACGACGGCGAAACGCTGGGCGGATTCGCCTTGGCCCGCGCCGACGAAATCGCCACAGGCGGCGACGGCGGGGCGGAATTTGACATCGATTCCGTCCCGGCCGAATTCTGGGAAAATATCATCGCCGCCTATGCCCCGAAACAGACCCAGATGTCGGCCAGCACGCTGACATTCATCGCCAACAACAGCTATATGGAATACATCTTCGATATTGCTGGTGCCGACGCGCAATTCGCCCGTGTTGTTCTGGTCTGTCAGACGCCCGAAGGCGGATATTCCGTCAGCGATGTCGTGGCAGCCTTTGGAATCGGGGCGCGCGCGAATCCGGCGCCGAATAGTTTTTCAGACACGAACGGCCTGCATGTGCGATTAATGGTTGGCGGTGAAAGCTTTTGGGTATCGCATAAAACAACTGGCGAAAAAGTATTAATCAATAACGATAATTGGAAAGCACAATTCATTGTCTGGCACTAATTAAAGAATAAAGAATAGAGAATAGAGAATAGAGAATAAATGGTCTTTGGGTGCGGAAGACATTTCGTCTTGGGGAGAGAAATACCGAACACCCAAAGGTAAAAACCGCGCTTAAATAGAAAAGGCGGTTGGAGGTTAGTAGCTATTACACGAATAGTGCGGTGTTTTTGGACATGTCCTTATGGCACCGGCCCCCCAACCTGTGGTTGGAGCTGTTTAACGTCATCATTGACGCGTATAATAGAGCTACTACACTCTGTGACGGCAACACGCCGCCACGGGATTCATTGTACAGAATCTTTTTCAAAAAATCAAATCCAAAATCCGTTTTTTTAGCGGTTGCAAAGCAAGCCTGTTGTCTGCTATCCTGCCCCGTACAACATCAGAAAAAGGATATACGATGTATATATTGGCTTTGAATTGCGGCTCTTCGACTCTGAAATTCCAGGTATTCGACATCAAAACGCTTTTGCCTGTGTTCAAGGGAAATGTCGAGAAAATCAACGAGTTCGGATCTTTTATAAATTTCAAATCCAATGACGGAAAATTCCGAAAAGACATTCAGCTGGCTAATCATTCCGAAGCTTTGGCGGCCGTCATCGACCTGTTAAAAGAAAACAATATCCCGTTGAATGAAATCGGCGCCGTCGGGCACCGCGTCGTCCACGGCGGCGACAAGTTCGCATCTTCCGTCGAAGCGACCGAAGAAGTCATCAAAACGATTCAAGATTTGTCGGACTTGGCGCCTTTGCACAATCCCGCCAATCTGGTCGGCATCGTTGCGGCCAAGGAAGTTTTACCCAGCGCCACCCAGGTCGCCATATTCGACACAGCTTTCCACCAGACGATGCCCGATTACAATTACCGCTATGCTGTGCCGGGCGCCTGGTATCGCGAGCTGGGCGTGCGCAAATACGGATTCCACGGAACATCGCACCTTTACGTTTCCAAGCGCGCGGCTGCACTGATGGGTCGGCCCGCGTCGCAATGCAATATCATCACGATGCACATTGGTTCTGGCGCGTCCGCGTGCGCGATAAAAAACGGCAACAGCATTGATACGTCCCTGGGGATGACGCCGCTGGCCGGGCTGGTGATGGGAACACGTTCGGGCGATTTGGACCCATCTGTGCCGTTCTATGTAAAAGAAAAGCTGGGGCTGTCAGATACGTTGATTATGGAGGCATTGAACCGGCAATCCGGTATTCTGGGCATCACTGAATGCTACGCCGATCGCCGCGACGTGGGCGAACATATCAATGACAACGACAAATGCCGCCTGGCCGCCGACATGGAATCGTCGCGCGCGAAAAGGTTCATCGGGTCGTACATGGCCGCAATCGAGGCGCCCCTTGACGCCATCGTCTTCACCGCAGGCGTCGGCGAGAATGACACGCTTATCCGTCAGAAAATCTGCGACGGCCTGGAACACTTGGGCATCAAGCTGGACAAAGAGCTGAACGCCAAAACTATGACGTTTCTGGGCAGCGGCGAGACCGAAATCAGCGCGCCTGATTCCAAGGTTAAAATCTTTATGATTCCAACGAACGAAGAATTGGTCTTGGCCGAAGACGCAATTGCGATTATGAACGGTACCTATAACCCGGACCATTTGAAGATGAAATATTCGTTCGCGAAGTAGGAACGAGTGGTTAGTGTTAGTGGTAAGTTCTCCTCCTGTGGAGGAGTACCGTCGCGCCGTAATCTTGGCGCCGCAAGTGGTGACGGACGAAGGCGGACGGGGTGGTTACTGGATTGCTTCGCTATGCTCGCAATGACACGGTGGCGATTTAGTATCCAGTACCCAATACCTAATACCAAGTACCCATCTGCGCCGCGCAATGACAATTGACTTGGTTTTACTTCCAGGTTGACGGAATATCCGCATAGTCCGCCAAACTCGTGGCGCTGGTAAACGCCTTGGTGGAATAGTTTGTGAAATGCTGCCACAGCTTTACATTGCTGCCCGACGCAATCGACGGCGATGCAGACGTTATTTTCATACACAAATGACAAAAGTTTGTGAATAAACTATTGCCGCTTGAATTGTTGACGCTGGTCAAATTCCATATGCCATCCCCAAAAGATTCCAATTTGGAACAACCAGAAAATGTACCAGAAAACATGTTTGACGCCGGGGCGCCGGATAAATTACCGAACAAACCGCTGGGGATTTCACCGGTCAATCCGGAACAATCATTGAATGTATCACTAAACATATATACCGCCGGGGCGCCCGATATATTGCCAAACAGACCACTAGGGATTTTGCCGGTCAGGCCCTTGCAATTATCAAATGTACCAGTAAACATATAGGCTGCCGGGGCGCCGGATATATTGCCAAACAAACCAGCGGGGATTGCGCCCGTCAGGCCAGTGCAATCACTAAATGTACTCATAAACATCTGGTTTGCCGGGGCGCCGGATATACCGCTGAACAAACCGCTGGGGATTGCGCCCGTCAGGCCTTTGCAACCGCTAAATGTCCAATAAAACATGTATGACGCCGGGGCGCCGGATATACCGCTGAACAGACCGCTGGGGATTGAACCGCTCAAGCCGGTACAACTAGAAAATGTAGAATTAAACATGCGTTCCGCGGGGGCACCGGACAGACCCTTGAACAGTTCCGCGGGGATTTTGCCGGTCAGACCGGTGCAACCAGCAAATGTATAATTAAACATGTATGACGCCGGGGCACCGGATAGACCGTTGAACAAATCAGGCGGAATACTGCCCGTCAGGCCAGTGCAATCGCGAAACGTACTATCAAACATGTTTGCCACATAGGCGCCGGACAGACCGTTGAACAGTTTCGGCGGGATTGAACCGGTCAAGCCAGTACAACCATAAAAGGTTCGATAAAATCTGGGGTTTGCACCATTGGCCAGGGTCGGGAATATGTTGCTTAAGCTGCCCGAAATTCCGGTTATCTTTGTTTTGACTGTCGAACTGCCGAATGAAATCGCCGCCGTTGATGTCCCCGTGTTGTATTCCGTCGCCAATCCGGATACCGACACGGTGTAATTCCCGGCGCTTGCATAATTATGCGTGTATGTAGTATTGGTCGTATTTTGTTTGTTTACTTCATCGATGGTGCCGTCGCCCCAATAGATTGAGAAATTCCCGCGCGCCGATATTCTGAAATCAAATGTGTCGGCATTCGTCAATTGCAGTGAAAATCCTTGGGATACTTTTTTTATAAGCTCCGAAACGGCGGATTCGACTTTTGTTGTTGCGACGATTGAACCGACGTTGGCGCTGGCCGCGTAATTGGACGATGCGAATCCGTTCAAGAGTTTGTTCGCCGAATCGATTTGCGTCATCATGTACTTGACGCTGTGGACCGATTCGCTGCGAACGCCCGAATCGATTGGAACCGAGATATTTTTTAAATCCAAAATGGTCTTATGCAAATAACCCACAGATGAAATATTCGCGCCGGCATTAAAAATAATTCCGAATATCGAAACCGCCAGCATCGCGATAAATTTAATCTTTGTATTCATAATTCCCACCTAATATAACTTATAACGGAGTATTGGTCTTGTTGCGGCTTGGTTAAAAAAGACCACAAAAAGTTAAGTGGTCGGGAGTTAGCCAAGTTATATTGCAAACTTCCACTGCTTTCAATATATAGCAGGGGCATCCCGACCAAAAAGTCAGGACAAAGTCAGTTTGTTAGCAATAATTGGGTGGCTAAACCCGTTTCTAACAAGTGTCAATTTACATTGTAAAGAATTTTATTTAAATAATCTATAAAAAAGAGTGGGAGCATATTTCACTTAACAATTAACAGAGCACAGATAACAGTTAACAAAAGAATAAATAATAAAGAATAGAGAATAAAGAATAAATGGATGTGCTCAGTTTAAGTTCCCCTCCGACGGAGGGGTGGCATCTCGCCGCAGTCCGGACGCCGCGGTGGTGGCGACGGACGAAGGCGGATGACGGGGTGGTTCGAGGCTTCGAGATTAAACTCTGATTATCTAACCACCTCCCCGGCTACGCCGGTACTCCTCCAAAGGAGGAGAACTTAGACCGAGCTTTTTATTTATTCTCTATTCTTTATTATTTGTTAACTGTTATCTGTGCTCTGTTAACTGAAAAATAGCGCCCGCACTAACCGCTACTTCAGCAAATCGCCGGCTTTGATATACTCGGGCGAATCCTTGGGCAGGGATTTTTGCGCCTTTTTTGCATATTGCTTGGCTTCTTTTTTCTTGTCAATCATGTTGTAATATTCCGCCATGGCCCAATCGGATTTCCCGCCCTGCTCGGTTCGCGCCAGAACCCAATAGGTCAGCGGCATCGGTTCCTTTAGAATCGCGCGCTTGGCCAATTCAATCGCGCGCGCGGCGTCGCCGGGCTTGGCGCGTTCGGACAATACCAAGGCCAAGGCCGTCTGAATCTGAGGCGCGTTCTTGGATAATTCCAAGCTTTTTTCGTACGCGTCCACGCTGTCGTCATAATGGCCGTACTGATATTCGATGTCGCCCAGCAACTCGTAAAAATACGGATTTTTCGAATCGCGCGAAATCAGCGTCAGCGTTCCCGTTCTGGCGTCCGCCAGATTTCCTGATTTCATATTCATAATCGCGCGCGCGTAAATCGCCGGGTCGGATTTGTCGGAATTCGGATAGACGTCCATGACGTGCGACGCATTATCCAGATACCCAATCAGCTTGGCGCGCACCAGCGCATATTCCTGATTTCTGATTTTTGATTTTGATTCTTTATAACTGATTCCTTTCAACTTTTCCTTTATGTTTTTCAGGCGCTCGGACGTCAGCGGATGGTTGATATTATTCGGATTTATTTTCGATTCCACCACTCCAGTCATGTCGCGCATCTGTTCGAATACGTCTATAAAGCCGCGCGGGTCAAGATTTGCCCGCGTCATTAAATCCACGCCCATGGTGTCGGCCATGCGTTCTTCGTCGCGCGAAAACGCCAGCATGGATTGCTGGGCGATTCCGGCCGAACCGGCCAGCACGCCGACGCCCGCCGTCGGATTGCCGCCCGCCACCATCATGCCGATTCCCAAGGCTTGGATAATCATGGCGCGTTTCATCTCGGCATCCATGCGCGCGGACATCTGAACGATGTGCCCGCCCAGCATATGTCCCATTTCATGGGCGATGACGGCCTGCAGCGCGCCGGGCGAGCGGATTTGGGTCAGCAGTCCCGTGTAGACATAGACCCCTTCGCCGCCTGTTACAAACGCGTTGAATTCATTGCTGTTAATGATATGTATTTTCAATCGACCATCGGGAACGCCGGCCGCCCGGGCCAACGGCAGAACCAATTCCATCAGCAGATTTTCCGTTTCCGTATCGTTGATTAATGTCGCTGCGTGCGCCGCGGACGCTGCGCAAAAAGGAACAAGGAACAGGAACAAGGAACAAAAAATCAAAAATTTTTTCATGCTTTCACCGTCAGTTCCTGGCCGAAGATAAACATCAAATCGCGCGGCCATGGGGAAACCCCGTCAGCTTCGCTGGCGCGCAGGCCGGCCAGTTTGAACAGGTCGCGATGCTCGCGATAATCAACGAAATGATACGCTATCCAGCCGGACTGTTTCGTCCCAAGCAATTCGCCAACGCCGCGCATCATCAAATCCTGTTCGGCAATCAGAAATCCATCGTCAGTTTCACACAAGACATCCAAACGCTTCAGCCCTTCTTCGGTGATATTGTTTCCGAACATCAGAATGCAGAACGATTTCGCCGACCCGCGGCCCACGCGCCCGCGCAGTTGGTGCAATGCCGCCAGGCCGAATCTCTCGGCGTTTTCGATGACCATAATCGTCGCGGCGGGGACATCAATTCCGACCTCTATCACGGTGGTGGAAACCAAGACGCGCATTTTGGAATCCGCGGCGGCGAATTCGTCCATAACCCGGTCGCGCTGTTTTTTATCCATTTTGCCGTGCACGATTCCTATGGATGATGGATGATGGATGATGGATGATGTAAGAAATTCATATCTTTTTTCGGCGGCCATCAGGTCGGACGCTTCGGATTCTTCGACCAGCGGACAGACCCAGAAAACTTTCGCGCCGGCAGCAACCTGCGCGGCCAATCGGCCCGCCAGTTCGCCCGCGCGTATCGCGGACAATTTGGTAGTTTTAATCGGCAGCCGGCCCGCGGGCTTTTCATTGATAATCGAAATATCCATATCGCCGTAAACGGTCATGGACAGCGTTCGCGGAATCGGCGTTGCCGACAGCGCCAGCAAATCTGGGTTCGCGCCCTTGGCGCGCATGGCCTCGCGCTGGGCCACGCCGAAACGGTGCTGTTCATCAATAACGACCAAGCCCAAATCTTTGTATTCCACGTCTTCGGAAAACAGCGCGTGTGTTCCGACGGCCAGCCTGGTGCGGCCCGAACGCAATGATATTAACTTTTCGCCGCGCGGCTTGCCCTTGTCGCGGCCGGTCAGGATGTCGCAGAAAATCCCGATAGAATCGCAGATCGGTTTCAGCTTGGCATAATGCTGCTGCGCCAGCGTGTCGGTCGGCGCCAACAATACGGTCTGGGCGCTGAATTCGGCCATCGCGGTCGCGGCGGCCAGGGCGACGACGGTCTTGCCGCTGCCGACGTCGCCTTGGACCAGGCGCATCATTGGAACGGATTTTTTCATATCGTCGAAAATTTCCGACAATGCGCGTTCCTGGGCGCCGGTCAGCGAAAACGGCAGCGCCGAATAGAACTTTGGCAGCAAGTCGTGTTTTTTATCGCGCGGCGGTTGCTGGTGGCGTTCGGTCGCGCGCGCGCGGCGGCTGATTGCGATTGCGGACTGATGCGCGAATAATTCGCAATACGCCAGCTTCATCATCGCGTCGGATGTCGGTGCCAGGTCGTCGGCGCTTTGCGGAAAGTGCACCTGACGCAGCGCTGCAAAGAATTCTGTTGATTCCGGTTCCTGATTCCCAGCCGCCATTTTATCCGCCAGGACCGCGAAAACGCTGTCGCGCACATTCGTGAACGATTTCTGCGTGACGCCGTCGCCCGCCGGATACACCGCCTGGGCGGTTGGAATTTTGGCTGCGTTTTCGGGCGTCTCGATAAATTCAGGATGATTGATGACCGCGTCGCCACGGCCGTTGAAGTCGACTCGTCCGCTGACGACGCGCCATTCGCCGATTGGCAGCTTTCCCAGCCAGTAATCCAAAAAACTGGAGCCGAAGAACTGTATCACGACATTGCCGCCCAATTTGTCATGGCAGACAATCTGGGTCGGCGTGCGGCGACCACGAAATGTCCCGCCCGGCTTGTGCGATTTTACCTGGACCGATACAGTGATAATATCGCCCGATTTTGCCGAATGCGCGCCGTCGATGATTTCACGCGAACGGACGTAAGCCGGCCTGTGCAGCATGAAGTCCAGAACCCGGCGGCCGCCCAGAACTTCGTTGAATCGGGACGCCAAGACCGGCCCCACGCCTTTGATAAACTGCAGGTCGGTATTCAGAAAATCGACTAATTCTTTCTTCATATATTCAGAAATGTAATAGAAACGCGCGATTTAGTCAAATAGTAGTTAGTAGCTAGTCGTTAGTAGCTAGTCAGTAGTCAATAGTGAATGTATCAGCGAGGCCGACGACTTTGGCGACTAACCACTAGCTACTAGTTACTAGCGAATAGCTACTAACTACTTTTTATTGACAAAACTATTATTTGCGCTACAGTCCGGCCATGGATTATGAATTAACTGATTTAGACCAGATGAAATTGGACTATAAACAAGAGCTTTCCAAGTTTCGCGTGGACGCGGGGCAATCTGTTTGTTTAAGCCTTTTGGTTATTGGAATATCCTTGGGCATTCTGGTTAACAATCCGAATATCCTGAGTGCCCTATTGACGGCGATTGGGACCATGCTGTCGCAGAGCATAACCGCCGATTTGCCGTACAAGTATGATTTTGTCCGGATTAAAAAGCTGGAATTGAAAAAAGAAAAGCTGGATTTTATAAGCCATATAGCCAATATTTCTATCGAAAAAGTTCAAACTGTGAATACTCAAAAACCGCTGACGCTGAGCACGGACGAATTCGAACGCATCCGAATTGAATATATATACGACCTGATTCATGACAGCCCAGAGGCACGCAACACCCTGACTGAATTCGCAAAAAAACTTCGAAAATCCGAAAATAAAAAGATGCCGGATTACAAGACCAGACAATTTCTGACCGTGACGGACGCCGCGTTTGAAAAGATTTTGGCAAAAAACAATCATAAATAAAAAACCGCCCGATGGCGGTTTTTTAACAATTAACAAATAACAGAGCACAGATAACAGTTAATAAATAATAAAGAATAGAGAATAAAGAATAAATATACGCTCGGTCTAAGTTCTCCTCCTATGGAGGAGTACCGTCTCGCCGTAGCGAAGCGCAGGCGGACTGGGAGGTGGTTAGAGAATCAGAGTTTAATCTCAAAATCTCGAACCACCCCGGCATACTTCGCATGCCACCCATCCGCCGGAGGGGAACTTATACCGAGCACATCATTTATTCTTTATTCTCTATTCTTTATTATTTAACAATTGTTATCTCTGCTCTGTTAATTGTTAACTGAAAAGGGGCGCATACTTGCGCCCCTTTAAACTACCCAACTATCTTCTGCCAGAATGTCTTGGGCTTTTTTGGCGATTGCGTTCGGCGGCGGCGCTTGTGGCGCGGCGCGGTCATGGTCGTCTTTTTCGCCTCGGCATGCTGGGGATTTTTCTTTTTCGCGTCCGTCGACGGATTATGCGCGCCCAAGACTTCTTCGGTCTTGTTCGTTTCAGGGGCGACGCGCTGGATTGAGTACTGTTCGATGCTCATCATGCTGTCGTCGCCGACGATGATGATTTCCGTTTCGAACTTGGATTCCATGTCGGACAGTTCTTCCTTTTTATGATTCAGCAGATATATGGCCACGTCCGTCGGCACCGTCATGATGATTTTCTGGGCGCTTTTCGCCAACAGCTTTTCCTGCAGATGACGGAACATGATAATCGACGCAGTCTGTATGCTGGGCACGATGCCCGCGCCCAGGCAGTGCGGGCACTGGACATACGACGATTCGGTAAAGCTGCTGCGCAGCCTTTGGCGGGACAGCATCAACACGCCGAAGTTGTTAATCTTGGTGACCTGGGTGCGGGCGCGGTCGCGCTTCATAACCTCGCGCATTTTCAGTTCCAGCTTGCGGTTGTTGCGCTCTTCCTCCATATCGATAAAGTCGACGGCGACAATCCCGGCCAAATCGCGCAGGCGCAGCTGCAGGGCGATTTCCTCGGCGGCCTCCAGATTGGTGTTCAGGGCGGTCTGCTCGATGTCTTTTTCCTTAATCGCGCGGGACGAATTTACGTCGATTGTGACCATGGCCTCGGTCTGATTGATGACCAGCGACCCGCCGGATGGCAGATTGACGTACGGACCATGCAGACCCTCAAGCTGTTTTTCGACGCCGGTCTTGACGAACAGCGGCACGGCGACGTCCTTGTACAGCACCAGCTGCTTTTTGGGCGCGTGGCCGTACATGGATTGGAAATTGGCCCTGGCTTCGTCGAACGCAGCCTCGCCCTGAATAACCAGAGTGTCGTCCTTGTCCGACAAAAAGTCGCGCACGACGCGGCGCAGCAGCGAATCTTCGGTATGGATTGTCGCGGGGGCGATGGATTCAAAGGTCGTCTTGCGGATTTCGTTCCACAGGCCCACCAGGTAATCATAGTCGTTTTGGACGTCGGCCGGCGTCGCGCCGAACGCCGCCGTGCGCAGGACGGCGGTCATGCCCTTGGGAATCTTCAGCCCATGTAGGATGTTGCGCAGACGGGCGCGTTCGGGCTTATCGGAAATCTTTTTGGAAATGCCATAGCTGTTGCGCTTGCGGGAATTTGGCATCAGAACGGCAAAGCGGCCCGCCAGCGACAAATAAGTCGTCATAGACGCGCCTTTTTGTCCGCGTTCTTCCTTGACGCCCTGGACCAGCAGAATTTGTTTCGGCTTTATGACGTCTTGTATTTTGAACTCGCGGGCGCGCTTGGCGAATTCCTTGTTATCTTCGCCGGCGGAATTGTCGTCGTATTCGGCGACCTCGCCATCCTCGTCGTCATCGTCGTCATCCACGATATTGGCATGCGCCAGTTCCAGCAGCTTTTTCTTCTGTTCCGCATTGACCTGATAATTATCCGGATGGATTTCGGAAAAAGGCAGAAATCCGTTCTTGCCGGTTCCATAGTCCACGAACGCCGCCTGTAGCGACGGTTCGACGCGGATGACCTTGGCCAGATAGATATTTCCTTTGATTTGCGGTTTTGTCGTTGTTTCTACATCGAAATCAGAAACGCGGTTGTTGGCTGTTTCCACCACCACCACCCTGGTTTCTTCCGGGTGGACGGCATCCACATATATTTTTTTTGACATTTTGTAATCCTTTTGTTTCAAGCGCGTACGCAATGGACATAATCCGTCCCCATGGGGCGACACCGCCCATGCCAAGGGATTGCGCAACAGTGACGAACAGCGCAAAGCAGATTAAGAAAATCAGGGATGATAAAAACACCCAATTTACCCCATATTATACATAGATAAAACCGCATGATGATTTACCGCACGGTTTCTCATTACAGCTTAGCACGGGGATAATAATTAGGCAAGGCAATTTTTTTCAGTCATTAGTCAATAGTCGGTAGTCTATAGTCAATAGTTAATAAAGCCGTCGCGCTTTGCGCGACACTTTCACTAATGACTAATAGCTATTTTTTCTTCCGGGTCTTTCTGGCGCTTTTTGCCGCGTTGACCGTTTTCGCGCGGCGTGGGAAACGCGGTAAATGCTGTCTTGCTTTGGCTGCGGCTTCTTCCAGCCAACGCTTCATTTTCGCCTCTTCCATCCAGCGCTTCATGCGGGCCCTCAGCCATCTTTCATAGACCAAGAACAACCCGCCTGCCCCCATCAGAGGCAGAACGTAATAAATAATCCTGTATGCCAGCAAAGCCCCGAAAATGCTGGCCTTGCTGACATCGTCCGGCAGCGCCAGCAGAAAAATACTCTCGAACACCCCGATTCCGCCCGGCACCTGGCTGAACACGCCGGCCGTCTGGGCAATCACAAACAGGCCGATAAACGTCCCAAACGGAATTTGCACAAACGGAATCAGGCAGAAATACAAAACCAAACCGGCCAAAACACTGTCCGCCATGCCCAGACTTGTCTGAGCCAAGGCCGTCCAAGTCGTCGGAATTTGGAATTTGATTTGCCCCAGACGGATGCTTCTTTTCGGAAAAAACACCGCCATTGAAAAATAAGCCACCAAAGACGCCAGGCAAAATGCGAACAGTCCATGAATTCCGATTCTGGCGCCCATGGACTGTTCAAACATTGAATGCGGGACCAGCGCATATCCTAAAACCATAATCGCGGTGCACCCCAGAAAGTACGTAAAGCCGGAAAACACCAGCATTTTCACAATCTCGCCGCCACGTATGCGCCAGCGCGTGTATAATCGGTACCGGATGGCGCCGCCGCTGACCACGGCGTGGCCGGCGTTGTTGCTGATTGCGAACCCCAAGGTGCCAGCCAGCATCCATTTCCACCACGACACCCTTTTGCCGACATAGCGCAGTGCCAGATAATCGTAAACGGACAAAGTCGCATAGCCTGCCAGACAAGCCAGCGACGCATACACCAGATTCACGAACGGAATAGACCACAGCGCGCGGGCGATGTCCATCAGCGAATAATCGCGCAACTGCCAATACAGCATGCCCGCCGCCAGCAGAAAGAAGAAAATTCCCGCCCAGCTTATAACTTTCTTAAAAATGCGTTTCACCCTCGTCGACATTTCCAATCCTTTTAAGCAGGGGTAATCGTATCAAGTTGGAAATAAAAATGCAATTGATAAAATCTTTTGGATGGTATTGGGTACTAGGTACTGGGTATTGGGCATTGAATCGCCGGATTGTCATTGCGAAACGAAAAGTTCCCCTCCGGCGGAGGGGTGATAGCGGGGTTGACGTCCCTCGCAATGACACGGTTGCGGGTACTGGGTATATAATTCAACAATCACCAGTACCTAATACCCAGTACCCAATACCTACTTGTAGACTTATCTGTTTTTTGTTCTGAATGAAATGCCGACAGACATTCCCAGTGTATTGCTTTTTGTGTTTCTTAAATAACTGAAACTTTTCTTTGAATAAAAATTATTAAAAGAAAGTCCGCCATAGCCAAAGCTTGCCTGGTTGAAAACTTTAATAAAGAAACTTTTTTTATACGTCAATTTTAGCGAAGCACTTCCCCCAAGTTCCAGTCCGCACTTAATAAATTTTTTTCTTGGGTTCCAATTGCCAATCCCGACGTAAGCAATCGGATTCCCAGCCAGCGAGACTTCAATAGAACAGTTGGCATTTTCCATCAGATTCTTTTGATATTCATACCAAGGTTTTATTTGAATCAGATGGTATCTTTGCGCCTGGTCTTGTTTTGTTAAGGTAAATCCATGGGAAATATAGTTCGCCAGCTCCAAAATCTTCTGGTCGTTATATCTGGAAACCATGTATTCGCCCGCTTTGCAATTATTAAAATACGTATAATTCGCCGCAATCCCTATCTTTTGATTCCCATCGCGCTTATTTTTATATGCCGCGGCGCCTATGTTAAACGCTTTGGTAAAATGCTGGGTCAGTGCCCTTAAATGATTATCAATATCATCATCTGTGGAATATCCGTATCCAAGCGATGTCGCAAAATTTCCGCGCAAGCCCCAGCCTTTTTTTGATTCAAAATCTACCGATGCGCCCATCATATTTAAATCGCGCCAAGTAAGGATTGAATTTGCCTCGTTTTTATACGAGTAGTCCAAATTTGAGATGTCCGCGCTTACCGAAATTTTGTTCCCTTTTTTCGTATCCTTAAACTGGGCGTTCGTGCCCGTAAAGAAAATGGGACTAAGCACCAATAGAGACATGCATATCTTTCTGACAATTTTATTGTCTGTTAAACCTGTAAAATTTATCTTTTTCATCAGTTTTTCCTTTGTAATGTTGTATATTATATACACTAAATTAATTATTGTCAACATATTTAATTTTGCCGGATTGTCATTGCGAGCCCGCAGGGCGCGGCAATCCAGTAGTAAAATAAGCTCGTCTTTATTTGCCCCCCTTATTGAGGGGGGCTGGCGCCGTAGGCGACTGGGGGGTGCTCCCCCTCCCCGTCCGCCTTTGCTCCGCTACGGCGCGACGGTACTCCCCTCCAAGAGGGGGGGAGACAAAAAAAGAGTGCGCCAATTGTGCGCGACTTTGTTTTACTGGATTGCCGAGGGGCTGACGCCCCTCGCAATGACAAAGTAGAGCTTTAAGCTCGGCCCTTACTAGCTACCAGTTACTAGCGGCTAGCTACTATTTACTTTTCCCTTGACAAACGGTTTGTTTGTATATACTATTTGAACTAAGCTCAACTGACTAACCAAAATTAAGGAGTCTAAAATGCCTACTAAGAAAACCGTTCCCTATAACTGGAAGAAACTTATCCCCATGGCCATGCTTGCCTTGACCCCTGCCGCGTTTATGTCATGCGACAAAGACGACGAACCGATTGTAAAACAGGACGTCAGAATCGGATGGGACCTTAAAGGGAAAGAGCACGATTTTGCGACCGTGTTGTATCCCGAAGCGATAAATAAATTGAAAAGCAAACCGACCACCGGGAATATATACGCGTATGTGTACAATGAGGATGGTCGCGGGCCGCCGGTGTCTAGTATAAATGATTTGGTCAATTATATGACTACTACGATAAAACCAATGGGCGTTATGTTTGAACCAGGTAAAATATACGTTAATAATTTTGACGAAGCAGACAGTATCAGGGCACAGCAGCAGTTGGCGCTGACCATTGATTTATGGTCCAGAAAGAAATAATTTAAAAAAATGCCCGAATGGGCATTTTTTTATTCATATACAATAACATCCAGCACATGTTAGTGCGAGAACCAAAATCTTCATCATGCCGTCGCATGTAACAATTGAGAATTAATAACACAAACACTGGGTTGTCATTGCGAGGGGCGTCAGCCCCGCGGCAATCCAGATAATATAGAGCGCGGATTTGCCGCACTTACTTTTGACTGGATTGTTTCGCTGCGCTCGCAATGACAAGGTAGAGCTTTTAATCCTCAAGTCTTGACAACAAAACCCGTCAAACAAAATCAATTGTCATTTTTTAGACTTGCATATTTATTATGTTTTTTCTATTCTCATGTTTATGAGAAGATTGTTAACTATAATATTTTCAATTTTTGTCTTTTTACTGCCGTCTGCTAATACGTTCGGAGCTACGATTGCTTGCTCACAATATGTAAGTGGCGGTAAAAATTGTTCTGCTAAATCAATCACCTGTCCCAGTGATACAGGCTTTTACTGTAATTGTGAGACTAATGGGAGTTTCGTATGTGGAAATTGTACTTCAATTTCCAACTCAATCTTTACATCAAATGGGGGCAACGAGTCGAATAGCTGTAGTTGGAAATGCGACAGCGGTTATTATAAAAATAGTGGCGCATGCACCAAATGCCCGGGTGACTACAATGAGAGTAGCCCGGAACACACTGCAACAAGCACGACAGGCGGCGCGGACAGCCAGGATGATTGCTTTTTAACATTAGCCGGCGGAAAATATGTCCCAACAGCGGGCGCCAACCCGGCAGATTGCATTGCAAACAGTTACTGCCCTGGCGGTGCACGTGTATTCTACGGCGACACCGGCGGTTCGACATTATGTTCATCGTCATCATCAACATATACCAAAAGCGACGGTGGCGTGACCGCGACCAGCAGTGCAGCTTGCTATGCGCAATGCTCGCAGGGTCAATTTTGGAACAAAGGTTCTTGCACAAATTGCACGAAAGACAATGCTCTTGGTAAATATTGTCCGGGTGGGAACCAATGCAAGGCATACAATAATGGTACCGACGTCAATAATATTATTGGTCTGACTGATTGCTCAAATGCGCCCAATTACAATTCCAACCCATATACTGGCACGGGCGGTACAACTAACAATTGTCCGTGGAGCATTAGTTGCGGTAATGCCAAATATTGGAATCATACGAATAGACAATGCGAAAACTGTCCGGTAGGTTACTATTGTTCCGAAGGCCAAGGAAACCAAAGTACAACAAGTGATTCAGGTAAATATCCCTGTCCGCGTGGGACGACCAGTGATGCGGACTCTGATGAGATAGCCGATTGTTATATGAAGGGTGGCACTGCCACTGCATGCAGCGCCCCGGATGGAAATTGCACAAAATTCTGCGATAATAACGG
>JAISAB010000012.1 GCA_031266915.1 Rickettsiales bacterium | reverse complement strand
TCATTGCGAACGCATCCGCAACGCCAAGTATAAGGGAGTTACTACACTCCGTCGCAGGAACACCCTGCGACAAGAAAATTATATCCAATCAACGCGTCTTTTGCAATATGATTATTTATATAAAATGCTAAAATGTCAGAAAATTATTTTATTGAACAATGAAAGACCGACAAAAGACTCATTGTCACCCCGAGCGCCTTTAGCCCCGGCGAAGGCCGGGGGCCAGCGGTGACCCTGGTCCGGAGTGTGCCTATAAATCGTGAGCGAAGCGAACCAAATACAAAACTTGGCAACGCTGCGCGTTGCGGTCTATAGACCCTATCCCTGCCTACGCAGGGATGACAAAAACAACTTTGTTGTTTTTGTTCAAAAAGATACTCTCTTGTCGGTTAAATAAAGAGTAAAGAATAGAGAGTAAATGGGCGCAAATATGCGCCTCTACCGGCTCTAACGACTACCGACCAGCGACTAAAAATATAAACTTCTTGAAATTTGGGAAAAAGCGACGTATAATGACCGCATGTTCAAACAATATGTTGTTTTTTCCGTATCCAAACGCCAATCCGCGCATCGCGCGGCCGGTGTTCACGCCCATGTGGCGGCACATTTCTAGCATTTTCATTTTTTTGTGATATAATTTCATACAATGGATTCCCGTTCCTACGGAAATGACGGAGATAAAACAATGGCTGACCTTAAACCTACTAAACCTTTATCAGGATTTATCGAATTGCTGCCCGCGCAGCAGCGATGCTTTGACGAATGCGCACGCCGCATGCAGAACGTATTGAAAACGTCCGGATTTTCGCACCTGGATTTGCCGGCCGTCGAACGCGCAGAAATTTTAACCGACAAGGACAACTGGGAAGAAATCGAAACCCAGATATTTATGTTTCAAAAGGGTGATACCAAAATGGGATTACGCTACGATGGAACGGTCGGCTTGGCCAGATATGTCGCCGGCAATATAAATAATCTGACTTTTCCATTCCGCGCCTATCAGTTTGCACGAAATTACCGGGGTGAGCGACCGCAGCGCGGCCGCTATCGTGAATTTTATCAGATGGACCTGGACATAATGGGCCAGGGCGCTTTATCTGAAAATTACGATGCAGAAATTGTCGCCGTCTTGTCGAACGCCTATAAATCAATCAAAGAATTCGTGGGCCCGGCAACGGTACGGGTCGGCAACCGCAAATTTTGGAACGCGATGTTCGAATACTTGAATTTGGATGAAAAGCAGTCTCGCGATGCATTTGTTCTGGTTGATAAAAAAGATAAATTAAATGACTTTGCCGGCGCCCTGACCGAGGCAATTGGCGACAAAAATGCAATTGAAATAAACAACGTATTTGCCAAAGGTTACAAGTCATTCTTAAACAAAAGTTGCAACTTGGATTCGGCTATTTATGAATTAGATAATTTTATGTCGCAACTGTCGGCGATGGGTATTCAAGACGCCGAAATAGATTTGGGAATCATGCGCGGTCATGCCTATTATACAGGTATCGTTTTCGAATTCTTTTTGACGAAATTTCCTGATTTGGGCGCGGTCGGCGGCGGCGGTCGATACGAAGACTTGGCATCCAAATTTTCCAAAACGAAAATCATTGGTGTCGGCGCGGCCGTCGGCTTTTCCCGTCTGATGGTGGTGTTGCTGGATGAAAACAAGATAGATTTGTCCATGTTCGAGAATCCGGTCAAAGCGGCCGTGCTGGTTATGGGTAATGCCCAGGTGCCATACGCGATGTCTGTTCTTGCGGCGCTGCGGACGGAAAATATCGTCGCGGTTCCATATTTGGATACGGAAAAAAAGTTCAAGAATCAAATTGAATTCGCTGATAAAATCAAATCTAAATTCAGTATAATAATCGGCGATACGGAAGTAAAAAATCAAGTTCTGGCCGTCAAGGATATGACATCCGGCGAACAGCAGACTCTGTCATTGACCGACGCTGTAAAAACCTTAAAGAACGTAAAATGATAATGGAACAAAAGTTAAAAGATATACAAAACAAGGCCTCCGAGGTCGAGGCGCAGATGAATTCCGGCAATGCGTCCGGTTCAGTGCTGACGAAACTGTCCAAGGAATATTCCAGGCTGTCGGAAGTGTTGCCGATTATATCCGAATATTTTCAAATCCAGCGGGGAATCGCCGATGCCAATGAGATGCAAAGCGACCCGGAATTTAAAAGTATGGCGGCTGAACAATTATCTGAACTCAGCAGGGTATTGCCGGAAGTTGAAAAAAAACTTCAATTAGCGTTGTTGCCCCGCGACGACGCGGATGATAGTAGTGTCATCATGGAAATCCGCGCCGGCGTCGGCGGCGAAGAATCCGCTTTGTTTGCCTGGGATTTGTTCAACCAATATAAATCCTATGCGCTGCGCCAGGGCTGGAAAGTCGAAATTATCGAAGAAAATGCGACGTCTCTGCGTGGGTACAAGGAAGTTGTCTTCAAGCTGGACGGTGCAGGCGCATATGGCCGCATGAAGTTTGAATCCGGAATCCATCGCGTCCAGCGCGTCCCGGAAACCGAGGCGTCGGGGCGTATCCATACCAGCGCCGCATCAGTCGCCGTCATGCCCGAGGCCGAAGATATTGACATCCAAATAGATGAAAAGGACCTGCGCGTCGACACATTTCGCGCCCAGGGCGCTGGCGGTCAGCATGTTAATAAAACTGACAGCGCGGTGCGTATCACTCACATTCCGACCAACACGGTCGTCAGCTGTCAGAACGAGCGCTCGCAGCTGAATAACCGCACGACTTGCATGATGATGCTTCGTTCAAAATTGTACGAAAAAGAAAGGATTGAAAAGCAATCTTCACGCGATGCTTCAAGAAGAACTATGGTCGGATCAGGGGACCGCAGCGAGAAAATCCGCACCTATAATTTCCCCGAGCAACGCGTTACTGACCACCGCATCAAACTGACTTTGTATAAATTGGACGACATTTTGGCCGGCGGTCCGGGCCTTGACGAAATGATAGACGCGGTCATCGCGGCCGACCAGTTGGAACAGCTGGCAAATATCGATTGACGGCTGAATGGGTTTCGGCCCAATAACTCATATGGAAAAATTTACGTAAAAAAAATTATTGCCACGCGGCGCGCGTTGCACTAACATTACCCATATTATGAATGAAGTCGCAAGGTTGAATTTAAACAAGCCGATTGTTATGGTCGGTCTGATGGGGGCCGGCAAAACCAGCATAGGCCGCGCCGTATCCCGCAGGCTGGGGATTCCTTTTGTCGATTCAGACAAGGAAATCGAAGCCGCGGCCGGATGCAGTGTCGTGGATATTTTTTCCATGTACGGCGAAAAAGAATTCCGCCGCGTCGAACAGCGCGTCATATCCAGACTGCTGGAATCGACACCTTTATTAAAAGTCATTTCCACCGGCGAGGGCGCCTTTATTACACCAGAGGTTCGCGAAACCTTGAGGTCCAAAGCGTTGACAATTTGGTTAAAGGCCGAGCTGGATACCCTTGTAAAAAGGACAAATTTTCGCGACACCAGACCTCAGTTGCTAAACGCGGATAGTAAGAAAATCTTATCGCAATTAATCGGTGAAAGGTATAAAATATATGCCGAGGCGGACATAACTGTGGAAACCAGGGACGAGAGTTTGCAAAAGACCTTAACCAAGGTTATCGACGCCATAGGCAATTATTATAAAGGGAGGGGCGGAGGGAATCATGGCTGAAAAGAAATCGGGATTCTTCAGGGAATTTATAACATTTGTTGAAAAAGGCAGCGCCATCGACATGGCTGTCGGTATAATCGTCGGCAGCGTCATGACCGGTGTAGTCAATTCGTTGGTCAAAGACGTTATCATGCCGCCAATCGGACTTTTGATTGGGGGCGTTGATTTTTCTCAATTATTTATCACAATCGGACCAGGCAAGGGCGGTGAATTTTTCTATAATACGGTTGCGGCGGCGCATGCGGCTGGCGCGACGACCCTAAATATCGGCCTGTTTTTGAACGCGTTGATAAGTTTCCTGATCACGATGTTTGCGGTATTTCTGCTAGTTCGTGTGGTAAACAAGATTCGCGGTCAAAAGCCTGTTACGACGCGCGAATGTCCGTTTTGTAAAACATCGATTGATAAGACGGCCACGAAATGTCCGAATTGCTGTTCCAAGGTAATCCCATTGCCGCCGGAAAAAACGCCTGATGTATGCGAGAAAAAAGATTCGAAATTAGTATACAAAATCAAAAAGATAATTAAAAAAGATGATAATGTAGGATAATTTGTTTTATTATTTAGAGAAGAGGTCGCAAGGACCTCTTTTTTATTAAGTTGTTTGATGTTTTTTAATTGGCACAAGCAGGAGGTGGGTCTGTGAATCATGAGCAAAACGAGCCAAATCACCAAAAGTATAGAACAGAGAGTTACAAAATAAGCCAAGAGTCCATGATTTACTTAATTATGTGGCTCGCGCCAATCCGGAATAGGATTTAGTCTTTTAGTGTGACTTAGACCGTAATTTTCCCGTAGGGCAATACATACCAGAAAAGCGCATAATATCCAGAATTATGTTGAGCCTCGATTTTGCGGGCGCGCAGATTTCCAAAATCGGGCTGAACATAATCTGCATTATGCGCAAAAGTCAATCACTTATCATTAGAAATAGGCGTATATAAAGCACTTAATCTATGCATCATGACAGAGCTTTTCAACGGAATTAATACTCCGGTTTTATCATCCATCGAACCTACAGACCACAATTCATAATCTGAAGGATTGGAACGATAAGGGGCAGATTGGGGATTGCGTTCGTTATTCAGCAACTCCATAATGCTGCGAATCATAACGCCATCATTAACAGCAATAAATGGTCCGGCGCAGATAACATCAGCAACAACATCTTTGATTACATAAACATTAGCCATTTTCATAACCTCTCTTTAATTTCTTAAACCGAGCGAGCTGAACGATTTCGCGAACTGCTAACCGCTCTTCGGTATTATTTTCTTTATGTCCGGCAGCTCGCTTTTCCCGGACACGCTTTATCCGGCTCATTACAGCCGAATCCTCAACATCAAACAACTTGTCATAATACCGGGGCGGCCGCATCTTCTTGCCGCGAATAATGACTTCATCGCTCGGATAAACATCTGTCTTATACTTCTCAAACCAGCCGGCAGCAATACCCGGCCGGCGAGACATCGTAATATACTCCGGAACGCGGCCTTTATAATGCTCTTCCGCGGCATCGCCGGTAATCTTCTTGGTTATATACCTGGCAACATAAGCTGCCGATTCAAACGTAACGTCCGTGATAAGGGAGTTTCCTTGAGGCCACAAAGCTTCAAGGGACGGAGATCGATAGTATCTATAACCGTCTCTTTGGGTCCAGAAGTACTTATCCGGAAAATCGAGCCCGAACAAGAGAGCATGATGATGGGCTCTTCCGGTACTGCCTCCATACTCGCCGCATTGGAAAAATCTAATGCCTTTGCCAAATTTTTTCCTTAACTTTTTCATAAACAACACCATATCGCGAGGTCTCAAACTACCGTTAGGGGGCAGGTTTTCATCGGAATAGGTCAACGTCACAAAACAACTATGCGCATGCAGCTGATTCTCATGCACGCAGCGAATCGCCCACTGGCGGGAGCGCTCCAGGCGACAACCTATGCACTGACCGCACGGGACAGTAAGACAATCATGGATAGACCCAAATTTACGCTTACCATTTGGACCTTTCCTAAAAATCTTAATCGGATGATAACAGGCCATTTGACTTTACACTTTTCCTATGTCATAATGGCGATAAGAGAACCAATCTCACCGCCTTACGGCGGTTTTTATTTGCGAATCCCTCCGCGCATTTGAAAGCGCGGCGCATTCAGTTTATGAGTCATTCCAGCCGTCCGGCTGAATTTCTTCTTATGACCAAAACTACTTGCTTTTTTTCGTTTCATAGGCTAACCTCCTTTTTATGAGACCTTTCTTTTGGTTTTTTAAAATAATATTTACAATTTTCTTCTGGCCAATAATCCTGATATATCTGCCATTACGTTATTTCTTTCCGGAACGCCGCGGCGTATGAACCTTATTTCCAGATTGCCATTCAGAATTGTGCCGGGCTGTATTAGCATTTTTAACATTGACAGCAGAGTTAATGGCAGGGGCAGTAAAAGGAACAACACCTGTCCCAACAAATGTACGAAGAGGGGACAAAATGTTACGACCGTACCAAGTATCTTCTATGTTTGAATCATTCTCTGCAGCAACATTACGAGCTGTAAGACCAATAGTTTCAGAACGTAGCTTATCCGCCAAAGCACTGGAAGAATCCGCCTCAGCGGTATTTTTAGCTGTCTGAGACTCATTAACGTCAATCTGGCTGTCAAGCATTGCGGTCTCTTTCTTAGCACGCATCATCTCGGCTACCTTACTTCCGGCATTAGCCAATTCCTGGCCGCCGCCGGTAAGACCGCCGGACATGCCGGCAGAACCTCCGGATGCATACTGGCCGGCCAGGATAGGATTTATTCCGGCTGCAGCCAGGTCTTTCATACGAACCTGGACACCCTGGGTGTCCATCATTTTTTGATGCGACAAAGCCTCTTTATTCAATTTATAATTCTGGTGAGCCTGGTAAGCACTAAGGGCGGAACCAGCTATAGACGTACCGGCAGCAATGGCAGCACTAAGCATTAAAACCTCCTTAGAAATGGTCCATCAAGCCGGGAACGCCATACACCGGCAGACAACGGGTAATCGAACCTTTGAAGAACATGTCAAGCTTGAACTTCGGCTGAGTCTGATTCTCAACAACACGCTCTACAGGCGGATTATCTTCTATCCACTGGGAGTCAAGAACAGGGGCATTGGCATAGTCGTCTGCCAAATGCCAGACATCGAGGGACTGGGGGGCATCAGAGTTAAAGATTCCGGAAACACGGGAAGGCATATAGCGCCATTCCGCATAACGCTCCTGGTAACCAAAAACAACATCGTTCTGAGCCTTGGTCGCAGTGCGGAAAATTTCGCCCTGAAGCACCTCTTGTTCGCCAAGGTGGGCAAACACCGGAATAGGGGTATCAAACACCGTACGCATGTAATGCTTGCGATTTACGCCTTGCTGATACGTAATATCCGCGCGAACATTCACAAACCACAAAATAACCATGTGTTCGGTAAAAGACTTCACAAACCTATGCTGGCCATTGGTAATCGAATACGCACCGAGGTCACCGGTATTGTCTGCAGTGTTGGAAACCTGATAAACATTAATGTCGGTGTGTCCACCGCCAAGATATTCAGGACGCTGCTGACGCGCGTCCGGAGAGACAACGCCAAAGTGAGAATGAACCCATTCAATGTAACGGGTACCACCGCGAGCGTTGCGCTCGAAGTAACGCTGCAGCTGAACAGCCTGGCGCAGAGAATTGATTGTGACTGCAGTAGCGCTACCAAGGTCCGCATAAAGGCCAAAAGGATTCAGAATCTGTGTGGAATCAGTTCCTGATGGGACCAAAGACCTTGATGTAGTTGTCCCAGAAACCTGTCCAGTCACTGTATCGGTATAAGTAATTCCAGAGCCGGAAAAGGAGGCAGCTGGATTAGTAGAACTAGCGCTTGTAGTAAACACTAAGCCTTGTTGTAAGCCTGTGGAGGTTACAGTAGCATAACTATTTACAGGCGCAAAATCACCTAAAGGCAACTCTACAGCAGGACCTTTTTGAGGGAAGGGCAGGCATGAAGTGAAATAATCATGACGCTTGCCACGGCGCTTTAAAACGTAAATAGAACCATCATCGGGGCCATCATCTTTTGGAACAGCTAAAGAGTCCTGCAGGTTCTGGTCACGAAACCATTCGTTATAAACCAAATTGTAAGCCCTGGGTATCAACGCATCCGGAGCGTTATCGCCGGTAGAGGCAACACCTTGACGGATTAAACCGCAATAATCAAACAAAGACATAGCCGTAGCCTGGGCCTGAGTTATATTAACTGTCGGAATCAAATAATCAGTAGAATCGTCCGGACTATCCTGTTCACCAAAGAACTTTTTGGAATTATTCCAAACCAAACGCCAGGGAACACCAAAGACCATGGATTCAAAATACATATTGTCCATAATCGGGAACTTAAGGGTCAGCAATCGTGCGACAAAAGACATATCCAAATCCCATGTATCGCCTGGTAAAGCATAATCAGCCAATCCGACAGCCAGAAAACCTGGGTCAATCGTAGTTTTATGGGTCATGGCAACCGGAAACCTGGACCGGGGATGTTCCACAATAGGAACACGGCTAAAAGCATGGGTCATGTGAGAGGGTAAACGCTTAAAATTAGACATAGAAAAACTCCATTTTTTCTAAAACTGACTACCTAAAAGGTGTCAGTCGGCACAGTTACGTCAAGTAGGTAACTGTGCCGACCGCTTCGCGGTTAGGTGGCTGCAGCCGCCGAATTGGCCTGGCCGCTATTCGGCGCTGTCGCGCCGGCGGCAACGGCAGAAACTTCGGCAGGCGGCTGCGCAGAGGCCTCTGACGAGGCCTCTACCGGCTTATCAGCCGACAAAAGACCAAGCTTTACAGCTTCGTCCTTATTCTTTGGGTCGGACAAGAAATCGACCAAATTAGAGGGATTATTGTCGAAAAGAGCACGTACAGAAGAGGGCAAGCGGTCAAAATAAGCATACATAGAGTTAATATGGTCCTGGGCGGCCATAAAGTCGGGAAAGTGTTCAAGGTCCAAGAATTTGCCCATTTGAACACGGTCAATAAATGGATCAACGCCAGTCTTCATAATCCTGGCCATGATTTTATTAATATCACATTCATCCTTAAAGGATTGCTTAGTGCGTCCGGGGAATTTTTGATAATCAAAAGACCTTTGGCCGGGACGTAATTCAGACATTTAAAAACCCCTTGTAATGTTTACAAGGGGATTATACAACAAAAGGCGCATAATGTATATTATGTATACTTTGTGGTATAATAACATTAAAGGCCCACGAAGTATACATAATATATAGCTATACAGGCCTATCCTATGTCAGGGAAAAAGGGATTTCGGGCCTATTTCTCTGACATCAATAACTCTAACCCGAAATGGAGAAAACATCATGAAAAAAGTAATAATCGGTATCTGGGATAAAAAAGCAGAAGACTTCATTGCTATCAACATGGACACAACAATAGAAACAGCAATCAGACAATTCAGGATGGCATGTGAAGACGAAAACAGCCTACTCTTCAAATTTCCCGAAGACTATGAAATGAAACTAATCCAAAAAATGGAAATCGACACCAAAGCGAAATGGGAAACCATCGCGGAGGGAATCGACTACAAACCAAAACCAGCGATAAACGACAACAAAAAGGACCAAAAATGAACCTTAAAAGCAAAAAAGCCTACTCGGTAACGGCTAGCAAAACAAAAAAAGTAAATATAGCGCCAAGAATCATGCGAGGCGGAACACGATTCTAAAAAAATACCCAGTTTTAAACAACTGGGTAAAAAAATATGGAGTAAAAACAATGTTTAAATGCAACATAAGACAACAAACAAAGGGAACCGACTTCGGAGAACCTAAGTTCATGCGGAAAGGAAAAATGGTCAGCATACGAGACTTTATGGAATCAGAACGGGAAGATACAGAAATGTACCCTACTCTAAAAAAATACGGAATCGACCCGCAAGTAAGCCTAGCCGACTTCAAAAAGGAATCAGAAATCAAAATACCATACAACGTATCGCTGGACACGCTAGTCGCGGCAGGAGGAATCGAAGAAGTATGGAAATATGCGACAGCCAACATCAAAGAAGAATTCGGAAACAACTTAGAAAACTTCAAAAATAACCACAGGGAAAAATTCAAAGAAATAGAGCAAAAAGAACCCGAAATCAAACAAGAACCCGAAATCAAAAAAGAACCTATAATCAAAGAAGAAAAAAATGTCTAGAAATACAGAAATGAAATTCGCAGGAACCCCTGCTCCGAAAATCGAAAGAACAGTATTTCCATCGATGGAATTTAACTACAAAGGCAGTTTCAATGTAGGACAAATCATACCATTCTTTTGCTACATGGACATACTACCGACAGACACGATAAAAGCGTCCATAAAAGCAGTAATCCGAAAACAAACCAGCTTAGTGCCGGCTATGGACGTGCTAAACACGGATGTGTACTTCTTCAACATAAGAAAACGTATCTTATGGAATCACTGGAACGAATTCTGCGGGGAAAACAAAACAGGGGCATGGAGCGCAGACATAGAATACCTGGAACCACAATTCACGGCACCAACGGGCGGAATGCTAAAAGGAAGTATCGCAGACCACATGGGAATAACAAAAAAAACCGCCGGAATAAAATTCTCACAATTCGGGGTACGTGCATACGTAATGACCTATAACGAATGGTTCAGAGACCAAAATCTAATCGCGCCGGAACGAGAAGACAAAGGAGATAACGACCTAACGGCAAGCAATACGGATACAACATATGGCGGAATACCATTCAAAGCGGCAAAACTACACGACTACTTCACAAGCGGACTACCAGGGCCTCAAAAAGGGGACGCTGTGCAAATACCGCTGGGAACATCAGCGCCAATCAAAACAAACATAGAAGAACTAATAACAGGCGTACAAAATGCAATGACATTAAGACTAGCATCAAACGGAAATAAGCCAGGAAACAGCCAAGCAAGCTTAAACAACGGAAAACTAGCAGGAGTAACAGACACAGCAGGATTAACAACTGGATATGTATATCCTAGTAACCTATACGCTGACCTATTAGAGGCAACAGCAGCAACAGTGTCTACACAAACGCTATCATTCCAACTGCAGAAAGCGCGAGAAAAAGACGCATTATATGGAACAAGGCTATTCGAAGTACTAAGGGGTCACTTCGGAATAATGAACCCTGAGGCCGTAATGCAAAGGCCAGAGTACCTGGGCGGGGAAAGATTCCAATTAACAGACGAACAAATACCACAAACATCGGCAACAAGCGGACAATCGCCACAGGCGAC
Source organism: Rickettsiales bacterium (assembly GCA_031266915.1). Classification (GTDB taxonomy): domain Bacteria; phylum Pseudomonadota; class Alphaproteobacteria; order Rs-D84; family Rs-D84; genus JAIRLB01. Next base: position 14,293 of record JAISAB010000012.1, on the reverse strand, counting down.
ACTCGCAGCATATAGCTTAACAAACTTCAACAAACACCTGTTCACAAAGAGCTTTAACGAACACAGCGTATTGATGGGGCTAATCGTAGTAAGGCAATATCACACATATCAGCAAGGATTACCAAGGCAATGGAGCCGCAGACGCAGATTCGACCACTATTGGCCGGTAATGCAAGCGCTGCGCGAAAGACCTACGTACATGAAAGAAATCTACGCAACGGGCGTGGAAGAACACGATATGGCAGTGCACTCATACCAGGAGGCCTGGGCGGAATATCGGCACGGATGGAACTGGACAGCCGGGGCTATGAACAGCACGTACGAACAACCATTAGACCAATGGCACTATGGAGACATATACAGCAGCGACCCGATATTATCGAAAGAATGGATAGAAGAAACGCCGGAATACGTCGACAGAAACCTAGCCGTGAAATCAACAACAGAAGACCAGCTTTGGGCGGACATCAAAATCGAACTGGAAATGGTAAGGCCAATGCCTCTATATAGCAGGCCTGGATACATCGACCACTTCTAAAGCTAGGAGAATAAGCAAGGGGGCATTAAGCCCCCTTAAAAATCATTAAAATTGAAATTAGGAGCATATAATGTCGTGGAAGAAATGGATAAATGGCGCAATAGACATAGGAACCGGAGGAATATACGGAGCATTGACAAACGCTAAGGGAACAATTTGGAACACTGTAGACCCGCTAGGAAGAAACTCGGCCAGAGAGGCAAACGAAAAAAACGTACAAATGCAACAAGAAACCAACGCTACAAACATAGCGCTGGCAAACAGCGCACATCAAAGAGAGGTGGCGGACCTTAAAGCTGCGGGGCTCAATCCAGTACTAAGCGCATACAGTAACGGCGCGGCAACGCCGGCACTAGAATCACCTACAGTAGCAAATGAAAGACCCGGGGGACTAATACCAGCGGCAGGTGCGGCGGCGGGACTTATGAGCGGAAACGCGGCAATGGCTAGCGCCGCGCTTATGAACGCACAAACGGCATCAGAAATAGAAAGGCTACCAGGCGTCAAGCCTCAGCAAGCGGCTATGATTAACAAAACAAATGCGGAAACCACAAGAGCCGTCGGAGAAACGCAAAAAATCCAAGCGGAAACGGAAAACATAAAACAACAATTCAAATTGCTATCGAACGAAGAAAAAAATCAAATAATAAACCTGGAAAGAGAATTCGCAAACGCAAAAAACCAAGTACAAAAAGACGAAATAGAAAGAAAATTCTACGCAACAAGATTCGGAAGAATCGCAAAATACACAGGATTAACAATAGAGAATATAAAAGATTTACGTTAATCGAAATAACCAAAAACAGCAAGAACAGCAGCTATTAAACCAAAAACAATAGGTATTAAAAAAACACCACCTAAAACATAACAAAGAAAATTAACACCTTTCATAAAAACCACCTCTTAATAAGGAAATCATACCATGAAGAAACCAATATATCAACTACAATTTTGGGGTAGACAAATAAAACTAAAAGAGACCGGAACCGGACGGAATACCGTCAGGAAAAATTGATTTAAAAATCAAAATCCTGTCATTGGGCAGTATATAGAACAAGGGGAAACATACTGCCCAATTTTTTCTGAAAGAAAAAACGGAGTTGACAAAATCCGAAAAAAGAGAACGTAAGCCTTAGCCTTATGCTCACCGCAGGCCTTGGCTACGTCACCGGCCGGCCTGCTCTCGCATGCGGCAACGGCATACTTAAAAGGAGCTAAAATGACGTGCTTAAACCCGAATATAGCACTAGCAAACAGATTACAAGACGAATATGGATACAAATCAACAAATAAAAACGGAAAACCAGCTAGAGCTGTACCTAAAATACTCGGAAACCTCAAAAAAATACTAAAAAGCAAAGATAAGAGAGAATTACTAAAAAAATGGGAAAATAATCAAATACTCATACTACCGTGCGGCAAATGCGACGGATGTAGAATAGACCAGGCAAATGAATGGGCCACAAGGTGCTGGTGCGAAACGCAGACAAGCGGAACACCGCTATACTTCGGAAACATATCATACGACGAAAAAAGCCTACCAAGATACAAAAGTCTGAAAATATCAGACGTAGAAAAATTTTGGAAAAATATCAGATACCACTACAACATCAAAGAGGGAGAGCTTAGAACGCTATACGGCGGGGAATATGGACCGACAAGGGGAAGACCGCATTATCACGCTATAGCGTGGGGACTATGGGACAAAATAGACGACCTAAAATTCTACAAATACAACAAACACGGGGACGAACTGTACAAAAGCGACAAAATACAGAAAAAAGTATGGAAAAAGGGAATCGTGGTCCTAGGAAAGGCAAATATAAAAACATGTCAATATGTATGCAGATACACCAGAAAAAAGGCCGGAAAAAAGGATAAAAAGAATAAAAGGACAAGATGGGTTGAAACAGAAAATTCAAAAAGGGTAAGAGAAATCTGGCCAGAAGAGCCAATACAAATAAGATGGATAAGAGAAAGAAGAAAGCCGGAATTCCAACAAACAAGCAGAAGACCGGCCATAGGTAAAGACTATTGGGAGCAAAATAAGGAAACAATCAAAAAAAAATCGCGGAATTATGATAAACGAGGGAGATGGAACGCAAATAAAACCAATACCAAGATACTTCAAAAAATTATGGGAAAAAGAAAATTGGGAAGAATACTTCAATACAATCTGGAATGACGAAGAAGACCATAAATTAAGAATAGAAATGCTAAAAGAAAAAACAACAATGACGTTCATAGAGTACCTAAAACAAAAGACAGAAGAGCATAAGAAAAAAATATCAAAACTAACCAGGGATACATCGGAAAGCGATATAGAGCCATAGGATAGGCGTATAGCTTGACATTATGTATAGTTATATCTGGATAGTGCGGGAATTGCAGCAGTTGCGGCATTGTTTACGCTTTAATACAATTGGATACCGGAAATCGAATGTATGTTGGAATTCTAAAATAAAATAGTTATAAGAATAAAACTGGTAATCATGGCAGATTGTCTGACTGGAAAACGTATTTTAAATATATTTGATTACCTTGGTATTGTTTTTATGTTTTCTTTAGTTGTGCTCTTCCGGTGCTTATTGTCGCCCTTTTCTTATTTTTTATAGAATCGAATGTTTTTATACTATATAACGGATTTCACGGTGTTTTTTATTTGTTTTCCGCAATAAAATATATAAAAATAGCTGATTCTGGCCAGCTTGGTCAGGTCGTCCGAAGTACTTTTTGCTAAAAATATATTTTTTTATATTATATAGATTAAACAAAATAGTATATGGATAAGTTAAACTTGAATATTATCTTTTTTACTTTACTTGTGTTTCTTTGCGTCTTGCGTCATGCCCCACGCAGGTTGGGTGACGGTGTGTGCTGTGGGGAATGTGGGGCCGGGCATATGTATCCGCCAAAACACAGCTTAAAAAGATACATTCCTGTCAGTTGTGCATTGTTTTTTAATAATTTGCATTTTATAATGAATTTCAGATAGAGGCAAACTATGATTATAGAAGTTATCGGTGTCGGTGGCGGTTTCTCTTATGAACTTGGCAATTCATCTGTGTTGGCTTGGGATGATTCAAATAAATCTGCAGTTCTTTTTGATTGTGGCAACACCACGTTTGCCGCCCTGCGCGAAAAAGAACAAAAAGAGAAACGCGATATTATATCAAAGATTGATTCCGTGTTTATTTCGCACCTGCATGATGACCATTATGGTTCGGCTGCGACTTTGTTAGAATACAGATTTTGGGTGCATCACAAGCCAACAAATGTTACGGCTTCTGTCCCATTCGCAGAAATGTTCCGGGGACGCATGGATAACTATAACGCAAAAGAAATATATGCAGGTCCAGACAAAAGAATAAAAAAGATACCAACAAAGCATGCTGCTGACTTTCCATGTTTTGGGGCATATTTTGATGGATTGTTGTTTTCCGGGGATACCGGCGTATCGATGCTGAAATCCAAATATGCTGAAAAAGCGAAAATAATTATCCACGAAGTAAGGTTAAATCAAATCACTGTGCATATTGGTATCGATCAATTAGCGGCATCAGCCCCGGCAGAGATATTAAATAAAACGTATTGCATACACTACAGCAGCAATGAGAAAAAAGAACTGCAAGCCAAAATAAAACAGTTTGGTTTGGCAGGTCTTTTAAAACCAAATCAAATTATTAAAACGAGATAGATTTAACAGAGCCAGGGGCGCGAGTACGCGCCCCTACAAAAGTACCGGTTTTTCACAAAGAATTTTCAGACATGGATTTCGCCATTTTGATTCTGTCGCCCAGTCCCATCACCTTGTGATTTCTTTTCTCGGCACTTAACTGATCTTTCTCGACCTTTTTTGTAAAGATTTGCGCGGTTTTTATTGTCGATTTTATGCTGTCGACCAACGGATTGAACAAGTCGACATAGTCTTGGGATTCTTTTATAGACAAATTGTGCGAAGAACCCAACTTGTCGATGATATTTTCAATCGCTTTGATTTGCGCTTCGATAATCGGGTCCAGGAAATCGGAATCAGGCTTTGATTTTTTCAAATCGTTTTTCAATTCGATGAAATATGAAATCCATTGGGAAGCCCAATCTTGTTTCATGGCGCCAGCAATGCCTTTTAATTTTGTCGCCGCGTTTGTCAGCTGTGTTTTAATATTTGCCATTTTTAGTCCTTTTGGTTTTTGGTTCAAGCAACCAAAAGGAGCGGCGGGATTCTGAAAAATCGTGCAGTGAACGACCGCGCCGCTTTCAATGTATGGCAAGCGCAATCCCGCCTTTTCACAGCGGGATAGTTTTTTACGCGCCTATCCACAGAGCGCGCACCACAACGAGTTTTTCAGGACTCGGTTCCTTTTGGAAACATTTGAATTATAACAGAAAGTCAAGCCATTTGATAGCGATAAATTACGGTCGACCGTGCGGCGGGGTCTGGACCCGCCTCGTCGGGATTTTATTCCAAACCTAGCCGATTCTTGTTGAGTATGGGAATGCGCGCCCTGCTCTGATTATGTTTTTCAGTATAAACCGCTTGAAAAAACTTTGGTTTATATATAGTATGAACTTTGCGAATATAAAAAAGAAGACAAAAATGACCGAAAATATCAAGAAAATCCACGAAACGGAAGCCAAATGGCAGAAAAAATGGCGCGACGCGCGCGCTTTCGTGCCGAAAAATGACGGCCGCAAGCCGCGATTTTATTATCTTATCGAATTCCCGTTTCTTTCCGGCGCGGGTATGCATGCCGGGCATATGCTGACTTTTTCAGGCATCGATGTTTTGGCGCGCTGGCGCCGCCGTTGCAACTTTGACGTTCTGTATCCGATTGGATACGACGCCATGGGCATAACCGCCGAGCATTACGCCACCAAAATAGGCCGGCACCCGGCCGACGTGGTTCGGGACCTGGTGGCCAGCTATACCGACGTTATTGGTAAAACCGGATGGTCTGTCAATTTCGAAACCATATTCGCGACGTCCGACCCTGATTACATGAAGTGGACGCAATGGATGTTTATCCAGTTCTTCAAGGCCGGGCTGGCGTTCAAGACCGATTCACCCATGAACTGGTGCCCGTCGTGCAAGACCACGCTGACCAACGAAGAGCTAGAGGACGGCAAGTGCGAGCGCTGTCATGGCCCGGTCGAAAAGAAGATGAAGTCCCAATGGACGCTGGGCATGTCGAAATATGCGGACCGCTTGATAGACGATCTGGCAACGGTAGATTATCAGGAAGAAATAAAGACGGCCCAGATAAACTGGATTGGCCGTTCGTTCGGCGCGGACGTGGATTTCAAAATTGCCGGGTCGGACGACGTGATGACGGTTTACACCACGCGCGTCGACACCATATTCGGCGTGACGTTCGCGGTGCTGGCGCCGGAACACAGACTGGTTTCCAAATGGCTGGGCGAAGGCAGAATTAAGAACGCTGCGGCAGCGCGCGAATATGTACTGGCGTCCAAGGCAAAGTCGGAAATAGACCGTACCGACAACACCAAGGAAAAAACAGGCGTGAAGTTGGATGGCGTCATGGCGCTTAATCCGTTCACGGGCGCTGAAATCCCGCTGTTCGTATCCGACTATGTTCTGGCGGATTACGGATACGGCGCGGTTATGGGCGTGCCGGCGCACGACCAGCGCGACTATGATTTTGCAAGAAAGTTCGATTTGCCGATTATTCAAGTACTAGCCGGCGGGGACATTTCCGAAAAGGCCTGGGAAGAAGACGGCGAACATATCAATTCCGGATTTATGGATGGCTTGGGTAAGGACGATGCCATCGCTGCCGCAATCAAAGTCGGCACCGATGGAGGCTTTGCGCGCGCGGCGAAACAGTACAAGCTGAAAGACTGGAATTTTTCGCGCCAGATGTACTGGGGCGAACCGATTCCAATGATTTATTGCGAAAAGTGCGGATGGGTGCCGGTGCCTGACGACCAGCTGCCGGTGGTCCAGCCGTTTATGACGGACTATCGCCCGACTGAAAATGGCGAGAGCCCGCTGGTCCGCGCGACGGATTGGGTGAATGTGACCTGCCCCGAATGTGGCGGCCATGCGCGGCGCGAAACGGACACCATGCCTGGCTGGGCCGGCAGCAGCTGGTACTATATGCGTTACCTGGACCCGCGCAACGACCGGGAATTCTGCGGCGCGGCCCAGCTGAAGAATTGGCTGCCGGTGAATCATTACAATGGCGGGCACGAGCATGACACGCGGCACCTGCTGTATTCCAGATTCTGGCACAAAGCGCTGTTCGACCTGGGTCTGGTGCCGACATCAGAACCGTACGCACGCCGCACAGCCCAGGGCCTGCTGTTGGGAAACGATGGGTACAAGATGTCAAAGTCCCGCAACAACGGATTCATGGTCGCCGATTTGATTGCGGATGTCGGCGCGGACGCCGGCCGCATGACCGTACTGTCGCTGGGGCCGTGGACATCCAACACCACGTACAGCGCCGGGGCGCTGGCCGGGGTGCAGCGGTTCCTGAAACGCGTGGAAAAACTGTTCGATAATCTGACTGACGACGCACCGGACGCCGAAGCCGAACGTCTGGTGAACCAATTAATCAAAGACCTTTCAGAGCGCATCGAAAATATGCAGTTCAATACGGCAATCTCGGCCTTGATGGAATTTATCAACGCGTTCAACAATGTCAAAATTCCGCGCCACGCGTACGAGGTATTGCTGCAGCTGCTGAATCCGTTCGCGCCGCATCTGACCGAAGAAATGTGGGAGAAATTGGGACACGCGGATATGCTGGTGTTTCAGCCTTGGCCGACTTATGACGAATTCAAATTGGCGAAATCAACCGTCACGATTTCGGTTTCGGTCAATGGCAAGCACCGCGCCGCGATTGATGTTCCGGCCGGCGCGGTGGAATCCGAGGTTGTCGCGGCCGCGCGGGTTGCGGCTGAAAAATACCTGATTGGCGAGATTATGAAAACAATATTCGTACCGGGCAAGATGGTCAATTTTGTAATCAAAGGCTAAAAAAATCCCGCAATCGCGGGATTTTTTATTACATCACGTCGCCCTGCTCTTTATGAAAGTCGGCGCCGTTATAGGTCTTGAATGTCTTTGGCACGAATTCGATAACCGAAAAATCGCCGCCACGGCGGCCGCTGGGATAATAATGCGTCAAAGAATCGTCCCAAATCGCGTCCTTGATTTTGTCGTCCGTAATTTCGGCGACGGCGCCCGTCAGCAGCATTCCGTTGAATTCGTTGTCGTACATGTAAATGGACGCCGCTGGGTTCACATGCATTTCTCTGATTTTATCCGTATGCGTGTTGGTCATTAAAAAGATGCGGTCCGTTTTTTTGAAGTATTCGATCAAATTCGGCGAAATGTTCTTGTTTCGAACATTTACCAAAGCCCGGGTTTGCGGCGTCCCATCCGGCCCGATTGTCGACAGGATGACAATCGGCTGATTATCGAAAAACCGAAGCGCTTCTTTTTTGGTCATTTTTTTCCTTTTAAATTTCGCCATTAATTTTCAGAGGCAGGTTATTTCAAGAAATCTCTTCGATTCGGCGGATGCGGCGCTTGATTGCATCGAACGGGCTTTCCAGAAATGTTTGGGCGCACAGGAACGCGGCCTCAATATCAATATCATCCGCGGCCAAGGCCAGGACATTGATGTCGTCGTGGAATCGGTCGTCACGCGCCTGTTCGGGGCGGTCGCAGCGCGATGCGCGAATATGGCGGTAACGGTTGGCGGCAATCAGGACCCCGGCGCCAGTTCCGCAAACGACGATGCCGCGCGCGTTCACGTCATCAATCATCGCATCCGCCACCGACCGTGCGACATCAGGATAATCGACCATTTTTGTTGGGTCGTCGACGCCCAGATTGATGACGGCATAGCCGGCGGCCGCCAGCATTTCAATCAAGTACAACTTCAACCCGACGCCGCGGTGGTCCGACGCGATGTAAACTTTGGAAACGGTTTTATTCATGTTGGCTCCTCTCAAACTCTCTCACTCTCAAACTCTTTAACTCTCACTACTTGTCTTTCCTCTTGCTCAGCTTGCATTCCAGGCCGTTATTGCCCGTGATGTTCAGCGTCCGATAAGACAGCGTTCCGGTCATCTGCGCGTTGCTGAAGATATTCGCGGTGTTGACGGTGGCCGGCCCTTCCATCGCTCCGTGCAAAAACAGGTTCTGCGCGACGACCCGTCCGACGACCCGACCGCCACGGCCGATGACCACCGTATCGGCGAAAACCAATCCGAACACTGACCCGTGAATCTGAACGGAATGCTTGGTCTTGATGTCGCCCGTCAGTTCGCATCCGGCGCCGATAATCGTCGGGGATGTCTTTTCTTTTGCGTTTGTAAATGCCAGCATTTCATATTCTCTTTTTGGTTTTATTCTTTCACAAACTTGGACGGATTGAACGGCGCGCCGTTGTATCTGATTTCATAATGCAGGTGCGGTCCGGTCGAACGGCCCGAAGAACCCCCAAGCCCCACAATTGTGCCGGGCCGGACCCAATCGCCGCGCGCAACTGCAATCCTGGACAAGTGTGCGTACAGCGTCGAGAATCCCAATCCGTGGTCGATTTCGACCGTTTTGCCATAGCCGACGCGCTCGCCAGCGGATATGATGCGCCCCGGCGCGACCGCGAGTAATTCCGTGCCGATTTTTCCGGCAAAATCAATTCCTTTGTGCATTTTCGGCGCGCCGCTGAAAGGGTCGCTGCGCGCGCCGTAATTGGACGTGACGCGAACGTCGGCCACTGGCGCGCCCAGCGGCAGAACCGTGTCCAGACGAACCAGCCCATGCCACAGTTCCAAACTGTCCGCCAGTTTCTGATATTTCGGGTCCAGCTTGCCGTCTATCTGCAGCGGCGTGAATGCCGAGCCGACCAGCGGACTATCGAACTTGTTGGCGCGCGCGACCAAGGCGCTTTCGTTCAGCCCCAGCGTCGCGACGGCGCCGTTGATTTTTTTCAAATTTCCGCGCAGGTCTTCGGTTTTATCCTTGGTCATCTTGGCGACCATTTCGACAATCTGGTTGCTGGCATCCGCGACGATTTCAATCGTCTCGCTGATCTGTTTGTTCTGTTTTTTCAATTCCTGGTTTTCGTCCCGGATTAAATCGTATTCCACGGACAGTTCTGATATTTTCTTGAATTCCGGCACATAATCGACGTCGGCGAAAGTATTCGAAACGCGCGTTTGCAGGAAATCCAGCTCTCCCCAGGTGTTCAGACGCTTTTTCATCAGCGAATCCTTTTCGGCGTCGCTCAACTTTCTGGTGTTCAGGATTTTGTCGTCGATAACGTTCAGGCCGCGTGCCAGTTCGTTATATTTTTTCAGATATGCCATCATGTCGCTTATCTGTCTGGCGTGCGCGTTCCTGGCATCTTCCAGCTGCTGCGTGCGATGCTGCAGCAGCGGCCTGTGATACATGAACACGTACGTGGACCAGGAAGCCCATATGACCAGCCCGAATTTTCCGCAGAATTTTGTAAATCGCCAAAAGCTGCTTTGCTGAAAGCTGTACACGTTGCCGCGCCGCGTGTCGAACACTGTGAATTCGCGTTCCGGGAATGTATGGACGACCAGGCGCCATGCGGCGCGGAACGGCCATGCGACCAACGACCAAACGGATGAAAAATGTCTTGCTATAAAGTTAAACATCATTCTGACAGCATAGCTGATACGGACAAAATAGTCAAGCCGTCGCGCAGGACGGAATCGCAGTTCATGGAAAGCCCGGAAAACAGGCGCGCGCCGCCCCTGACGCCCAGCCGGCCCCCAATCAGGACCCGTTCCGCGGTGTTTTTCGCCCCGAACAGCGGGAAAATCCGCAGCTCTCCGCAGGTCGGCGCCATCGCGGAGAACACATCCGCCATAACCGCGCAGTCGACGATGGCGCAGAAATGACCCCGCGGGCGAACGCGCGCCAGACATTTGCGCGTCCACGCGGCGATGTCGGCGTTATGGTGCGCGCCGTGCCCGGCCGGCGTCCCTTTGAAATAAGGCGGATTGGTCATGACCAAATCGAATGTGCGCCCGGTCTTCCATGTCATAATATCCGTGTTCAGCAATTCGATGTCGCGGACGTTCAGTTCGGCGTTGCCGGCGCATTCGGACAGCCTGTCGTCCGATATATCCAGGCCGGTGACGGCCGCCGCCGGATGATGATGCAGATAGCACAGCGCCGCCCCGCCCGTGCCGATGCCGACATCCAGAACCGTTTTGGCCCCACCGGCAAAGGCGGCCAGCCACACCGCATCCGACGTCGGGTTATAAGAACCGCGGCGAATGCGAACTTTTCCGCCCATCAGCGTAAAAATATCTTGTCTTTGAGGCATGGCTGTATAATAATCCATCGAAATAAAAAGGCAAGATATGTTTGACAGTTCATTGGTCGTGCAAAGCGCGGCAAGCAGTTTCAACAATGCGGCGATTGCCGCCCCGTCATTTTTTTGGTCGGCTTTGCTGGCCTTGCCTTTGTTCATATTGATCTACAAATTCGGCGGCGAATTTATCGAGCGCATGGGCTGGACCGGATTTCGGAATCCGAGAACGCGCGCCGGCAACTTGGCCCTGTGCGTCCATGGCGTCATTCTGGCGTGGCTGGTGCTGATGCACGGCAATTACGCCGCGCTGCGCGACGCGGCGTCGGTGCTGCCGTACACGGTCGCGGGAATTTTGTTCGCGTCGACGGCGTTCGTTGTCCAAAAGCTGAGGACAATCGACGCGCCTACGCCGGAATGGTACCGGAATATGAAATACAAAAGGCCGGTTTCCGTCGCGGTTGCGCTGGTCGTTGTCGCGCTGGCCGGATTTTCGGGCATGCCGACCTGGTGGGGATTCCTGATGGCGTCGGCGGCCGTCGTATGCGGCGCGCTGGTCGGACGCGGTCTGGCGCGCGGCGTCGGCCCGGTTCCGATGACGACGATAATTATCTTCGCCCTGACGACGCTTGTCCTGATGCAGCCAGAATTCTTCAGATTCGGCCAGCTGGGCGGCCTGACGGCGCTGCATATGCTGGCCGTGTCATTCGCCGGAATTCTGTCGGCAGCCGTTCTGACGGTGCGAAACGTTGGTCCCCGCGGCGCCATCCGCGCGTCCGCGTATGCGAAATTGAAATGGATGGCGCGGATTGTCGCCGGCCTGTGCATGGTACTGTTCTTTTTGACGGAATCGGTGCCGGTGTTTGTCGGATTTGTCTGCGCCTGTGCGGCGCTGTTCGCAATATCCGCGCGGCATGCCGAAAAAGTGCCCGAATCTTTGTCCGAAAAGCTGTGGGCGGCGCTGCTGTGCGTATTCGGCGTTATGACCGCCCTGCCGCTGATTACGGCACTGGGCGTCGCGTATTGGACAAGCCTGCCGCGCGGCGGCATCTGGAAACAGGCGAAGTTCTTGTTATAATTCGTTACATTTCTTTAATTTCATTTAAAGCCCGTATACGGTATTATTCTGACCGACAACAATATTAAAGTGGGATTAGAGATTATGATACATCCGACAGCTGTTATTCACGATGGCGCCATTTTGGGCGCCGATTGCAATATAGGGCCTTTTTGCATCGTTGGCCCGAATGTGGTATTGGGCGAGCGTGTGGAACTGGTCTCGCACGTCGTTATCGACGGCAAGACGTCGATTGGCGACGACACGATTGTTTATCCTTTTGCGGTTCTGGGCGTCATCGGTCAGGACCTGAAGTGGCAGGACCCCGACAGCATGACCGGCCTGCGCGTCGGCAAGCGCTGCCGGATTCGCGAATATGTCACAATCAGTTCCGGAACGCCTGCGTCCGATGGAACGGTTATCGGCGACGATTGCCAGATTATGATTAACGCCCACGTCGGCCACGACTGCAAAATCGGCAACGGCGTCGTCATGTCGAACCTGGTTCAGGTCGCCGGCCATGTAGAGGTCGAAGACTTCGCGATTCTGTCCGGCGGCGTCATGATTCTTCAGTTCGTGCGCATCGGCCGCAACGCGTTTATCGGCGGCATGTCGGGCGTCGGCAACGACGTCTTGCCCTATGCGATTTACGAGGGCGCGCGCGCCGTCTATCGAACAATCAACCGCGTCGGCCTGATGCGCCACGGTTTTACGAACGAAGACATGCACGCCGTTCACGCCGTGTATTCCGCTGTGTTCAAGGAAACCGACGGAACCGTGTCCGACAGGCTGGCGAAAATCCGCAAGGAAGTAAAAAACAACAAATATGCGATGGACGCGATTGACTTTATCGAAAACCGTTCGAAGCGCGGCATCGGAACCGCCAAGAATGTCGAATAAAAAAAAGCTTAAGATTTACATCATCGCTGGCGAGGTCTCGGGCGATGTCCTGGGGGCCAAGATTATGCGCGAAATGCCGGACTCTGATTTTTCCGGCGTCGGCGGCGGGAACATGCAGGCCCAAGGGCTGAATTCCCTGTTTCCGATTTCGGATTTGGCGGTGATGGGATTGTTCGAGGTTTTGGCCCATGCGCGCACCCTGACTGCCCGCATTGCTCAGACGGCGGCGGCCATCGCGGAATCAAAGCCGGACATAGTCCTGACAATCGACAGCCCCGGTTTTGCCAAGCGCGTCATCAAGCGCGTCAAATCGAAAATCGGCAATCAAAAATCAGAAATCAGATTTTATCACGTCGTGGCCCCCCAGGTCTGGGCATGGGGCGCGGGCCGCGCCAAAAAGTTTTCGAAAATTTTCGACAAGCTGTATTCGTTCTTTGAATTCGAGCGTCCTTATTTCACAAAATACGGCCTGGACACGGTCGCAGTCGGCCATCCGATTGCAGACGGGCTGGCGGCGGTCGGGAACCCACCTTCGCCGAGGCTACGGTGGGCAAGCAGGAACGAGGAACCCACCTTCGCCAAGGCTACGGTGGGCAGGCAGGAACGTGGAATTAAGAACAGGAAAATTATAACGCTGTTGCCTGGCAGTAGAATGTCCGAGGTTAAAAAGCTGATGCCGGTGTTTCATTCCGTCGTGAACAGAATGATGGCCGACGGGACATTCGAATTCGTGATTCCGACGACTGAAACCACGGACGCTTTTATCCGCGACAAAATCCGGGGCTGGGCCGTCAAGCCGCGGCTGATTCCGTTTAACGAACGTTACCGGATATTGAAAGCGAGTTATATTGCGATTGCCGCCAGCGGTACAATTTCCGCCGAGCTGGCGATTATGCATATCCCGGCGGTTGTCGTTTATAAGATGAATCCGCTGACCATGTGGCTGGCGCGCCGCGTGGTGAAAATCAAATGGGTGTCCTTGGTGAATATCCTGTTGGGAAAGACGGTTTATCCCGAATTGCTGGGCCGCGGCGCCACAGCTGAAAATATTGTCCGTGAAGTGAAAAGACTGTCCGAAACGCCCGCCCGCGAAAAAATGATTGCCAGCCTGGCGTCCGCTGACAGAATGTGGCGTTGCCGCGCCGGCAAAACCGCCAGCCAACTGATTGCCCAAGACGTAAGAAATAATAATCAGTAGTCAATAGTCGGTAGTCATTAGTAGATAGTGAGTAGTGCATAGTGAATAGTATATAGTGATTAGTTGCCCCAGGCACCCGCCCCTCTTGTTTCACGCCCGTTCTCAGCAACCTGGCACCAGCCACTCTTGTTTCACGCTCGTTCCCAGCACCTGGCGCTAGCCCCTCTTGTTAAAGAGGGGAGAATTTTCCGGCAACTTGTTGCCGATGAAAATTCGGGGAGATTACCGGTCATGAAACACTAGTGAATAGTGTTTAGTTTATAGTGATCAGTGCATAG
>JAISAB010000015.1 GCA_031266915.1 Rickettsiales bacterium | reverse complement strand
CCACATTAGTCGGTGGTTTTTCATTTGCTGAAAAGCTGAAAAATGGAGGTCTTTAATGAAAAAATCAACTATAGTCTTAGCATTGCTTGTCTGTGCGTTCGTGTTCCAGGGCGCTTTTGACGCGGCCGCTTATATGGATAATAATGGACGCTATGAATATACCGATACCTACTGTAATATAAGTGTCGATGACTATGAAGTAGGTATATTTACAATTGAAGAAATAGATAAAAGTGGTTCTCCATGGTACCAAACTGTTGGTAATTATTATGACGGCTATAAACATAATGACGTTGATTCTTATACTTGTGCTGTTCCTGATGTATTGCGTGAATATTATCTTCAAGGTGTGTGCGCTTCAGTTTCAAGCACTTATACTACGATAAGTACTGATGATAATATTGGAAGGGTTAATAGAAATAATACCCTTGCTAATAACGAAAATCATTGCTATTGCCGCTTGAGAAAAAAAGATGGTAATGTAGGTCTTGCCCGTTGGGTTTTCAGCGGCTCGTTCACCCCAGCCAGCGATTGCGCACGGAACTGCGCGCGCGATTGCGCGGTCAGCGCCTACGACACTTCCCCATACTACTACAGCGATTCCGCCTTCCGGGATGCGTTGCTGGCGGCGTTTGGGTCCTGATGCCGGAGTGGGTCTATAAATCGTGAGCGAAGCGAACTAATAATATAAACTATGGCAATGCTTCGCATTGCGGTTAGCAGGCCCTATTCCTGCCTGCGCTAGGCGTGACAAAGCTGGGATTCAACGCCCAATACCCAGTATCCCGGGTAATCTCCCCGAATTTTCATTGGCAACAAGTTGCCGGAAAATTCTCCCCTCTTTAACAAGAGGGGCCAGTGCCAGGTGTATGGAACAAGTGTGAAACAAGAGGAGCGGACTACCCACCCGCATCATTGCGAGCAACCACGGCACACCACCCATGCGGACAGGCATCATTGCTCAAACGGTGCGAGCAATTTCGACCGTAAGGCGGAATTTTCGCTGTTGGCGTTAAGCGCACAATGGCCCGCGCAGGACCGCGCGCAATAGCTGGCTGGGGTGAACGAGCCGCTGAAAACCCAACCGTCATAGGCTAAATAACCATTTTCTTTCTTCAAACGGCACCAGCAATGCATTTCGTTACTACCGAGAATACTACTTGACTTATTAGTAGTAATACTACAGCTCGTATTGGTACTAGTGGGGCCTGAAGAAGCGCATACGCTTTGCATAAGATAGCTATTTAAATCAGAATAAACGACATAATTATTAAAACTATTTGTCTGACCTTTATATGTATTAGAGGACAAGTACTGTGCCCCGGTATTATAAGTCGTATATATGCCGTTGTCATAATCGGTTTCCGGTTCCGTATCGTTGAAACCGGAAATTTTATAGTATCCTCTATCATCCTCGCCATCAACATCAGCAAAAGCGCCTTGGACCGCGAACGCCCAGACAAATAAGGCTAAGACTATAGTTGATTTTTTCATTTTACAGACCTCCATTTTTCAGCTTTTCAGCAAATGAAAAACCACCGACTAATGTGGTGGTCAGGAGGTTAGTAACAACTACTTGGAATTGTGCCGCTTATTCAATATATTCGCATGCCCTCCTGACCTAAAGTCAGGAGTTCTTTTTATCATTGCGAACGCATCCGCAACGCCAAGTATAAGGGAGTTACTACACTCCGTCGCAGGAACACCCTGCGACAAGAAAATTATATCCAATCAACGCGTCTTTTGCAAGGCGATTTTTTTAGTAGAAAAATTAGTTCAACTGACAGGAATGTAGCTTTTGAAACACAAACTTCAAGACTCGCCACCCCCGCCATCGCGGTGAGAGGAATGTCCTGCCCCATGCATGGGGCGGGATAGAAATTCTTGTGAACGATAGTGAACTAGAATTTCTTGGGTGGGGTTGATTACTAAAGAAAAATCGGCGGAAATTATATTTTCTACACACCGCTTCACCCCACCCAAGAGTTGCCAGGCTCGTTGCACTCGCAGGCCAACTCTTTCCCGCCCCGCAAGCGGGTCAGGCTAAACCTCTCAAAAACCTGGAACAAAATGAATTTATATGAGATGAATACGCTGCACTTGGCGGCGGGAGTATATTGGACATACATGACCGGCGCCAACAGCAAGCAGATGTGTCGTTTAAAATCATTTTTCCAGGATTTTTATGCCGGGCAGTTCCCGCCCCTCGATAAATTCCAAGAACGCTCCGCCGCCGGTGGACACATAGGTAATATCGTCCTTGGCGCCGGTTTCTTCCAGCGCGGCGACGGTATCGCCGCCGCCGACAATGCTGGTGATATTGCCCTTGACAGTTTCCAGGGCCAATGCGCGCGCGATTGAAAACGAGCCGTATGACCAAATCGGAAACCATTCGGCCATGCCGACAGTTCCGTTCCACAGGACCGTTTTGACGCTTTTGATTGTTTTGATATTGCGCTCGGTAGTTCGGATTCCGGCGTCCATAATTATGTCGTCGTCTATGATTTCGCCGAATTCCTTGTTCGTGCGTTCGATGTCGCGCTTGAATTCCTTGGCCACGCCCTTGTCGATTGGTACCAGCAGTTCGCAGTTATTTTGCCTGGCCAATTCGATGATTTCCAGCGCAGTGTCTTTCATATCCGCCTCGTACAACGAATTTCCGACCTTTTTTCCCATCGCATAGTTGAATGTGGTCCCGATGGCGCCGCCGACGATTAATTTGTCCGACATTTTCACCAGCGATTTCAAAACGTTCAGTTTTGTTGAAACCTTGCTGCCCGCGACAATCGACAACAGCGGGCGTTTCGGGTTTTCCATCAGTTTGGTCAGATGATGGATTTCAAACGCCAATAATTCGCCCGCATAAGACGGCAGTATTTCCGCCACGCCGACGGTCGACGCATGCGCGCGGTGGCTGACCGCAAAAGCGTCGTTTACAAAGATGTCGAAACCGGCGGCCAGTTTGGCCGTGAATTCCGGCGCATTTTTTTCTTCGCCGTCATAAAAGCGCACATTTTCCAGCAGCACGACGTCACCGTCTTTCATGCCCGCCATAAATCCCTTGTCCAGGCAATCCGGTATCAGCGGCACATGCATGTATTCTGCAATCGGCGCCAGAGTAAATTCCATATCGCGCGTTCCCTTTGGCCGGCCCAAGTGCGCGCATATGGCGATTTTCGCGCCGGCGGCCTGCAGTTTGCGAATCGTCGGCATGGACTGTTCGATGCGGAACGCGTCCATAATTTTTCCGTCGGTAATCTGAACATTAAAGTCATCGCGCAGCAATACGAAGCGACCTTTTACATCAACATTTTCAAGCGTGCGAATTTGCATAAGATTTCCTTTTTTCTTTTTCAGCACAATTATTACCCGTTTTTCCCGAATATGTCAAAATTTAATATTGACGTCTGCGGCATTTGATTGATAATTGTTTTGTGGAGCTCGTTTTTTGTCTCCCCCTTCTTGGGGGGAGAGTACCCGCGGAGCGGGGAGGGGGAGCTCCCCCCAGTCCGCTACGCGGACAGCCCCCCTCAAGAAGGGGGGCAAATAGAGATGAGCTTAATACCGCCCCGCTCCATTTTCCTTTTGCTTTATTCGAAGATATATCTTAAAATCGTCTATAGACATTTGTTAGCGTGTAACGGGTTTTGTCACCCATGTGCGCCACTACTAATAATGCCCGGCCATACATTAGGTCGGGATGTCGCTGTTATATAACAGGCCCCGGCCAAAGACAGCGAAGTTAGCACATAACTGACAAACTCCCGACCACCTCCTAGCAGGTGGTTTCTTCAAATCTCAAAGGGGGTCGGATTGTCAGGACGCGCATTCTTTAAAATTTCAACGGTCTTTTTTTTATTGTCGCCCTGTCCCGCGTCGGCGGACATCGCCACGGCGAATTATATTCGCGAATCGATTCTGAGTATCACAGGCGTTTCCATCCCGGCGGACGGCACGGGACCAGCCAGCAATTCATATCTGATGCGCGCCATAGACGAACTGAACGAAGTGTCGCCCTATTCCGTGGCGACAAATTATGGCACGACGGTATCAGAACAACGAATCGTTGCGACCAGCGCTGTTCCTGGCGCAATCGCGGCGTTTCATAACTGCCTGGGACCTGGCGGATACAAAAGCGGCGGCGCATGCGCGATATGTTCTCTGAACTATTACTGTCCGGCGGGAACGGAGACAAAAATATCCTGCGACACGGTCGGGGCGGAATTCGTCACGGTAAATTCCGGCGCGTCGGACGCGGCAAGCTGTCTGCCGCGGGTGCTGTGCGCGACTGAGAACAAGAATTTATGCAATGCGGGCGCCGCATGTTATTATGTTTCAAGTGGCGGTTATATAGCCTGGGACGGCACGAAAAGCGGAAACACGGTCATTGACGGCAAAGTCGAACACAAGGCAAGACCGAACGACTATGGCATCCGGGCGCTGACATGGGCGTGTCGGCAGACAAACACTGCGCCTTCGGGCGAGGCCGAATGCGACGGCGGCCTTTTCTGCTGGTGCCGATTTTCCAAAGACCCGGACACCGAGCCTGAAACATTCGTAACCGGAAAATGGTCTTCATGGGTGCTGGGTTATAATTATACTGGCCATTCCAGCGCAGATAATTGCCTGACATCATGCGCGGCCGCCTGCACGGACCGCGTCAATTTCGCCACCGTCGGCGGCGCCGTCCAGTGGGAATAAAAGGCAGAAGTCAGAAGGCAAAAGGCAGAAGGCAGAAGGCAGAAGGCAGAAGTAGGCAAGCTTGCGCCAAATCATAAATCTTAAATATTTTTTACCTGCCCCGGTTACGGGGCGGGAAAGAGTTGGCCTGCGAGTGTAACGAGCTTGGCAACTCTTGGGTGGGGGAAAGGCAGAAACTATAATAATGTATTTTCCCCAATCAACCCAATCTCAACCCCACCCAAGAAATTCTAGTTCACTATTGTTCACAAGAATTTCTATCCCGCCCCATGCATGGGGCAGGTAGGTCATGAAGGAAGAAGGCAAAAGGAAATTTAAGATTGATGATTTATGATTTGGCGCAAGCTTGCCTACTTCTGCCTTTCGCCTTCTGACTTCTGCCTTTTAACGGGTCCATACGATTTTCTGTAATGCTCGTTTATGCCGTGCTCTTCAATCGCCCGCAGGTGGAACGCCGTCGGATAGCCCGCGTTTTTATCCCAGCCGTATTGCGGAAACTGCGCGGCCAGTCCGGTCATTATTTTGTCGCGCGTTTCCTTGGCGATAATGGACGCGGCGGCGATGGACAAAGATTTCGCGTCGCCCTTGACGATTGCCAGGCCAGGGTATAATTCCGCCCCCTTTTGTACAGAGGGGACAATTATGTCCGGCAATCTGTTGCCGTCGACCAGCACAAAGTCCGGCCGCACGGCCAGGTTTTCAATCGCCCGCCGCATCGCCAGCATGGACGCCCACAGGATATTCAATTCGTCGATTTCAGTCGGACTGCATTGTCCGACGCCAACATTGCAATTTTCCATAATCCATTCGTACGCGATGGCGCGCTGCCTGCGCGTCATCTTTTTCGAATCGGCAATTATTATCGTTTCAGGAATGCATGGGATTCCCGACGACAAAGGAATGATGACCGCAGCGGCGACAACGGGACCACATAATGGGCCGCGGCCGGCCTCGTCCACACCGGCGACCAACTTGGCACCACTTTCGATTTCAAAAGAAAAATCTGGTCTAGTCATTTTAGTAGCTAGTCGTTAGTAGCTAGTGGTTATTAAAAATGCTTCGGTGGGCAAGTCGCTGACACATTCGCTAGCTACTAGCTACTAACGACTAGCTACTATATGCTTAGCCTGTCCGCAATCTGCTTTTGCACATAGTCGTCTTCGCTGCTGTACAGCGGCCATTTTCCATCGGCCAAATCCCGCATCGTGGTCAGCGGCTGTTCCAATTTCGCGCGGTACAGCCACAGATTCGACATTACGCGCTTGATATATCCGCGCGTTTCGTAGGCTGGGAAGCTCTCGATATACAGCAGCGGATCGGATGTGTCGAACGCCTTTTCGAATTTTATCATCATGCCCATGCCGGCATTGTATGACGCCAGCATCTTGACTATATTGTTGCTGATGTTCGGATGCGCCAACAGGTCCACGATATGCTGCTGGCCCAGGAACATGTTGTGTTCCGGATTGGACATGTCGATGTCGGACATGCGCATGTTCTGCTGGCGCGCGACCAGCCTTTTCGCGGTTCCCGGCATCAGCTGCATAACGCCATTGGCGCCCACGACCGACTTGGCGTTGGTCTTGAAGCCGCTTTCTTGTCGCGTAATCGCAAACAGCAGCGCCCGGTCGATAGACCAGCCGCCCAAAGGCTCCCAGTCCGGCAGCGGATATTGCGCCGAATAAATAATATCACTGTCGATTTCCATGATGCCGCGGTCGCGGACGACGCCGGCGACTTGCATGGACACGCGCGGCAACGCATAATTTTCCGCGACGGAATTTACGGCATGCAGCAGCTTGTCAGACGCACCGGATGTAATCAGCAGTTTCATATATTCCTCGGCCCGGGCCTTTTGCTTGACCTGCAGCAGGGCCAAAGCGCGCCGGCCGTACTTGGTTCCGCGCAGTTCTTCAATATCGGCGTCGGTGGAATCAGCCTCGAAAAATTCATAATAAGGCACATAGCCCAGCATGACCGAAGACAGCGCGCCATAGAAAGCCATCGGATGTTCCGCGCCGATTTTCCAGTATTTGCGCGCGCTTTTCTTGTCGTCGTTGCGCTCGGCGGCGCGGCCGGCCCAGAAAGCGACCTCGGTCTTGCGCGCGTCGTTGATTTGCTCCAGCTTCAGGATTTCGCTGAAGTATTTCTGGCTTTCCTTGTACTTTTCCTCTTTAAAATACAGCAGGCCCATCGCCCACAGGCCGTATTCGGATTTCGCGTCGGCCGCGACAAAGCCCCATTTCTTGGCCAATTCGTATTCGCCGTTGGTGTAATAGATGAATGACAGGCGTCCGGCCAGACGGCCGTAGTCCGATTCTGTCAGCTTGCTTTTGAATGCGCGTTCTTCCAGCAGATTCCGGGCAATCTTGGTGCTGCCCGTGCGAATCGCCTTTTTAAATTGGTTAATTTTCTTTTCGGCGTCGCCGGCGTACTTTTTGGCGGTCCAGGTTTCGCTTTGCGCGGTTTCAATCGATTTTCCGTTGATTGTCCGGGGCATTTTCGCGCCACGGGTCGATACCTTTTTAATCTTGCCCAGCTTTTCCATGCGCTCGGCGCCCGGCATGTTGTAATACTTGGTCATCCAAGCCTGGACTTCGGCGCCCTTGGTGCGATACGTCTTTGACGTGTACCGTTGATACAAGACCTCGTTCATCAGCAGGTCGTCGGTCAATTGCTTGTCCAGCTTTATCGCTGCGTCGATTTTTTCCTTGGACTGCAGGGAAAATATCTGCTGGTAAATTTCGGCGTCATTGTCTGACAGAATGCCGGGTGGCTCTGATGCGCCCGCGGCGCCTAGGACAAAAAACAATGAACAAACGACAAGTAGTATTTTTTTCATATCTTAAAACAGCGATGTTTTAGGCAATTGACAGACTGCGGCGCCGTCCTCGGCCTCGGGTATTTGATTTATGATTTTTTTGAAATCCGATACTTTCGAGAACTTGCGGTACACGGACACAAATCTGATGAACGCGATTGAATCCAGATTCATCAGGGAATCGGACACCATCCGGCCGACGGCATCGCTGCCGACCAGGTCGTCTGCAACCTCGGTCTCCAGGCGGCGGTGTATCGACGTCACCAGTTTTTCAATCTGCTCGTCGCTGACCTCGCGATAGCGGCAGGCGATTTTGATGCTGCGCTTCAGCTTTTCGCGATCAAAGGGCTCGACCTTGCCGTTGCTTTTGTGAACGGACAAGTCGCGCATCTGCACGCGTTCTACGGTCGTAAATTTCGCGCCGCATTGGCTGCACACGCGCCGGCGGCGGATTATCGCGTCTTCGGTGTCAGGACGGCTGTCCTTGACCTGGCTGTCTGTGGAATTGCAGTACGGGCATCTCATGGTACCTGTAAATGTAGCAATCCTGAATTAAAGAGTAAAGGGGAAAGTTGCGACCCAAAAAATCGTGTTTTTATAAAAAGCAAGGAGTTTTTTTTAGGGCGCCGCCGCCGCATACGCTTTTTTTAAGGCCCGTTTTATGATAAAATCACATTTAGCAGAGAATGAAAAAATACTTGAATAAAATCTTGGTCGGCGATTGTATTGCACGGATGCGAGAGCTTCCTGATGCCTCGGTCGACGCAATCTTCGCTGATTCGCCGTATAATCTGCAGCTGGGGCGCAAGACCCTGTACCGTCCCGAAGACCAAACCGCCGCCCGCGCTGTGCGCGATTCCTGGGACAGTTTTGAATCGGCCGCCGAATATTATGAATTTTCCAGGGCCTGGATGGCGGAATGTAAACGCGTTTTGAAACCAGATGGCGCCATGTGGATTATCGGCAGCTATCACAACATTTTCAAACTGGGCGCCATCCTGCAGGATTTGGGATTCTGGATACTGAACGACATCGTCTGGGTCAAGACCAATCCTATGCCGAATTTCCGCGGCACGCGCTTTACCAACGCGCACGAGACCCTGATTTGGGCGACACCGTCGAAAACCGGCAAATACACTTTTAATTACGAAACCATGAAAAAGCTGAATGGCGGCAAGCAGATGCGCAGCGACTGGGACATCAACATCTGCCTGGGGGACGAACGCGTCAAAGGCCAAGACGGCAAAAGCCTGCACAACACGCAAAAGCCGATGGATTTGCTGCGCCGCGTGATTCTGTCGTCGACCAAGCCCGGCGATATTATCCTGGACCCGTTTATGGGCAGCGGCACGACCGCCGCCGCGGCCAAGGAACTGGGGCGGAATTTTATCGGATTCGACGCGGATGAATCCTATGTCGCGGCGGCGCGCGCGCGCGTAGAATCCGTCGCGCCGGCGGATTTGTCAGATACCGAGGTCAGCGCCCCAAAACGCGACGAAATCAAAGTGGCCTTTGGCGAGCTGGTCGACGGCGGCCTGCTGTACATCGGCCAGACCTTGGTCAGCCCGCGCGGCGAGCGTGTCATGATTACCCGCGACGGCCGGCTGACGCACGCGATGCACGGCACGGCGTCCATTCATGTCATGGCGGCGAAGATGCAGCGCAGCGCCAGTTTCAACGGCTGGGATTATTGGTCCGCACAAAGGCGCGATGGTTCGCTGATTGCAATTGACGAATTGCGCAAATACCTGCGCGGCGTCAAGCGCGACATGAAAAAAGCCGCCTGAATCAAGCGGCTTTGTCGGAAATTTTGCCATTGGGCAGTTTATACATCAGCTTTCCATCTATGACAAACGGATTCGCGACGCCCTTTTGCTTGGCCAAATCAATGGACTTGCGAACGCCGCGGTTGCCCAGGCGCGTAAGTTTTATCGTCAATTCGTAATCCCACTTATCCATTTTTCAAACCTTTTTTAAATTTGGCTTAACTGACATCGAATGTACATTTTTCGACATTCTTCTTCACTTGCCGTTATACCGGCGAAGGCCAAGGTCCATTTTGTTTATCACACGGTTATTATTTATAGCTTGAATACAATGGATACCGGACTGCGCTTGTATGACAAGTCTTGAGTTTTTTGAGTCCAAAAGATGCATCCCTGTTACTTGAGCATCTAATTTTTTACACAAATCATCGTTCAAAATTTCGATATTTCTTTTGTTTCCTTCGGCGACAAGCTCGAAATTGTCATCGCCATTATAAAACAGCTTCCAACGGTCAACCAATCCGGCCGCCACAGAAAAATTTTTCATACTTTTATAAAACCTGCGAATGACGTCCGACGCGGGAACGTCATGCCCGCCCAACGCCACGCGCTTTTTTATACGTGCCAGATTCACATCCGGCGAATCCAGGAAAATATATACAAAAACTATCTCGTATTCCGCTTTGCGCGCCTTTTCTAAAATTCCGATATGATGATTGCCGGAAATAGTGGATTCCCATACAAAGGATTTTCTTGAAGAAATAACCTCTTTCAAGTTCGTATGTATTATTTTTCCCGCAGAAATTCCTATTTTATCGTCCATTTTGGCGGCAAGCTCGTCGGCGTTTAAATATATCAGCTCTTTTTCTTTATCCAACAACTCGTGCCCCAGCGTTGTTTTCCCGCTGCCATTTGCACCTGCGATAAGATAAAAAATCGGCTTCATGCCTGAATTATAACAATCTGGATATTTAATTCAAGCAAATACCTGCGCGGCGTCAAGCGCGATATGAAAAAAGCCGCCTGAATCAGGCGGCCTTTTCCGAGATTTTACCATTCAGCAGTTCGTACATCGGCTTTCCGTATCTAATGCGGCCTGGTTGATTTAAATGTACTATTTGCCTTTAGATTTTAGATATAGTCTCAAACCAGCCATAAAGTGCATCTGATTATTAAGATGAAAGCCCGCTTCATTAAATACTTTTTCACCCGTATTCAATTTGGTTTTACCTATAGGACCTGTGCTTATTCTGCAACCACCAAAAGCCTCCAAATTTTTGCGTTTTATAAACAGTTGCGGTTCTGTGAAAAAGCAAGGACGAACAAGGAAATGATTTTTATAAATTCCAAAATCACCTGTTTCCCAATTATAGCTTCCATTTGCGACGCCAGTATTTAAACCGACGCCCAATGGCATACGAATACCAAGCCCAAAATTACCATTTATCTTAAATTGAAATCCAAGGACAAGAGCCACAGAAGCCTTAATCTGCGTAATATCTATATCGCTTTGTTGACGCGACAAATCAGGTCTGGTGTTTTCAGAATGGATTTTGTTTATATCTAATCCAGCTTGCCATAAATATTCAATCGTCCAACGATTGTTCAAAGGAAACACAGCAAAATCTTTCCCGTATCCGATGCCTGCGCCAATCAGAGAAGTTTTGTTGCCAAGCTCGTCCGTTGTCTGGGGTTCTGTATTCACCGTTGCATTTATGATATGCGACGGCTTTGACAGGTGGGTATTCGATTGAGCTTTTGCGGCACCGAATGACAATCCAGCCAAAGCCAATGTCGCAATTGTTTTTTTATTAAATATCATTTTTTGTCCTTTTGGTTAGTTTGACTATGATAAAATAATACAAAATTATAATCTGTCAAATATTATTTATGACTTTAAATACTATAATTATATGTTATCTAGAACCTTTATTTGTTAACTGGGGCCTGGACCCAAAGACAATATAAAAAGGCGCATTATTTGCGCCTTTTTCAATTAACAGAGCACAGATAACAGTTAATTAAAGAATAAAGAATAAATAATAAAGAATAAATGGATGTGCTCAGTTTAAGTTCCCCTCCTATGGAGGGGTGGCATCTCGCCGCAGTCCGGACGCCGCGGTGGCGGCGACGGACGAAGGCGGATGACGGGGTGGTTTGATATTTTGAGATTAAACTCTGATTCTCTAACCACCTCCCGGTCTTCGACCGTACTCCTCCACAGGAGGAGAACTTAGACCGAGCTTTTTATTTATTCTTTATTCTCTATTCTTTATTATTTACTAACTGTTATCTGTGCTCTGTTAATTGTTAACTGAAAAGGGGCGGCAATCCAGCGTTTTAAATCTGATTTTGATTTGAAGCTTGTTTTGCCATAAACTCTCTGGCTGTTCGATACTTCATATAAATCGAACGTTTATAATTTGTACCATCATGGTTATCAAATCCGCTTGGCATTAAATAAATGCCGTATGCAAAACCGACAAATCCGACCGCAACGGCCCCCAGCATAACTATTTTGTCCGCTGTATAATCGTATACGCCCGCAAATTCCCGCACAGCAGAACCCAATTTATCAAAATTCTGCATCACCTTGTATACGCCGTATACCGTGGCTGACATGACACCCATGCCTTTTAAGCATTTCAGTATATTTTCACGCTTAATATTTGCGTCGTTTTTTTTGATTAATTCCCTGTCCTGGGGCGTCAATTCGTTCTCGACCAATTTACCCATAAACTCCGTCATCGTTTGTTCATATTTCCATCGGCTTACTTTCAAAGCATGATGCGTTAGCATTTTAGTCACTTCTTAACTCCTTAAAAAGAATATATGTATATGTGCGGGCCTAAAATATCACAAAATACGTATTTGTCAATATATTTCTAGTAATATCATTTTTTAAATTATGCGCAACTGACAGGAATGTACTTTTTGAGCCCCAAAACCTCAAGATTCGTCATACCGGCTTGGACCACCCACGAAAATCCAGTAGGTTTTCGTGTGGCCCGGTGGCCGGTATCCAATGTGTTTATCATACGGGCATTGTTCATTGCTTGAATACAATAGATACCGGATCTCAAAGGTATGACGGCAAGTGAGAAGAATGTCGATAAAGGTACAGTTGGTGGTTTTGTGGATGGTGTAAAATGGCCGCCAGGTTAAGAAATTGAATTATGTGAGGCGAATGGTGGTGTTCGTGGACCCGACGTGTACATCCCTTGCAATTGATAAATTAAATAGAATGGTGTAGTTGGCGGTTTTTGGGATGGCGAAGTGTACAAATAGTACATGAGCCATCCCAAAAGCCACCAAATGTGCTGTTATATTTAATTATTTCGCGAACAGTTTTTCAAAGACCTTTCTGTTAATCTTTACCGGATATTCGCGCATCAGGAATGAATTGTAATCGTCCATGACTTCGCGCGCGGTCATGTTCTGCAATTCTTTGCGCAATGCCGTCATTTTCGCGGCATCGGCCTTGGGCGCGACTTCCTTTTTGACGCTGACGACATAAAAGGCGTCCGGTCCCGGAACAATTGCATTGGCACCGATTTCCTGTTTGAACGCGGCGACCAGAACATCCACCGGCGCGCCGTTGGCGCGTGACACGGCGACATCGCGCCGCGCGCCCTGGAACCCGCCGTTTTTGTTAAGCGCAATCAGGGACTCGTTCGCGGCCAAATAGGCTTTCTTTTTCTGCTCTTCCTTTTTCCAGTTTACAACCAGCGAATTTTTGACTGCCGCGAATTCCGCCGTATGCGTCGGGTTTATTTTTTCAACGCGGATAATCGCAAAGCCCTGCTTGGTTTCGATGACTTCGGATTCCATGCCCTGCTCCATCGCAAAGATTTTGTTAACCATGGCGTCGGTCAGCAACGGGTCGACCGGACGGCTCGCCTTGGCAAAGGCCGACAGCGCCACAAATTTTGCCTTGTTTTTTGTTGCCGCTGCGGACATGGATTCGCCGGATATAATAGCGTCCTCCAGCTTTTGCGCCCTATCATAGCCTGCGTCATAGCTGTCGGGCTTGTCCATCGCGGCTGTCACCAGCACATACGACACGGCGCGCGTCTCAGGATTTGTTTTCGGGTTCTTGGCATAGAATTCGCGCAACTGGTCGTCCGTCGGATTGCCGGCGGCGAATTGGTTGAATTTTATTTCATTGTAATCGATTTGTCTGGTCGCGTATCTGGAATTATAGGCGGCCGTGACCGCAAAATCCGGGACCGCCACCGGCACGGACATCGCACCCAGAACCATCGAGCGCATAATCTGTCCGCGCAGATATTTGGCGAATTCCGCCTCGCCCCAGCCGGAATTTGACAGAACCGCGTCGAACTTCGCCGCGGAAAAGCGGCCGCCGTCCTGGAACTCCGGGAAATCGCCAACCTCGGCCGCGACGCGCTTGTCAGTGACATAGAATCCCAAATCGCGCGCGCGGTTTTCAACCATCAGGTTATTCGTCATCGTCGTCAGAACGCCGCTATAGAACACGTTGGCGTATTCGGGGTCGGTATAGATTTGCTTTTGCTGGTCGCGCGTCAGCTTTGCCATCTCGCGACCGCGCTCCATATTAAACTGTCCGACGGTTATGCTTTCGCCGCCGACAGTAAGCAGCGCGGGTTCGCGCATAGAACCGTTCAGAATCCATTCGGCCGCGCCCCATCCGACGAACGAAAACATCAGGATAGCAATTAAAACCTTTGCGACTGGTTTCCCAGACATATCGCGTAAATATTCTAGCATTTTTTCACCTTTTGGGTTATCCTAGCAAAACACGCATACGGAAATCAACGTAAAAAAGGAAGAAAACTATGACAAAGATTATCGCTGGAAACTGGAAAATGAACGGCAGCGCCGCCGAATTGGATGCGATGGCAAACGCCTTGAACGGCGTGGATACGAAAAACACCGTCGTTATCTGCGCGCCCTTTACAATGCTGGGCGCGAAATCCGGCAAAATGGCAATTGGCGCCCAAGACGTCAGCGCGCACGAATCGGGCGCCTACACCGGCGAAGTATCCGCCAAAATGCTGGCCGACCGGGATGTGAAATACGTTATCGTCGGCCACAGCGAGCGCCGCCAGTATCACGCCGAGACCAACGACATCGTTCGCCAAAAGGCCGCCGCGGCCCTGGCGCATGGCTTGATTCCAATCATCTGCGTGGGCGAGACGATGGAAGAAAAGAACGCCGGCAAAACGATGGACGTTATCGAATCTGGCGTCTGCGAGTCTATTCCAAATGACGCAAACACCGAAATAATCGTCGCGTACGAGCCCCGCTGGGCCATCGGTGCGGGACTGACGCCGACATCCGAAGAAATCGCGACCGCGCACGCATTGATTGCGAAAACGCTGGATTCGATGGGCTTGGGCGGAACGCCCGTGCTCTACGGCGCCAGCGTCAAGGGCGCCAACGCGCATGAAATCATGTCGATTCCGAATGTCGGCGGCGTCTTGGTCGGCGGCGCATCCTTGAAACCCGACGACTTCATACCTATAATAACGAGTATCTGACAAACTTATAATAATGCGGACGCTACCGCCTGCAATAATCTGTGAACGGGTAAATAGATATGGAAAATGAAATCGAAGAAATAAAACCGGCCGATGCCGACGACGCTGCGAATAACAACCAAACGGCCGGGACCGAATCGGACGGGCCGCAAATCGATACCCTGAACGCGCAAATTTCGGAATTGAATGACAAGTATCTGCGGCTGGCCGCCGAATTGGAAAACACGCGCCGCCGCGCCGCGCTGGATACGGAAAACGCCGCGCGCAACCGCGTCATGTCGGTCGCGGGGAATTTTCTGCCCGTAGCGGATGCGATTGACGCCGCGCTGGCGCACAATCCGAATGATGCGGGAATCCAAGCCATGGCCCGCGCCGTAGAATCCGCCATGGCCAAGACCGGCATTGTAAAGATGGAACCATTGGGCCAGCCCCTGAATCCGCAGTTCCATAACGCCGTCCAGGTTGCGGAAACCACAAAGTCGGACGAGCCCTGCGCGGCCAAGCCGGCGCCGAACACGGTTGTCGGTGAACTGCAGGCCGGATATATGTTCGGCGACAGCGTCCTGCGCCCAGCAATGGTTGTGGTCAGCAAGTAACCTAGTCAATAGTCATTAGTATATAGTGAGTAGTGTTTAGTTATTAGTAAACTAAGTTAACTATACACTATTGACTAAAGACTACTGACTATTGACTAAAAAAGTATGTTGATTTCTGTTCAAAAACTTGATACTATTAAAAATGAATCCAAAGGGAATGGGTTCGGGTCCTTCAAAAAGACCATAAACACATGGCACGATAAAACGCGTGTCACATCCCGCACGACAATAGCGGGCGAAAGCCCGATTTTTGTTGTTATCCCCGCTTGGTCGGGGAGCCGTTGGTTATAAAACAGTCTCGGCTGCGCTTGCGCTGACGGACGAAGACCAGCGGGGTCATTTGTGTTTATGATTTTTTGAACTCCCCGGCCGCCTATTCACTTTGGCGGTTTTTTGTCGCATCGGCGCGTTCGCGCCGGCGAGTTATGGGATAAATTCAGTTGCAACGAACGTTGTTTATTTTTATTTGTTTTCTTATGGCGGCGCAGTCCGCATCGGCCGCGACACCGCGTCCAACCTCTTCTTTTCATTCAAAACTAAACAGAACAACCACAAATCAAAATAGCAATTATCAAATAGCAAATAGCAATTTGGCGCCAGCTGAGGTCGCGCAGCCAGCTGTCGAAGTTGTTGAAATGGTTGAATCTGTTACGCCGCCGACGGAACCAGCACCAGAACCCGATACCGGGCCAACCGAATCTGAAAAGG
The DNA here is from genome assembly GCA_031266915.1 of Rickettsiales bacterium. Classification (GTDB taxonomy): domain Bacteria; phylum Pseudomonadota; class Alphaproteobacteria; order Rs-D84; family Rs-D84; genus JAIRLB01. The sequence goes on along the minus strand of JAISAB010000015.1, from coordinate 20,307 downwards.
CCGCGATTATCGCCGAATTATCCAAAACCGTTAAACAATTACAAGACGACCTGTTTCAAATGGATATGGAGATCCGGCGCTGCGGGCGCAGTCGGTCCGATTGGCGGACTGCGACGATTATCGGCGGCATCGGCGTGCTGGGCACGGCCACAGGCGCGATTATCCAGACAGTGCAATTGAATAAGGCGAAGAAAGAAAACGATTCTTCCGCCACAGATACCGCCGCATCAGACACCAAATCTGGGGACAACGCGCAAAAATGAAAAAACTTGCTATTTGCTCTTTGCTAATTGCTATTTGCGAATGTGCACTCTGCGCGAACGCGCAGAGTGCATATTCGCCTTTGGATATGCGCATAGAAATGCTGACGCAGCAATTGGAACGGCTGGAATCGGAACGTGCGATAAAAATGAAGGAATTAACAAAATGCGAAAAGGAGGTGAAGAATTTTAAAATCGCCGGAATATCGACGCTGGGACTGACCGGCGTCGGGGTCGGGATAAACATCGCCCTGGCCAGCAAGCTGGCCGCAGCGAACGCCGGCGGCGGCGGTGGGGCAAAAATGGGCGGCACGGCAGCCGATACACGCTCACCGGAACAAGTTGCGGCTGATAATCAAGACCTGTTCGCGGAACTGGGAATCTAATAAAACAAATAACAATCAATCAAAAGGAAAGAAAAATGAAAAAACTTATGATGGGCGCATTGGTCGCCGCTATGTTCGTATCCGGCGCATATGCGTACGACCAGGCGGATAAAGACAAATGCCTGGCTAATCCCTACAGAGTTGTATGGCTTGAATCCAAAGGTGCATGCATACCAATAAATCCATGCAAGAAAATCAAATTTTCAGCATATTGCGATAAAAAAACTTTTGCGTCCATCAATGATATTGATGTTTTTTTGGCGCAAAATCTGGTCTCCCTGTGGAGGGGCAATGGTAATGATTATCTAATCGGCCGTGTTGAATCAAACTATATACATCATACTCATTTCCAGAATAATTATATCAATGATTATATCGTGGCTAAATTTGGCGGTCTTACGACGACCACATTCAGCAGTGCGCCTAATTATCTGAAAGGAATATGCGCCGCTTTCAACGTTAAGGAATCAAAGAATCCAGAATACAATTACGACGGATATATGTCCATTGAGTGCCCAATTAACCCTTCGGAATGTTCCCGTATTTCCGAAGCTACGTTCTGGCTTGGTAATGTAAAGGCAACAACGACAGATGAATATACATCGTGCAAAATCAGTTTTTCAAACGAACGTGAATGCGGACCTTTCAAAGATTGTAAAAAATAATGTATTGTCATTTTACTAAAACCGCGCCGATTGGCGCGGTTTTTACTGTCAAGTTTACAAGATAGTTACTGGACTCATTTTCCATTAACAGCCATACCGCGCGGATACTTGCCTAGCATATTCTGCGCGTCTGTAAATTTCGCACGCGCATCTTGCGGCGCCTCTGGCTGGGCGGCGTTTGTGTCCACGATATAGCCGTCGACGATAAAATCCACGGTTTTCTTTTCCATGATAAATGGGACATTTTTAAATCCAAAGCCCATTTTGTTTGCTTCTATGTCATCCATGTTTAACACCTCTTTTTGGTTGAAAAGTTCAATATTAATACAAAATATGTATTTGTCAATAAGTAATTTAATAGACCTATATCATGACCTCGTAGGTTTTTATTCGTAAAAAACATGAGAAAACGACTAGTCAATAGTCATTACAACTATTGACTACTGACTATAGATTAATGACTAATACGGCGCATCTGCGCCGTGTATTTTGGTTAAATTCCGACCTTGTGGCTCAGCTTCATCATCAGGATGGATTCGTTGCCAAAGTCTTTGGTGTTATTTGGATTCACGCGATAGATAAATCCAAACGCGCCGTGCGTATGCAGGCCAAACTGCGTTCTGTATGCGCCGCTGAAGCGAACCTCGCGCGCGCGCGGCGACAAATCCAAATCCCTGATTCCGGTGTTTTTGACAATTAAATCGAATTTGCCATCCGCGTCTTCGACAACCTCGTACTGGGCATGCGCGTACTGCATCCGCCCACGGGTCACCGCCAAAGGCTGAGACACCGCGAACGACCAGTTGCCGATATTCGCCCCGGCCGAAAACGCGTTGGATTCCAAATCGCTAAGCCCCAGGATAAATTCGCCGGACGCGTCCGCCTTTGTTTTCGCAAACGTCGAACGCAGCGAGAAATCAATATCGTCGCCCGCACGGTATGTTGCGACTGTGTCGATATAAGTCGTGTCGCCACTGCCCATGCTCAACAGTCCGTCGGTATATGTTCCCAAGACCGTATCGGATTCATACGCCGCGCCGAACGATGCGCTGATTCCGAATTTGCCGTTGCCCCATGCGACGCTGGACTGCGCGCCTTGCATCAGGCCTAGTTTCGCAGGCTCGTACCGGCTGGAAACAGTCGGGTCGTTTTCCAACAGCGATTCGTCCGTGACCGCGCCAGAAAACGCACGCGCACCGAACGACCAATCGCCGATTTTATATTCCGCGCCGCCGGCCACCGCATTGGAGGCCAAAGACAGAATCGGATTCGCGGCACCACTGAACCTGGACGCACCGTCTGTAAAGTGACGCTGGTACCCTGCCTTAAAACCCAGGTCGCCAGCGCTGTATCCGAATTGCATATTGTCCAGACCGCCCATGTTGTCGACGTACGCTTTTTCAGACATCGAGATACTGAACGACAGATTGCCGATTTGAATTTCGTCCCCGGATTTCGAATTTTGAACTTTGAATTCCCCCAGCACGTCGCCCATATACAGCGCGCGCGAACTTGTCGATCCCATCGAAAATTCGTTTGCCCAAATGCGCGGCAAAACCAGCGCACCGTCAAGACTCTCCAATATATCATAGAACGGCGCGCTGATTGACACGCCGCCCAGATTCAGTGCGCTGGACGAACTGAATATCGTATTGCCCGCGCGGCGCCAATATGCGTTTCCGCTGCCCGATACGATATTGTCGCCGTTGAAATACGACACCGTAGACGTCGGCTTGGTCGCGCGTTCCAAATCTATCAGGCCGTATCCGAACACTTCGGCAAAAGCCTTCAAGTAATCCGAACCAGTTAAATTCTCTTCGTCATATTCTGTCGGCAGGGCGAATTTGATTTTCAGATACGTCGTCAGGGTATCGGTCGTGAACTTGACGCCCGCATCGCTATAAGCGCGCAGATACCCGTCCGCCGTCAGCGCCATCAGCGCGAACAACTGGGAATTTGTCATATAGTTGAACGCGCCTTTCAGCGACGCAAAGGCACCGGCCGCCGCGGACGTGGCCATCTCGGCTGTGGCGCCGGCCGCCGCGAAACACCAAGGGTCCACGCCTCCGACGCCCTTGCCGGCCGAGCCGCATTTTCTTGACACATAGACATGATCGTCCGCCTGCGCGGCGACGATTGCGGCGGTCTTTTGCGTATCGGTTGCGCTGGACCCCAGCGCGGCCAAGGCCGCCGCCGCCGTCGTTCCGTTTTCATCGCGCCATGCCGACAGGCTGATTTTGCCGAACTTCGTGTCGTTTGTGCCGTTGCCGTAATCGGCGATGTTTGTCGCCGCGGATGTGCCTTTGGAATGGGCGACGGCAACCACGGTCATGAACAAATGCCTCAAGTTATCATTCCACAATACCGGCGCGTAATTTTCGAACGTGGCGTCCAATACTGACAAGGACTTTCCCGTCCCCAGGCCGTATTCGAATTCCCCAGCGGAAAACACCATCAGCGGAGACGCGTTGTTATATCCGTTAAACAGTTTGTTCGCGTAATCACCCTGGGTGTTTGACGCATCGTCGGTCGTGTCTTTGTTGTAATATTCGTTCACAAATGCTTTATACGCAGCCTGCTTGTCGGCCAGGCCAGTAACCAGCACCTTTAAACCGTCCATAGTCAAATAACCCGAAGACCGCGATTCGGCAATCAGCGACGCATTCGCTATGGCGTCGACGTCCGTGGTCCGGCGCGCTTCGTACGCCGCCTCGAAATTTTTGAAATCTATATCACCCAACTGCTTGATTAATGTGACGGCGCCAGATTCGGCTATCGAATATCCCGAATCCGTGATTCCGTCCGAATCGCTGTCGACGTACAAAACACCGTCCCTGCCGATATAACCCTTAATAGTCCATGTAATCGTTGTGCAATTGAACCCGGTGGAATCGCATTGAGCCGAGAAAATGCCGTCATTCAACGTGATTTTATACGGCACACCCGCAATCGTTATTGTATCGCCGGTGTCCCATTTCGAGTTTGTGTTATTGTCGACCACGGTTCCGACAGGCGCCCCAGGCGACGCGATATTTTTCATTCCACGGCCGCCGCCCGTGCGGTACACGGCCAGACGTCCGTTCGGCACGAATCCAAAGAAATCGCCGACGGCGCGGCCGCCTGCCTCCCACCCGGCGATAATCTTCGCCAGCGCGGAATCATACGCGGACGCGTACGGATTCATGGCGGTGCCGCTGTTCGACAAATCGAATCCGTCCTTTTCGGCGCCCGAAACGCCGGCGATGGGATTGTCGTAATTCAAATATTTATCCACAAGATAAGTGTTGGCGACCGCCCCCGCACCGTCCGCGTATGAAACGCCGCCGCCCGGACCGCCGCGGCCGGCGCTGCCGGTGGGGTTCACGCCGTTGGCCGTAATCAGCGCGACGGAAACAGGTTTGCCCCCGCCGGCGGAATTAGACAGCTTGACCGGCGCGTAAGTGGCCGAGTCGCGAATGGTCGCGTTTCCCAAATATCCGTGCGCCAGCGGCGAATACCCGTGCATCATCAGCAGATAATTTTGCACCGACTGCGTGATTCCGTCAACGAAATAGTTGTTCGTTGGCTGCTCAAGCGGGCGGAAATAGTTGAAATCCCGGCGCGGCGCGGCGTTGGCTTCGTCACTCCAGTATGCCAGATTGTTCAGATACGCCGTTTCGGAATAAACAACCTTGCCGCCGATGTCGAAATAAGCCGGACCATACGGCAACGCGAATTTCTGAGTCCCGCCGCCAGAGGTTCCGCCGTCACCACTGCCAGTACAATCGCAAGTGCCGTCGGACCTGCATGTGCCAGCGGCCCCATTACGGCATGTGCACGATGCATTCGTCTGGCATTGGGCGCCGCCGCCGCCACCGCCGCCGCCTTTACTGGAACCAAAAACGTCGGTCAGCAGAAATAATCCGCCAACAACAACGGCGGCCCCCGCCGCCGCCAATGCCATGCTTTGGGCAGATGACAACCCACCGAACAGCCCCCCGGATTCCTTTTTGGGCTTTTTCTTGTTATACGCCTTTATCTGCTGGTCGCACTTAGATGCGTCCGCGCCGTACATCTGCAGAATCTGGGCCGCGCGGACATCGTTGTTCATCAGCGCGGTGCAAACGATGGACAGCCCAGTGGCGTCCGTATAGTTCACGTTCGCGCCGTTATTGACCAGGTTCTGAACCTGTTGTATATCGGCGTTCTTCGCCGCCGACAGCAGCTGGGCCGCGACTTGAAAATCATTCGCGGCGAACAGTACCGACGGTGCGAAAAACAATGCGAGTATAAAAAGTCTGATGCGTTTCATATTAAATTTCTCTCTATGACTGGGATGTTAACACAAATTATTTTTATCTGTCCAGACAAAAAAACATCAGGGGGCGAAATGACTCCGAATCATGTCCTATTAACGAACCGCGACGGATAAGATATGATTTCGTCCGATGACTTGGATAATTGCTTTTGCTGGTTTGATTGCGATGGGCCTGGGCGCCGATTGGCTGGTCCGTGGCTGCAGCCGTTTGGCGCACAGAATCGGCGTATCGGAATTTCTGGTTTCCGTAATCGTCATCGGCGTCGGAATAACCGCGCCCGAAATCATAGTGTCTTTGATAGCCAGCGCCCAGGGGATGGGCACGCTGGTTGTCGGCAACGCCGTAGCTTCGAATTTGTTCCGCATTCTGGGCGTTTTGGGTCTGGGGGCACTGCTGCATCCGCTGACGACCGGGGGCGAAAAAAGAAAGCTGGATTTATACTTCGTCCTGCTGGCGGCAATAGTTCTGGCGTGGACGATTGCGGACGGTTCGGTATCAGCGTTTGATGGAATCGTATTATTCGGAGTATTCGCCGCCTATGCGGTCGCATACGGAATCAAAAGCGCTTCGTCCAAGAATCGGATTCACCGGCAAAATGTCAGTTGGCGCAAAATAATTCCGCTTATCGCGGGCAGCGCCGTCGCGCTTTATTTCGGCAGTTATTACTTCATGGAATCGCTGATGGAAATCACCGCCAGCTATGGATTGGACGAACGCGTGGCGGCCATCCTGATAGTCGCGCCTGGAACCTCTGCGCCCGAGATTTTGATTACGATAATCGCCGCGCTGCGCCGGCGCGCCAGCATAATTATCGGAAACATCCTGGGGTCGAACATGGCGAACATCTGCCTGGCGGTGGCGGGAGGCGCGCAAATCGCCCCGCTGGCCGTCGCGCCGGAAATCGTCAATGTCGATATTTGGATACTGATTGGCGTGACCGCCCTGTTCTGCTGGCAGATGCTGCATTTTCGGCGATTGGGGCGATGGACTGGTATATGTTACCTGGGCGTAATGTTTCTGCTGGTGTCTTTGCTGTAAAAAATCCGCCGTGCGGCGGATTTTTTATTAACGCTGATTGCTTTCCGTGATTACTTTTACCGTTCCGGAAAATTGAGAATTTTTATACTTGTCCCATTTGCCTTTTGCAACGGGCACGGTTTCTTTCGTCACATCGGACGTTGGATTACTGTTAACAGTCGCTGGTTTCGGCGATTCGTTTGTCGGCGCGACTTCCGTAACACTGGACGCAGGCTTGCCGTTCACATTGGCCGCCTGACCACCATTGTAAAAGTTATTCGTGATTGTGCCGGACTGATATATTCCGCCGTTGTTGACAATCACCGTTGTACCGCCGCCCGCACCAGGAACAACAGTTGTGACCTTCGCGCTATTCGCCGGTGTTTTTGGTTCGTTGGAATTGGTATTACTTTTGTCACCAGGCTTTACGAAGACTGTATTTTTACCGCAATTGGCCAGCGCGGTGCGCAAAGAATCATTCGCCTGCAAAGCGACCTTCAATTCATTCGCCAATCTGTTTTGGTCAAAGTTTTCTGAATTCATCCAGACGGAATCCGGCAAAACCAACGTATTTTTGTCCAACAAGCCTTTTAACAAGGCTTTATTTTCCGGGGATGCGTAACCGCGGAACAAATCGTTCAACATGCCGTCGTATTTTTTTATCAGGCTGTCAACTTCCGTACGTTGATTGAAAAATTCGGCAACATACAGACTGTCAACGCCGGCCCGGTTATGCGAACTATTAATGGAATCCTGCAGCGCGGCGCGCTTGTCTTTCAAAGCAAAATATTCGGTAGCGGCATTTTGAACCTGCGGGTCCCTTTTCATGATAAAGCTCAACAAATGTTCAATCAGCTTGCGGCGCATATCGCTTTCAAGGCCAATAGCGTTCAATTCGCCAGATTGTCTGGAAATAATACCATTGGCATTATCAATGATTCTTTCCGAATGTTTTTTAGATTTTTCGTGCGCTTCGGTCGCTTTGCCTTTAACGATAAAAGCAGAAATCAACCCGCCGACAATCAGCGCGCCCAAGCCAATCCCGCCATAAGTCCAAATCTTTTTATCAACAGCCATTTCACCCTCCTTTGGGTATTTTTTTATATTACGAATCATATTATAGACAAAATAATGACATTGTCAATAGTTTTGTTAAATTTTTTATTTGCCGTCTTTTTTGGCTTAATATTTTCCTTTTATACTATTGTGTTTTTTGATATAATTTGAATTCAGAGAGAACATGAAGAAATTTGCTGTTTGCTATTTGCTATTTGCTATTTGTGCCGCACCAACCGCGCCGGCGGCCGCTGCGTCGTGTTCGCGGGCGAATTTGACGCGATGTCTGGATTCCGCCTGCGCGACGAATATCGGCGCCAATCCGGCCGCCCGATGCCAGCTGTGCGGTACGTCCCAGGCGGGCGCAGCACCCGAAGATACCGGCCTGAAAAGTCTTTCCGTCGGCGCATCCGCAAAAAACACCCTGTCGGCCAAGGAATTGAAATCCGCCCCGGGCGACCCGGGCGGGCGATATGCCTGGGCTACGGGCGAGTGCATTAAGAAAATCGCCGGCTGCACAGCTGACGACGCGTCCGAAGCATACGACCAGTTAATCGAACAATCCTGCAAGGCCGCCGGCATCGCTGCATCGCGCGACGAATTATTCGCCGCGGCGAAAAAGACCAAGACAAAAACCAGCTGCGACACGGAAATTCGCGCATGCCTGACTGATGCCAAACGCTGCGGTGCGGACTATGCGTCGTGCGAAGACAACGCCGATTTCGATAAATTCTTTTCCGCCTGCGCAGTTGACGCGTCTGGTTGCGGCGAGCATATGAACGCAATCCGCACCGGCCTGGCCGACGCGCGTACCATGGCGGTTAAAAACCAAGACACATTGCTAGCCAATATCGTCGGGGCCTATCAGACCGCGCGCGAGGCAAAACTAAAATCGGCCCAGGATTCATGCAAAGACGGCAAGGCCAAGACTGCGTGTGTTCAAATGGTCTGCGAAACGAATATGCGGAATAAGTGCCAGGCTGGATTCGAATCCGAAAAATCCATGGCGAACCTGTTATGCGCGTTTCACGACACTGCATGCAGCAGACTGAAGTAGGGATAATGGATGATGGATAAGGGATAATAGACAGGGGATGAAGTGGATAAATAACTTTTTACAGAATAAATCTTCAAACAGTTCCAAATCTGTTGGCTGTGCTCTGTGCTCTGTTAACTGTTATTTGTGCTCTGCGCTCTTCGCTCTATTGGTGTTCGGCATGGCCAACAATGCCACTGCGGCCGCGGTTGTCAAGCGCGGCTCTGTCGCCGCCACCAACGCCGCGGCCGCGCGCCCCAGCAGCGCCGCAACGATGCCGGCATTGCTGACCAAGGAAACCGAAACCGTAACGGTCGCCGCGCCCGTTGCCGCCGAACCGGTGGTCGAAGAAGTTATCGCTGAAATCGTCGAAGAAACCGTTGTCATCGAAAACAAATCGTCGCAGTTTGACAAAGTCCTGGGGTCCACCGGCGCCGGCGCGAATGCATCCGATATGGCGGCCGATGCGCGCGCGGCGGCGATTCGGGCCCAGCGCGCCGCGCTGGATTCTGCCGATGCGGCGTCAAATGCGAATCGGCAGATGGAATCGGCCATGGCGGGCCTTAATAATGCGTGCGATGCCGGGCTGCGCGATTGTATGAAGCAGACATGCGGAAACGATTATTCCAAATGCGCGGGCGACGGCGACACGATTTGGGGTGACAAACTGGACCGGTGCCGTCGCGACTTGAAGTGCAGCGGCGAAGAATTCCAAATGTTCGCGCGCGAGATTAAGGCCGACCGCGACCTGAACAGCAAAATGGCCTCTTATGCCGAAACACTGAATTGCGGCAACAGATACAACAGCTGCATCGTGGAAAAATGCGGTGTCAGTTTTAACAAGTGCCTGGGCAAATCTGCCGGCGACAAGGCCGTCGCGGATTGCGCGTCGATTGCCAAGAATTGCCAGACTGCGGACAGTGGGCTTGCCAGCCGCTTTATGCAGGTATTCGGCACGCTGCGCCAAGGCGCCGAGGTTCAGGCTAAAAAGGACGAAGAGCGTTTGTACCAATTGCGCGACCTGATGGCGGCGCAATGCAAAAGATTGGGCGCCATGTTCGACGAGCGCAGCCTGGATTGCGTCTTTACGGTTAATTTCTTTGCGGACAACGCTGCGACGCCGTTCGCGTCGAAAAAAGCGTACGCGGGCGATTCGTTCGACTGCACTCAGAATTGGTTTGGCGTCGACATTACGACGTATCGCGAAAACGCGTACCGCCTGACGCGCGAACAATCGTCGGCCAGTTCGGCGATGCTGGGCGCAGGCCTGGGAACTGCGGCAGGCGCGATTACGTCCGGTGCTATTGATCGTGCGATTGACCGTTCCAAGGCTGAAAAAGCCCTGAAGACCGCCGAAAAGGAGCACGAGGCGGATTACGGCACAACTGTTCCAAAGGAAAACAACAACAGTTCATCCACTGGTTCAAGCGGCGGTCTGGGCGATGCGTTAAAGGGGCTGACCGGCGGTGGCACAAACCCGCTTGACCTGGTGGCGGGCTCTCTGTCCGGCGGTAGCCAAGGCGAAAACCCACAGACGTCCGTTACATTAACGGCCGACCAGCGCGCGAAAATGGGCCAGGCCGTCAAGGCCGCGCGCAGTCTTCCGAACAACTGCGATAGCGAAAGTTGCAAAAACCTTGAACAAAAAATAAAATATGCGGAACAATTATTGAACAAATCATGAAAAAGCTTTTGATATTATCTTTATTGACAACGTTTTGCGCGCCGGTTCGCGCGGACCAGATTGATTATATAATAAATGACCTTTTGACCGATACAAAAGCCTTGTGCGACAACATGGGCGGAACGTTTGACGCGGACAGCGGCTGCACAATTGATACCAGCAAGACCCCGACGATAAAAGGCATGGAGAGCCGCGGTTTGAGCCCGTCGGATTTGGCGCTTGTCGACAGGTTTAAAACATTATGCGCCGGCAACAGCGGCAGAATCGAAAACGAGACAGATATACGGCATGGATATCACGGCGAATCGCACACCTGCTGGTTCGCGCATTTAACGGAATCAAATAATTCCGGCCAGACGAACGTTGACAAACTATTAAAACTTTGCGACGAATTGAACAAAAGTCTTGGCGGCGACCAAGTGTCCTGGCATGGACGCAACAATCCGTCAAACGCGCCCACCGAGCACGGATGTTATATATTCACGCGATATCTGACGGACCAATAAGTAAAAAATGAAAAAATTATTGATTATTTTCTTTTCTGTTTTCGCGCTCGTTTGCATGACAGGCGCCCACGCCGCCAGTATTTCTGATTATAAAAACTGCGAGATAGGTGTGAAACAAGAAATGTTCCGAAGGGGAATATCGGGGCCTAAACTCTCTGAATCTTATCAGGCACAACTGGATAGTTATATGAATACTCCGCTGGCTGCTGTTCCAAGACTTAGAAAGTGGACAACGGGAAGTTGCGCAAACAAAACTTTATCATGTGATGCTGGAACTAAGCCGAATGAATGCGAAACGTGCACTATGCTAATGTTGAAGGAAGATGAAGAACGCCGGCTGGTTAAAAAAGAAACAGCCGACAGGATTGAAAAAGAATGTTCGAACAAAGCCGGCGCGCCAGCGACGGCGAAAGCAGCCACCACTCCGGCGGCCGCCGCACCTGCGACACCAAAAGAAAATAACCCGCCAAAACTTGAAAAGATCGAGCCAAAAGTACAGACCTTGGCCGCGCCGACGGTCGCACTGCCAGACAAGTTGCAGATAAATGCGGGCACAACCGCGGCGCAAAACACAACCAATAAGGCCAAGAACAAGGACGAAGAAAAATTTCTGAAAGAATACGATAAAGAAGTTCAAAAGGCGAAAAAAGAATTCATTGCGGCGACTGATAAATTAATCTCAAGCGGAAAGAAAAAATGACGCGCGTGTTTGCATTTTTGCTGTTATTCTCCGTTATCGCGTCTGGCGCGGTTTTCGCGGCAGACGAATCCGGCAACACCGCGTTTGACAAAGCGGTGAAAGAATACAAGGCAGCGGTAAAAGCCGCCGGCGAAAGGCTGGTGACCCAGCTTAAGGCAAATGACGCGCTGGCGCTGGAAACGACAAAAGCTGCGGAAGATGATATAGAACAAACCATAGCGGGTCAAACGGCAAAATTAAACGGCGATACGGATGCTACTACTCCGACAAATCCCAGCACAACGACTGACTCTGATGACAATGCAGAAAATAATGAGAATAATGAATCCGCGACAGCAGACAAAAAATCTGACGACAAGCCCAAGAAAAAAGAACCGGAATTAACCGAAGAACAATCCGCCGCGAAAATCAAAGAGCTGGAAGCCAACGCCAAGGCCATGAAGGACAAGGAAAACAGCACGGAAAATAAAATGCTGGGCGCGGCGGCGATTGGCGCGACCGGTATCGGCGGCATGAACTTGGCGTCGGGAATGGCCGAGCAATCCGCCGATAAAGCGGCCGAGCAAGACATGGCCGCATATCTGGCCACCATGAAGTGCGATTATGGGTCGGGTCAGAACATTCGCGGCGGCGAAAAAGACGTCATGCTGCCGGGCGGAAACGACATGATTCCTTTGTACACCGAATACGTCGCGCTGGTCAATGAATTGAAAGAAACGAAAACTGCACTGAATCTGCGCGCGGGCATTGAATCCGAGGCCATTATCGACAAGGCGAACAGCGGCCTGTACGACAATGCCGCGATTGGCAAGACCGGCGGCGCATACACCAGCCTGGCGCGCGCCCTGTCCGATTCGAACAGTGCGGACGCCGCCGCATGGGCCCAGCAGAAAGACGACGCCAAAAGCAAAACCAACACTGGCATGATTACCGCCGCCGCCGGCATCGGCGTGGGCGTCCTGGGCAACCTGGCCATCAACACGGCGAACAAGGACGGCAAAAATATTTTCGGCAAGCTTGTCGCCAAGGAAAAATCCGCCGAGATTAATCAGAAGTATGCCGCGCTGGCCAAGGGTGTAAAAAAATTGGAAACCCAGGTCCAAGAAACCCCCGTGCTAGACATATGTCCCGGCGAAGCGCCCGGTACTTGGCCAAATTGCATATGCACTGAATCGGATGCACGGTTCTCTTCCGACAATGGATGTGCCAAATGCCCGAATAACCAAGTTTATGATACTAACGATAATTGCGGCTGTCCGACCAGTCTGCCTGTGAACAAGGGCGGCGTTTGCGGAGCTGCTGAATCCGAGTGCAAATTAACGGGCCCGCGTGATGCCGCGCAAACGTGCGCCTGCGCGACTAATATGAAGCCGGATGCCAATAATGAATGCAAATGTACCGGCGATGATGTTTATCCGGATGGGGATGAATGCAAAAAGAAACCGGTCATCGTGAATCCGCAGGTTGAAATCGTAACGGTTTCCCTGCCCAGCGAGAATTTATTTGCCTCTGGCCAGAGCACTCTATCCGCTGAGGCGCAAAAAACTATTACCAAATTCCTATCGCAAGATTTGCCCGCAGAATTAAAGGCGGCGGGTGTCGATACCTTGGACAACGTGGAATACTGTATTGCCGTTGTCGGGCACACGGACAGAACCAAGGGCAAGAATGGTAAATTTGACAATGATAAATTATCCAAAGACCGTGCGGCGGCCGTTGAAAGTTTCTTAAAGTCGTCCGGTTCCGTCATCAAAAATGCGACAATCAAGGCCGATGGCGTCGGTCCCGCGGAATGTACGGTTGAAAAAGGTTTTCAAAAGGCCAGTGACGCCAAATGCAGACGCGTTGACCTGACTTTCTATTCAGATTCTTGTCCGGGTTGATGGTTGAAATAACCTTTGTTCATCAATAAAATAAATTGCCCCGGGATTACGCCCGGGTCGGTTGTTTAAGATTAAAGATTTATGAGCCCAACTGACAGAAATGTATATTTTTTATACAAACCTCTGAAAGAGGTTTGTCATCCCGGCGAAGGCCGGGGGCAGCGGTGACCCGGGGCCGGTTCCGTTTTTCAATGGAATGACAGTGCGGACTTCGTCCTATACAAAAACAACTTTGTTGTTTTTGTCATTCCTGTCGGTTGAGTGAAAGGATAAAAAATTGCGGCTTGCTACTGTGCGAGCTATTTATTCTTTACTCTCTATTCTTTAATCTTTATTAACACCGCCGTGTCATCGCGAGCGCAGCGAAGCAATCCAGTTAAAAAATTAAGTGCGGCAAAGCCGAGCTTCAGTTCGTCAATGGGCTCATAATCTACCTGGGTCCCGTAAGTCAAGCCACGGGACCCAGGTTAATCAGACTCGTGCACAGAGCGAACAATTTTATATCTGGATTGCCGCGGGGCTGACGCCCCTCGCAATGACAAGTTCTGGAATAATATTCTTAATTCTTATTTTTTAATTCTTAATTAACAATTGTTATTTGTGCTCTGTTAATTGGTAACTGAAAAGGAGCGCAAATATGCGCCCCTACTTCCTTTATTCTTTTGTTTATTCGCACGCGTTCTGAGAACTCGCCACCGAATGATTTTCGATGCACACGCTGCCGGAAATCGCGCAGGCGCCGCTGACCAGCGTGGTAAAGTTCGCACCGACCGGACGATAGTTAATCTGCGCGTTCACGCACTGGTTCAAGTCTTTCAACGTGCCGCACGCGCTTTTCCACGACGTGCAGTCGACAACCTGCGCGGTCGGCATAATCGTGTCGGGCAGGCGCAGATTCCACTTCACATAATAGTCCTTCAGCGTGCCCAGGCTGTGCGATTTGCCATAGCTGACTTTTTCCAAACCATCGCCGACGCGGCAGTTGATGTTGTTCTTTTCCACAAATGACGTAATCATGGTTGCCAATCCGCCCGCGCCGGCGCCAATGCCCGCGCCAATCAATGTCGAAGACAACATGTTTGAATCTTCGCCTTCACGGATAATCGGTAAAGAATCCATAACCGAATTTATACGGTCGACATCCCTTTTTAAATCGGATACAGAGACGCACTTATTATCCAAAGGCGAGCATTCCCAGATACCGCTGCCGGTGATTCTGGCCTGATTCAGCGACGGAAATTTCGGGCAACCGTTGGCATCCGTCTTGTTTGACGTCGATGTCGCAGACGACTTAGGGGTTTTTGATGTAACGGTTATCGCTTTGTAACGTGTCTCTGGCGGTACTTCTTCATTATTCTTTACATCTGTTACAACTTCTGTTATGAACTCTTTCAAACCTGCAATATCGTCGATACTTTGTATTTCAACATACTGCCCGCCGACATTGACTTTTGTAAAATCAATATTTCCCGCTTGGTCTAAAAAGTTCTCGGCATGAACGCCATACGTGTCATAAGTGGTTTCCGAAGCACCGCCTGCGCTGCCACCGGACAAACAATGCTTATACGTTTCAACTACCGACTTCGCCTGTATATAATCATCATACAACTTCTTGATTTTTTCACATTGTTGGCGCGTCATTTCTTTTCCACTGTTCGAGACAACCTCTTCGCCAATAAATTCGTTCAACGTTCCGACATGACCGGCGGTGCGAATCTGCTTGGTCAATTCTTCAAGGTGCCCTTCGCGCCCGCAGTCGAATTCGCGCTTGCCGTGACCGGCAATTGCGCCGACACCGGCGCCGGCCAACGTGCCGCCGCCGATACCGACGACCGCGACGGTGCTGGTGTTATTCAACAGCGAGAATCCGAACAAATCCTTGTTGCAGGAAAAAGTCCCCCCGGCCGGTTTCCAAACCTCTGCAGGTTTGTCGTCGCCCAGCGCGCCGAACAGCCAGCTGTTCTTGATATGCGAATCCTTGTTATATGCGGCGACGCGCACCAGGCATTCGCCCGTCGTCGCATCCCAGCGCGCATAGTGGCCGCGGTTGGCGTCGACCTTGCCGTTTGTGTTGATGGCGACGCCCTGGGGATTGGTTTTGACCAATGTATTTCCCACTTGGCTGTTGTACGCGCCGACGCGGTTGTCATATTCGGCAGTCACACCATTGTCGCCCGCCACCGCGTTAAAGGAAGAGCCATAGGTATTTCTGTCCAGCAACAGACAGGTGTTTTCCGCTTGGTTCGGCGTCAAGCCCGTCCTGCGCAGAATGAACGAGTAGTATTCGGGCTGAACCTTGCGGGAATTGAAATCCCACCAGACGTCCGATGAGGAATTGTAAATATTGCGGCAATCGCGGCGGACGTCCGTCACGCACTTTTCAACCTGGATATAGCAAAGGCTCATTCCGTTGAAAATCGCATTGCGCAAATCTTCGTTGAATAAATCGTTTAACCCGCCCGGCAAGGCGCCGTTATTGACGCATGCCAAAACATCGTTCACACAGTTTTCAACCGTATAGTCAGAATCTTTCACGCCCCCGTCCGCGCATCCAGTGCCTGGATTGACCGGGCAATCGCATGTTCCGCCCGCATTGCAAACACCGGTGGCACCAGTCGGACATGGGCACGCCGCGCCCGGTGTGCACCCGGAATTTCCGCCGCCGCTGGTACTGGTGCTGGTGGGAACGCTGACGCTGATGTTTCCGACGCTGTTGCCCGGCAATGTCGGCATCGTAGGCATGCGTTGCTGGCCCGAAAGCATGCCCGCACGGCTGGTATCGCTGACATAATTCACGTTATATCCGTCGCGTCCAGTGGCGGCATGCGCCCCGCTGATGACAAAAAAAGCCCAGAATACTGCCGGCAATAAGCCCATCGACTTGAACAAATTGTGCATAATTTCTCCCTTTCTGCTGTGTTGATTATATCACCAAATGCAGTGCAAAGAAAGGACTTTTTGGTGGGTACTAGTTATTTGGTACTTGGTACTAGGTATTGGGTACTGGCGGGTTGTTGTTTGCCCCAGACTTGGTCAAGTAACAGGTTTACTCTAAATTACCAGCAACTAGTACCAAGTACCTAGTAACCAATACCCATATTAAAACTTGACAAATATGATTATTTGACATAATATAACTATATGGAAAAGATAAAGAATTTTTTTAAAACTCACCGGCACGCGGTCATCTGGACGGTCTGTTATTTCGCGGCAATGTTTTTTGTCCTGCGGGTGCTGTTCGGGTTCAATCTGTTTTCGCCGCATGATTGGTTGGTTTTGCTGCACGCCAGACTGCATGGTTTCGCCGGATTCGCGTTCGGCATTCTGCTGCTGGCCGCGATTCCGATGTATATCGCCAGCACGACCGTCATCGTCCGCACCAAGAAACCCTTGTTTAAAATCACATCAAAGAAAGACGAAGAAAAAGAAGACAAACCGGCGGAAGAAAAACCAGTGCCAGAACCGGCCGCCCCCCTGCCCCAGGATATCCCGACCGAGCTGCGCGGCGCATTCCTGCGCGCGCGCCAAAACATCGGCAACAGGACTGAATCCGCGTTCGACATGAAAGGCGTTTTCAACGACGCGGACGCGACGTTGCAAAAGTCTGCGGAATCCGTCACGCCGGAAATAGAGGGCGGCCTGCCGATACCGGATAACTTTGACTTTTCAGCGACCGATGAATCCGCGCCAAGTCCGGCCGCGCCTGTGTTCCGGGAAATCAATTTCGGCGGTTCCGACGACGATGAAGAAAAACCGGAAACCATGACCGCCCAGAAAACGCAGTTGATAGAGCATCTGGAAAGCAAGAAATATGATTATATCGTCGAAGGCGATGTGGTCGTCGCGAACGGATTGGCAATCGCCACGCATGCCGATTCTGATTTTTGGATTGCGGACAACGATGATTGGTTTGCGGCCGGCAAGCAAAAAGCGTCGCCAATCGCGACCGCCATCGCCACCGCGGCGAAACATAACGCGACGCCGGCGATTTACCTGGCGGAAAAGAACATTATGGACATCGACAGCCGCATCGCCGATTGGGAATCCCAGGGCGTCACGGTGCTGATGGATTTGACCAGCATATAGTCGCCAGTCAATAGTTAATAAAGCCGTCGCGCTTTGCGCGACACATTCACTAACGACTATAGACTAATGACTATACGCTTTTAATTTCGTTTATTTTTTTCGGTCGCGCGCCACCAATACTTTTTGCATTAAGTTGGGTTATCGGGGATTTACCCGTGCTGCGTTCCATCTGACGACGGGCGGCCAGCGCGGCCTTGGCGCCTTCGGCAGCGGCATCGACGCTTTCTTCAAAGTCTTTTGGATTGCGTGACACCGAGACGTCCGTCGCGGCAACCTCGGCCAGCATATTCAGAACCAATTCAGTGTTGGTCATGTTATCGCGCAGGTTTTCCTGGCGCAGACCTTTGAATTTTTTATATTCGCGCGTCGTCATGCCGGACCAAATACGACTCATTAAATCAGTCAGTTCGGCATATTCCTTGCCTTTGCGAACGCCGGATTTATCCCATTCGTCCGTTAATGCCTTGCGGACCTCAATTGATTTTAATCGCTGATTTATCCAACTTTCACTGTATCCGATTTTACGATAGCTTTGCACTGCGCGATTTATCGCCAATTCCGGGTCAATCATTTCATCGACGCGCTGCGCGCCGACCCGCGCCAGCCACAGTTTGAAAGGTTCTGCGCGCTTGCTGGGGATTGATTGAATCACGCGAAGAACCTGTTCCGTATCGGCAACGTCGGTTTCGCGCATTTTGCCGTCGGGCGCAGGCATTTTCAACCCGTGACAATTTGTCACGGTTTCATTTCCTTCTTCTTTCAGCCTCTGTTTCAGTTTCCGCCAATACGCGCCCGGATTAACAGAATCCGTTAAAATGCTGACAACATCGACCACCGAGAAATACCATTTTTCAGCCATATCGTCCCAGTGAGTGCGAACATTTCTGTCTTCAAAAAGTTTGATGTCTGTCGATTGCGGCATTTTGATTTTCCTCTGCGGAAATTATACGAAAAGCGATTAGGAAAATCAACGCTCAAGTTTCAGGTATGTATCTTCAAATAAAAACCAATTTGCTCTTTGCTAATTGCTATTTATCATTAACGCTTGTGCCACCCTCTTTGAGGGGGGCTGTCACGCAAAGCGTGACTGGGGGGAGGCTCCCCCTCCCCGTCCGCCTTCGTCCGTCGCCACGGCGCCGAGACTACGGCGCAACGGTACTCCCCCCCGAGGGGGGGAGACATCACAGCGCACATTTTGCTATTTATTACTTCTGCCTTAAAAAACCGCCCAAAGGGCGGTTTTTTTAGAACTGGCGTGGTGCGCAATTATTGGTTTCTTCGTTCCAGTTGCCGCAATACTTGTTGCCAAATACCGGATTCTTGGTCTTGCCGCAGGTCTGTGATTTTGTACACACTTCGCACACGCGCGTATCCCAATTGTACACAGAGTTTACAACCTGCTTGAAGTTCCATTGGTTCATGCTGCTGCTGGCGGTCAGTTCGGCCGGCACAGAGTTGGCCGCGCTACCGTTTGCGCTGCCGCTGCCGGCATTACCAAGCACACCGATTGCTGCAACACCAACCGCCGCACCGGCAATAATCGCACCAGAGCTGGCCCCGACTATGCCAGCAATCGCGAACGCGCTGGCGCCGCCAGTAAACGGAATTGCAACAGCCGCACCCACAATAGCAACCGTGGATAGTATTTTTCCAAACGCATTTTTCGGCGGTTCGGGCGACATCGGCAAAACCGTTCCGCTGGGCAACGCCAGGCATGCCCTGCGGCCCCATTCGCGCTTTATTGCATCGCCGGATTCTTTGTCGCGCGCGGCGGCACGCTTTCCTACCTCAACGTAATCCTTCATCAGCTTGTCATTCGCCGCATCATACTTGGCATAGTAATTTTCTTTGGCCATCTTCAGCGCGTACTGGGCGATAATCATCCTCATCTGCTTGGTCAGTTCCGGGAATCGCTCGGCACCTTTATCCTTGGAGCCTACTTTCTGGCGCGTTTCTTTTATCTTCATGCCCTGAACCTCGCGCCCTGTCATGCAGTACTGAACGGTCGGATCAGCCTCGATTGTCTTTATAGCATTGTTGACTGATTTTGTCAGCAGCGCAACTTCTTCGCGCACGGCCGCCACATCGGTGCTGTCCGCCGTCAGCCCCAATTTTGTCGCATATTCCTCGGCCGAGGTCAGCGTTCCGTCGTCTTTCACATCTATATTTGACCAATATATATCGCCCACAATCGCGCCGGCGAATGACTGAGACGGCGCTTCGGTTACCTTGCCGGTCTGCATATCCATCACGCCGAACAATTGATTATCAGTCAATTCTTCCAGCGAATTGCGACACTGCGTCTTTTCCAATGTATTGCCGGTGTACGGACATACCTGATACTTCACGCTGCGGCCGCCCACGCCTTCATCGACGGCCAGTCCGTTGCAGTCTTCGGTACCGCCGCAGACCTTGACCATAGCCTCGTTCGCGGCGGTCTGGCACGCGGTCAGCATGTTGTTGTCGATGTTCAGGAAAATGCCCTGGACCATACGAGAGAGTTCGTCATAAACCTCGTTGCCCTTGATGCTTTTTTCGCCCGAGGCCGCGCTGTATACCTGCTGGCATCCGACCAGCTTGTCATATGGGCACATACGAATGATGCTGTCTGTATCCAGCCCGACACACTGCGTGTAATCGGCGCCGCATCGATCTTCGGATTGGAGGCATTCTTTGACTTGGGTAGTGCAGCTGTCGACGCGCATGGAAGCGAGGCGGGCGTAAACGTAG
>JAISAB010000003.1 GCA_031266915.1 Rickettsiales bacterium | reverse complement strand
TGACGACAAGTGAGAAGAATGCCGATAAAGGTACATTAGATGTCAGTTGAGCTTAAATTTTATTATTTTAAATAACGTTCCAGCTGCACCGGTCTAATATCTCCTATCTCATATCTCATGTCACCTCATTCGCGTGAACAGATTTCTTTCTATGCGGTTGCCCATGGGGTCCGCGTAATATTTGACGCCCATTTTGTATGCGGAATGAAACCCGGCTGAATATATTTTTATGCCGCGCCTGTCGCGCACCAGCATGCGGTCTGTGCCGATTAAATCCGCGCGGCGGCCGAATAATATTCTGGCGCAGAATTCGGTAACGCCGCGCCGGTCGTCGCACAGATACGGCGCATACAAAATGTCGCCGCGCTTGACCAGCCGGCTTAGGTCGTATTTCATTCCGTTGTTTTCAAGGACGTATGTCTGATAAGGCGTTAGTCGCAAATGCTGCGACAACATCGCGGTCTGACGACTGTGTGCCATGGATGTTTGCCCCCTGTTTGTACAAGGAAATTATAAACCCAAGACACACAGTTTTTAATAAGCTTATATTCATAGTAGCTAGTCGTTAGTAGCTAGTAGATAGTGAGTGCGTGTTTGTGAATATTTTATTATCACATGGAAAAGGGGCGAATGCCATTCGCCCCTACTAGCTGCTAGCTACTAACGACTAGCTACTACTCACTAGTTTTTCTTCCGGATTTGTATATGCACTTCGCGCAGTTGCTTTTCGGTTGCAATCGAAGGGCTGTCCATCATCAAATCCTGGCCGCGCTGGTTGGTCGGGAATGCGACGACCTCGCGCAGGTTCGGCTCGGCCAGCATAATCTGGACCAGCCTGTCCAGTCCGAACGCGCATCCGCCGTGCGGCGGCGCGCCGTATTGGAACGCGGCGTACAACCCGCCGAATTTCGCCTTGACGTCGTCTTCGGGATAGCCGGTGATTTCAAAGCATTTCAGCATGACGTCCTTGTTGTAATTGCGCAGTCCCCCCGAACAGATTTCAGCGCCATTCAGAACCATATCGAACTGCGCGGCCTTAATCGACAGCGGGTCTTTGGTCCGCAGTTCGTCCAGCGTCGCCATCGGATAGCTGAACGGATTGTGCGTAAAGGCGATTCCGGTGGGGGATTCTTCGTCCGCCTCGAAGAACGGAAAGTTTTCAATCCAGCAAAGCCTGTATTCTGACGGATTAATCAGCCCCAAATCCTCGCCCAGTTTGGCGCGCAGTTTGCCGGCGGCCTTGGCGGCGACATCCGGCGCATCGCAGACAAAGAACAGCGACGAATCCTCGCCCGCGATTTCTTTTAATTTCGCGACGCGCGCGGCGTCCAGTTTTTTCGATACCGGACCCTTGGCCTCTTCGGCGAAAATGATATAGGCCAATCCGCCCAGGCCCAGTTCCCGCACCGCAAATTCGCCCAATTTATCAAAGAACGAACGCGGCCGGTCTGCGCTGTGCGGCGCGGGTATTGCGCGCACGACGGCGCCCTTTTCGATATTGTCGGCAAAGATTCCGAATTCGGACCCGCGGAATATTTCGGTGACGTCGGCGATTTCAATCGGATTGCGCAGGTCCGGCTTGTCCGTGCCGTATCGCAGCATCGCGTCGTCGAACGAAATATGCGGAATATCTGCCGCGACATTGGCGTTCGGCACAAATTCGCGAATCATGGCTGGAATCAGTGCGTCGCCGACCGCCTGGATGTCCGGCAAATCGACAAAGGACATTTCCAAGTCCAGCTGGTAGAATTCCAGCAGCCTGTCCGCGCGCAGGTCTTCGTCGCGGAAACACGGCGCGATTTGGAAATACCGGTCGAAACCTGAAATCTGCAGCAATTGTTTCCACTGCTGCGGCGCCTGGGGCAATGCGTAGAACATGCCGTGGTGATAGCGCGACGGCACGACGAAGTCGCGCGCGCCCTCGGGCGACGTGGCGCCCAGAATCGGCGTCTGGAATTCGGAAAATCCCATGTCCCACATCCGGTCGCGCAGGAATTTCATAACGCGGTTGCGAAACAGGATATTGCGGTGCAAAGATTCACGCCGCAAATCGATATAGCGGTATTTCAGGCGCAGTTCCTCGTTCACATCGCCCGCCTCGGCGCCACCGCCGAACACTTGAAACGGCAGAATTTCCGCATTTGTTAGAATATCCCATTCGTCGACCCTGATTTCGATTTCGCCCGTTGGGATTTTGTCGTTCACTGCGGACGCTGCGCGCTGGGCAACGGTACCCCTGACCGTTATCACGGATTCCGGACGGATTTTTTCGGCCTCCGACAGCGATGCCTCGGCCGCGCTTTGTGCAGATGGGTCGACGACGCACTGCGTTATGCCGTAATTATCGCGCAGGTCTATGAACAGCAGCGCGCCGTGGTCGCGTTTGCGATGAACCCAGCCCGAAAGAACGACCGTTTCGCCGACGTTTGCGGACGTCAGCGCACCGCACGTGTGTGTTCTGTACTTTGATGTTAAAGATAGCATTTTGGCACCCTTTTTCCTGATAAATCCATTCGCAGGGGCGCTGGATGATTATAGCGCGGTGCCACCCTGTTTTATAACTTGGTTTTGCTTCATACGCCGCTCTTCGTTTGTCAGACGCGTCTTCGCGGAATCATCTGTCGCAATGAAAACAATCCAATTATATCCGTTTTTTTGAAAAAGTCAAAATTTTTCGCCGCGGACTGGTTTTATCATCGGCTTGGGCATTATTGATACGAGCATTTGGCTTCGTATTCATAAATGCCGCCGCTGTCCTGGCACTGCGTTCCCGCGGGCGCATAGCATTGGGTTTGTGCCGTGGACCCGGCTGCCGATGCCCCGAACACCTCTGTCCCGGATGGGTTGTCGCAAATTTTCGGACATCTTGTGCATGTTGTCGGAACGGACGTGACCCCCCAGAATCCGGCGGCGCATAGGCACGAGGTTATAGATTTGCTCGCGCTGTTTATGCTGTATGGTGTCGGATAGCTGGACCCGCCGCATGCATAATCGCTGAGCACGCAGTTTGCCGGACTGGTGCTTATTACCACAGTACCGTAAACCGGGGTCGCGTTGCTGCCGCAGCTTCCCGTGACCGTGGCATTATTTACATAGGAATCAAAGCTGGCCTTGTCCGCCGTGTTGATAGTGCATATATAACTGCAGCTGGTCCCATCGGGAAACATCGTGTTCACTGCGGATATTGTCCCGCCCCTTCCGGTACAATAAGTGGCGAAACCACTGGTCATACTGGTGGCGCAATAAAACGCGTATCCCGATTCCGGCGATAACACCATCGCAAGGCAAAGGCGGGCTGCGCGACGACTTCTGATATCAAGTTTTTTCATGATTACCTCCCTTTTTCGATAATGAAAAACCGCCAAGGAATTGACGGTCGGGGAGTTCAAAAATCATACAGAAGAAATGACCCAACCGGTCTTCGGGAAGCCCTTTTTTATAACCGGCAGCTCCCCGACCTTTCGGCGGGGATCATAGACAACAAAAGGCACTTGCGTGCCATCATTGTTCCAGTGGATGCAATGCACTTACGAACAATGCCTACTGTATGGACTTTTGAAGGTCCCGACCCCGCATCCCTGCAGGCTCGTTAGATAGTCTAGTACATCGAATAAATAAAATCAAGGAATTCAATCCTTAACAGAATATGCAAGCAGCGGGGGTATTTTTAGGCTCGACTGACATCGAATGTACCTATTAAGACTCAAACTTCAAGACTCGTCATACCAGCGAAGGCCGGTATCCATTGTATTCAAGCTATGAACAATACCCGTATGATGAATACAAAGAACCGGGGTGATAACAAGAGAGAAGAGTGTCGAAAAAGGTACATTCGATGTCAGTTGCGCATATTTTTTAAAGCCTTAACCCGGCGGGGCCGCCCGCGGACGCGCATGGTCAATCCCGTTCAGGCACGGGGCGCGAACTGGCGGCGACATTTTCCACGCGGCGTTTTTTCAGCTTTTGCACACCGCTTTCCAGAATGGCCTTTTTCATTTCATAATTTTTTTCATACTCGTCCGCAGGCGTAAAGTACATCCATCCGCTGCCATAGCCGTTCTGCAAATCCACGATTCCGCGTATCGCGATTTTCGCGCCGGCCGCAAACTTTTTGAAATCTCGCACGTCATGGGCCAGAATATCCCCCGCCCTTTCCCGCAGCGTTCTGGGCGGCATCACCGGGGGTCCGTTCGGATTTTCCTTTTCGTAATTTTCCCACGCCAGCGGCATGCTCCACTTTGGATTGGCCGGGATATAATTGTTGGAATACGGCGGCATTTGCTCCAGCGCGGGCAGCGATATTTTTTCCACGGACCAGCTGTTGCCCAGCAGGCGCCTTTTCTCGTTCAGGGTTTTGGTATCGGGCAGCTCGACCTCGATAATCCTGCCGTCGTACAGCTTGACGATGTCGCGTCCGTCGACGGAAACGACCTTGGTGCCGTCCTTGTTTTTCGTGACTTGAACCGGCTTGTCCTTTATAAGATTCTCGAATTCGTAAACGAAATCGTCGTCGGTATCGGCCATGTCGACCAGCCATCTGTTTTTCAAATCGAACACAAAGTTGTCCATCACCAGCTGCGTATTGTCGTCAAATTCGCGCACGACGCCGTCCGCGACAAAGAAATCCTGGCCGAAATACATATTGTTGACCTCGGTGTTATACTTTATCAGCCTGTTTTTTATAAATGTATATCCGTTCGGCAGCTCGACTTCCCTGCTGGCGAAATCGACATTGAAATGGCGCCTGATGGACGCGGCCAGCCCTTTGATTATATTGTCGGGATTGCTGCCGAAAGTATTGTCCGGACTGTTGACATGATGGTTGTACCTGTTTTTAATCGATATAAAGCCGCCGCTTTTCAAAACCTGGATGGAAATGACCGAGGTTCCGTAATCGTCCTCGCGCCGCGGGTCGGCGAAGTTTTCCCGGATTATCCCGTCGACATCGTATCTGACCGCGTTCAATATGTAATAGTTGTGGTACCTGGAAGAATCGTGGAAAGTGCACAGCTCCTCGCCGGGTTTGAAATATTTTTTAATGCTGTTCTGCTTTTTCAGCGTATCGGCGTATTCCGCGCGATACCCGGCGCGATGCAGCAATTCGAACGGGCTTTCCAATTGCCGGCCCGTGTCCTTTATTTCCAGTTTTTTCAAGGAACTCAAATATTCCAGCACCGGGTCGGCGTCGCGGCCCGCGTATTTCACGATGTCGGCGATTCCGGGGATGTCGAAAATCCCGTTGTCGTAATTGCGGACGGCCTTGGCGAATCTTTCGCCATTTTGCTTTTTTATAATATCGAACGATGTCTTCTGCATGGGCGGCATTGTATCACACAACGCCGTAAAAATCACTTAGATTTTTCCACGCTGTCTTTCAGCATACGGTATTTCTTGGAAAATTTCTGCTGCTCGTACAGCAGGCCGATTGGAACGCCGTTTACCTTATCGATTGATAAATAATGGTTGACGTGACTTCTGGCCCTGAACGGCATATCGCGATGCTTGACGAAACGAATATCATAAATCGTCACCGAATCATCGACGTTGATGACATCCATGTACAGCCTGTGCAAGCCCAGATTCGTCATGTGTGTCCAGTCGTTCTTGTAAAAATCTATCACGTAATCCGGAATCGTGTCGCCGGGAACGGTGCTGACATAAACCTTGCCGTCATTTTTCAAAAGCACCTTGCCATTATAAAAGCCGGCACGCTTGTCGTCTGCGCCGCCTTTGCAGGAAAGAAACATCAATGGCGCCACGACCAAAGACAGCAGGAAAGATTTGTGAATTGTTTTCATATTCTATCGCCCATTTTTGCATCCTCTATGTTGGAATTGTCTGAATTATAGTATGGCGTTGCGTAAAATCAACAGAAAACAACCGCCCGTATCCGCGAATTGAAGATATGCTGATTATCAGCCATATAATTTTTGAAGCTCCGCAACTTCATTTCTTGATAATTAGATTTGCCATGTTTGTGCATCGCGATGTTTAATTGTCCAAACAGACTTTTTATAACCTATTTCACACTAACTGACAAATCTAATATATTTATCATAAGGTTCCTTAATGACTGATTTGTACGCAAATGTTCTAACAATTGTGGTATTTTGTCTATATCACAATTATTTGATCTCTCTTCAAACGCCGACTCTATTTCTTTAAACCCCGGTTTATCAAAAAATCTAATTTGTGCCGGCGATATTAAGTGTTTAATCCGAATATTATTATTAATTGAAAACATATCGGCCCAGGATGGCGCCGTCAATAAAAATGTATCGGCGCAATAAATAACACTTTTTTCATAATTAAGTCTTTTGAGTGAGCTTTCCAAACCTGAGTGATGCGATACGGTTATTAAAAAACTAGAATCTTTCAAGCCATTTTTCTTAACGGCGTCCTCTGTGCCACATAAAGCATCCCAGTATATCATCCTTTCTTGAAAAATTGGGATTTCGGCTCTTGTTAATGAAGAAGATATTATCTTGGATACCTGCGCTGTTCTTTTTTCAGCAGACGCAACAAAAGCATTCGGCAGCGGATATTTATTATTGCGCAGATATTCTGCAACAGCTATCGTTTCCATAAAACCATAAAAATTTATACTTTTTGAAGAGTTATCAAAATCAGCATGCCTTAAAAGAATTAAGTTTTTTAACGAGTTGTCTATCATTTTTATTTTGACCCTAGTTATCTCTCGTCCCTGAATTGCTCAATTTTAATATATAAGTTTTAAAAAGCAAATTAAAAAACACCCCCGTGAGTATCGGGCCGTGATAATAATTCGTACAGAGCAACAAACCCAATGCTTTTCAAAACTTATTAACTTGACAAATGTCTTACTTGTAATACCCTATAAGAAAAGGATTACAAATGCCAATGACTTTGACCCAGGCGCATATGATATTGGGTTCGCAACCAGGGATGACATCGGACGAATTGCACCAGCTGTGGCGTACAGCGGCGGCACGTGCGCATCCGGACAAAATTAAAGACGGGGATTACGCGGGCCTTTTTCATAAAGTATCCCAAGCCTATGAAATGGTTTCCAAGGCCGAAGCATTGACCGGCCTTATCCAATTCGACGACAAGACTCTAGGCGTGCCGGATGAAGATACGCTTGAAAATATCTTCAATGCATTATACCCATTGGAATCCGAAAACAGATGGAACGCGACACGTTTAAACATCGCGTTCAAGCAATTTAAAACGGCAAACATACAAATGTCGCGGGAATTAATGACAGAAATTATGTATTCGATAATAAAAGACACAGAATACTATCCGACTATCAAAGGCAAATTCATCGACATAGCCCGTGGACAACAGTCTTGTCAAGCGCTGGATTCCTGCCATTTACCAGAAGAGCTTTTTAATAAGTTGGTTCGTGTCAGCGGGCGTATCGGCGACGCGAAAACCTGGAATGCGACGGTATCCGCCGTTTACACGCAAAAATATCTTGAATTGACCTGCAACGCCCGCAGCGCCCCAAGAAATCGCGCAGAATTCATCGAAAAACGAGAAGAGTTGAACAACAGCTTTAACGAATTCATACAACATAAATCCAAGCGGCAATATCTGGTATTAAGCAACAGCAATCAAATTGCAAACAGATAACCAAAAAAATCCATGTGATTATCGGACCCGCCAAAAGACGCGTAATGCCTGCGAAACGTGCGCAAAAATTATCTAGAAAAGTACTTTCTTAGTTCGTTTGATAAATAAACAAGCCCTTCAACAGTATCCACATCCCATCCAATCTTAATTGGCTCATTCCTTATAGCTTTTCTAAATCCGCGCAATGGACTTATAGTTCGAGTTTTTTCATCAAAAGGGCCACAGAGTCTTATTAGCTCTTTTCTTTTGTCTGCATCCGCTGCATCAACCGAACACCACCAATCAAACATATCCCCACGCAGACATCCGGCATGATAAAATGCACGGACCTGAAACCCATTTTTATCACTAATCTTTTTTGCAATGTTATATGGTATTGGATTTATAGGTGTTATACGCCAATATGAATGTTGCCTGGCAGCTTCAACCAAACCCTTTGTAATTTGATTAAGTTTGGTACCACGGAATTCCCAATCTATTTGATATGGGTATTGTTGGTATGCATTATTACCAAGATACGGAAACGGTGTGAAACATTGTGTCTGAAGCGCCAAAACAACTTTATCATCCGACAGGTGCAAGTCTTCTGTTATTATTTGCATAACTACGACCCTTTTAAAGTATTTCTCTCTCATACCCTGCCATTTTCAATGTATTATAACCATGAAATTTCAATTTCCAATAATAATTTATGGCGGTCGGAATCGGACTTTGCGCGTGGCGGGGAATCCAAGGCTTTTTATAAAATAGTCTGATAGTTGACAAAAAGTTAAGAATTTCTGAAAAAATATGATAAGGTTTGCTTATTGTTCTGGATTTTCTAATTTATTTGGAATCCCGGATAAATTAAGAGGCAAATAAAAATGAAGAAATTATATTTTTGGGTTTTGCTGACATTATCCTTTGGCTCGCTTAATGCCGGCGCCCAATCGCGCGAAAAAATAGACCGGTTGAAAAAATACACCACCGAATACCTGAATGACGCGCTGGCATCCGATGCGAACCTGAGAATCGACACTATCTGGATAGAAAACAAATCCGAATCGGGCGTCTATAGCGGCGGCCGTTACGACATGTACGACGACTTGATTGTTTTGAACTATCTGGCGACCAGATTGGAAGACCAAGAGCTGCAGGACAAAATCGACATGGTCAACGCGAATATTCCGGTCACGCACAGGCACGAGGAAGAACACAAAAGAACTTTGCCAAAATGGAACAAGGGCAAAGATTTTGGCGGTGTCGGAAAAAGCTTCGGATGGAGCGCATACGACCTGGCTCAATTGGTGTTTTCGGACGAGGTCTCCGCCAGACTGTCCGAACCGTTCGCTATCCGAAGCGACCTTGAATCCGGCAGGCTTTCGCAAAGCGATGTCAAGACGCTTGCGAAGAATATGCATCCGGCTCAAAAATATCTTTATGATTATTACGCGTATATTGCGGAACACGGCGCAAATGGGGAAATATCCATGGTCGAAGCCGACATGATGCTGGATGTCCCGATAAAATGGATGACCGACAGATTTTCCGCAGCCGTGGCGCACGGAATATACGCGTCAAGGGCTGTCGCGGCCGCCAAATATCTGTGCGAAGACTATGCGCTTCAATTCAAGAAGCATAATCCCAAAGAATACGACAAAAATCTTTATGACAATAAGCTTTACAAGAACAAAGATTTTGCAAAGAACGAGCAGTTCCTGGACTTTGACGATTTCATGCGAATGATATTCGGCAAAAGCCATAACAGCAGATATATTGATATTTTCAAATTGACCAGCGATGAAAAGAGGCTGGAATTCCTGAAAACAATCGCGTCAATCTTGCAACGCTATGAACAGCAGTTGAACGAGATAGAATCAAATTTTGCAGAAAATCCCGGTTGGCGCAAAAGCAAGGCCAAATTGGCCGACATGCCCAACAACAAGAAAGCCGCCGAACGCCATGCGGCCAGCCAGTTTCGCGCTGCGCAATTTGCGAAAGAATAAGGATTGATTGCATGAAACCGCGTGGATTTTCCTTTACGCTTGGATTTATAAAGACGCAAGCTTGAAAATTTGACGGCCCGTGACCCGTCTTATTCCACGCAGCCTTGGCGAAGTGGGAAACCGCGCGACGGAGAATGGTGTTGCCCGCAGCAAGAATCGAACTTGCGCCTGGTCCTTACCAAGGTACTGTTCTACCATTATACTATGTGGGCATATTCCGCGCCGCGCAAAAACCCGGCAATTTTTCAAGAACCTTTGACTATGAATTATCGCTGACCATCTTTACCTTTAAAATAGTCTGTAGACAAGGTGTGTCTATCATCCGCTTTGATTTTATTGGCATTCCAAATAGAATCCGCAGTTACGACAAAAGTATTATGCTCTTTCTGTATCGCAAGTTCTGTGGAACTTTCTAATAAGGTTCTTTGTTTTTTTAATCTTTCTCTTGTTGTTTCTATTAATTTTTCAATACGTTTTATAATTTTATACTCTGGTGTATCTTCTCTAAACTCTATGTGGTCACCTTCTTTGTATTTAGCTACCCATACTTTTATATTCATGTACGTTTTAAACTTATCTTTTTCCTGTTTTGACATTTGCTTTAAGATGTGCTGTCCGTTCTGTCCATTTTCTGGAAAATACGTTGGGACACCTGGCATTGCTAATTCAAGAATTACATCATAGATATTGTCGTCCGAAAGTTTTGTTTTTGTATACTTTTTAATTTCCCTAACAACAATAGGATAGTCCGTTATGAAACCATGTCCATCAGAAAGATACACGTCTTCTGGCAAGACAATATCCTGGCCTTTTATCTCCTTTGTTATAATAGCCATCTGTTTTTTATCTAGTTCTTTTGCTTTTTTGGTATATTCGGACTTTTTTTCGGAAATATTGTCTTCCATTCGTAGTTCTGCATCCACTACTTCTTTTCTAGTTTTATCCCATTTTGTATCATATTTATCGTCCAATTTTTCATTAACAATATCTACTATTTCCGCAATTCCACCAGCCGTCATCCCCGCAAGCGCCAAACCAAGCAAGACTTTTTTCATACTAATTTTTGCCATTAAATCACCTCTTTGTTTCTAGTGTATTATAGCACAAATAACTCAAATATTTGAATAAAATTCAATATAATTCTTACAGGGCAACAAAACCAAGGCTTTTTGTGAATCAGTCCGATAAAGTTGAAAATTGGACCGGCTTTTAGAACTGGTTTATCGGACTGCGTCAAACCCAGTACCACCATGATAAAAACGCGCCATAACAACCCAAAGCCAAGGCGTGGCGCAGTGAAGACGGATAGTGCCCTCAGCGGGAGTCGGACTCACCTCTCGTCCTTACCAAGGTACTTGTTTGTTCCATGCTATTTTATGATAAAAAATGCCGGAATCTAAGGAAAATCCCAAACTACACCAATAGTGATTTTCTATTGATTTTTAATAGCGAATAGCTATAATGCGTTGCGCTGAACATGCATCGCCCGCATAGTATAGTGGTAGAACAGGTCCTTGGTAAGGACCAGGCGCAAGTCCGATTCTTGCTGCGGGCACCAGGTTGTGATAACGGGTCAAAAATGACCTGTTTTTCTTTTCCACCAAGACTTATGCCTGTCCGATTTCACAAATTATCAGACTATTTTACAAAAAGCCTTAGATTTATTGCTCTGTACAAATCTTAATTTTTGTGATCATTCTTTTACAAGAATGAACTAACTTTAAAGAAAGGATTTATCCGCCGAATATACATTCCAAATATCATAAAAATTCAAAAAAGCGTCCATTAAAGGACAAAATACGGGACAAATGGGGAATTGTAAAAATTACACCACGCGCCCTACAAAGCCGACGCCAAAATGCAACCTTTTTAATCATGCGCGGTGATTTAATAATACAACGTCCAAGGATTTATTTAATTCCTTTTGACTTGAACCGTCATGAATACTATAATCAGACGTGAATCCAACGGGATTTGGGTTCGGGGCTGTGATAAGCCCATAGTATGCGGTGCAGCATTGCATCGTTATCTGGTGTAATGGTGCTTTCTGCGCCGTTATGTCCCCGTCTTTAAGGTCGGGGAGCTGTCTGCTATATAATAGGTGCAACCCGAAGGCAGCGGAGTCATTCATACTATGATTTATCAACTCCCCGACCGCCTGTCCCCGTTGGCGGTTTTTCTTATGCAAAAAAGGGGACTATTATGAAGACAATAATCTATGCGTTGTGTTTTGGCGCGTGCTTTTTCTCGCCCGCGTTCGCGGTCGACGACCATTGGGACGCAGTGCGCACGCTTCGCGTATGCTGCGACGACAACTCAAAAAAATGCAACATTAATGTCGGCAACGACGTGCGCGCATTCTGCGATTTTCCGAACGCGACTTCGTGCAGAGACGGCAACTGGCTGCAAGACGACTATTGGCGGTCGTGCTCGCAGACAATGTGCTCGGGGTACGATTACTCAAGATACGACGACGCCAAGATGAAGCCCAAGGCGCAATACGATTCCGCGAACACGAGCGGTGACAAAACCATATGCTGGAAGTGGGAATGCAAGGCCGGATACGTGCAGACCAATACGGACGAATGCATAACCGATGCCGAATGCAGCGCCATATCCGGGTACCAGGCCAAAAACGGAGTATGCGAGAAAACGAATTGGTGCGCCGGCGATTGGATGGCGACTTTCAGTTCGCTTAAATACAAGCAATTTACGAATACGGCGGCCGGATGCGAAGAATACCGCTGCATAGACGGCGGGTTCACGTCGGCCACGGACAAATCCTGCGTACCCATCAGCCCCAGCGGCACGGCCGGGGGCAAATATCCGAACGATTCAGGCGTGATTACGGAATGTCCGAAGACAAAGCGTCTGACAATAGTAACGAGGGCCAGCGTAAAAACTTACAACTGTAACACGGATTCGCTGCAGATAACCAACGACGATATGAATAAATGCTTTCGCTGCCAACACCCCGCGGACTTCGAATCCTGCGTTAAATTCAAGGGCAAGGCAAGCGCGACGGGCGCATTGCTTCCTTGCGCCAAGCGTTTTGACAACGACAACTCACCCAGCTGGGACCAAGGTTCGTGATTCGAAGAATACAATGGGCTTGGCGAAAGCGATGAACGCATTAACTATTTACTATAGACTAATGACTATGGACTATACTTGTTGTTTGCAACCGACATCCCCCAAGAGTTGCTAAGCGCGCCCTGCGCGCAAGCCAACTCTTTCCCCCTTTACCAAGGGGGACAAGTGCCAAGTTTTGTGCCAGTGCGCTGTTCTGGGTTGTTGCCCCTCTTGTTAAAGAGGGGTGAAAATCTTGGCAACTTGTTGCTATAGATTTTCGGGGAGATTACTTTTTAGTGATTAGTCAATAGTGAACTATTAACTATGTACTATAAACTAATCACTACTCACTAACGACTATAGACTAATGACTAAATACTATCTGCCATTTGCTATTTTTAAGATACATTCCTGTCACTTGAGCTTAAATTTTTCCTTTATTCAGAAAATATTTGGACCCCGTTT
Source organism: Rickettsiales bacterium (assembly GCA_031266915.1). Classification (GTDB taxonomy): domain Bacteria; phylum Pseudomonadota; class Alphaproteobacteria; order Rs-D84; family Rs-D84; genus JAIRLB01. Next base: position 17,909 of record JAISAB010000003.1, on the reverse strand, counting down.
TTGAACACCGCTCTGATTTTGCTGCCGCCCCAATAAATTGACTTTATCAACTTTCCGGACTTCGCGATGTTGCTATAATTAAAATTCACACCTGTGCAATTCTGCCCGTCATAAGTGCATTTTCCGACCGTAAACACTGTTCCGTTTGCGGTATAAGTAACCTCATACTCGCCGGCCGCAACGGATGCCGGTACCGCGCAACTCATCGCGCCGGATGATAAAACAGAAACTTCGTCGCAAACGGTATTTCCGATTTTTATGACAGGCGCCGCCAGAAATCGCGCGGAATCCACCGTAAAATTATTCATCAATTGGGCGTCGGTCAGATTTGTATTATAAACTCTGACGCTGTGCACCCTTACGTTTGGGGTGGGAAAATCGTCTTGGAAACTTCTGCCCAAAGTAAATCCGCTGGAATATCCGGTGTTGCTGCGGGTGGAAGCGCTGGTTCGATAGACCCCGTCCACATAAAACTTTAATAATCCGTTGGTCTGCGCCGTCATATCCAAACTTACTGATACCGCGTGAATTTTTCCATCATTCGGAATAGATACGGTTGCCCGGGCGTTATTTCCCTTATCTGTCCATTGCCAAGTAATATTGCCGCCTGAATTGGATGTTTGTTTCCAGAAACAATTGTTGACGCTGCCATCGAAAGGGTCGGTGTCGATACTGTTTATTCCTGCATTTGCGATATACGAATTCTCACTGAAAATATATTCGTAAGTCATTTTTGTGAGAGTTTTGCCGTCGTCGTATTGCGGTTGCAATTTGATTGTCGGGGCATAAATAATCCCGTCGCTGCCGCCGATTTTCAGACTTTGCACAGACCAATTCAGGATTCCTACCATACCTGAAATATTGTTGTCGTTGCCGGACAAATCGGTCCAGGCGGTTGCGGCATAGGAATGATTTATATCGCCTGCGCCGGTGTTGTCAATAGCGTCCAAATGCAAAAGGCGGTCGCTTGTAACATATGATGAAATTGGCGAATAAGGAAAATCAGAACCGATGATATTCAGAATACGATTTGTGGCTGATAAATTGGTAAAAGTCGGGTTTGTCGCAAATGCGGGCAAAGTCAATAGAAAACAGCTGACGGCTAATAGTTTTTTCATAAACATACCCTCTTTCTTACCGTGTCATTCCGGGCCTGACTTGGAATCACAATCACCAATCACTCTAAAACATAGTAAAAATTCTTAGTATCGTTGGCGGACGATGTTTGGGCAGAGGATAAGCTTGCGCTTTCTATGAATTTTGGGACATTGTCGACGGAATCGTAGACCTGTTTTTCCGTGGCGGCGGCATCGGTTGCGGCGGCGGCGCGCAAAGCGCCGGATTTTTCGGGAAATACCGGGGCGATGGAAAAAGTTTTTACACCCGCGACGGTTTGGTCACCGGTCAGCTTTACCACATTGCCATCCTCGGCTTTTTCCGCCAGCCCGTCATAGACGGCCCTTGCGCTGGGGTATTGCTTGTCGGTCACCTGGTCTGTCAGCCCCGGGCCTCCGTTTGCTGCGGATTTTACTTTATTGGAAAGCGATTCGCGGGTTTCCAAGCCGCTGTCGACGTACGATTTTGCAGCTATTTCGCAATACGCCGGTGAAATCATGTCAGAAACAGCCACTGCAAAGCATGTAAACAAGCCACGCAGCGGTTTATCTGTGTGTTTGTGGTGTGTGTATAGCTTTTCGCTGATAAATTCGCGTCTTGATTGCATTTTGTTAGAATATATCATTTCTCTGCCCCGCCCCGCTCTGCTACTTATGGGAATTATAACATATTTCTGATGTTAAAATCAATACTTTCGCGCCGCGGTATTGTCGGGTGAAAAATAAAATGCCCACAATGGGGCATTTGATTCTGATAGCGGCAACGGGATTTCGACTCGGCCCAGGACCTCGCTGGACCTTGAAAATTTTGCTTTGCAAACCGGCGTACTCCCGTCCGCCTATTTTCTGCGGTTGAATCTCCTTTTTCGGGGTTCAAATCACATCGACGGCAATACCAAAAACAAAACCACCCAAGGGTGGTTTGATTTTTGGTAGCGGCGGAGGGATTTGAACCCCCGACCAAAGGATTATGATTCCCGTGCTCTACCACTGAGCTACGCCGCCGGAACCGGTTCTCGCAAAAATTATCGCTTTTTCGCGGGCAAGCCGGATTATAACATCCTGATTTCAAAAATCAATCACGAATTTGCGGCGGATACAAAATCGTCCGATTACTTACCTATTGAACGCAACGCGGCGGCTGGACTACGTTGGCACCATGCGCGGGAGTATTCTTTTCTTGTTGGCGTTGCTTTTGGGATTGCGGCCCGCATACAGCGGAAAACCGGCTTTTTCAAAAGAAAACCCTTTATTTTTCGGGCACGACCGCCAGGTCGCCCTGCACCTGGGCGGCGGCGTGAACAGCGGATTTATAATTCCGCCGCCGGAACAATTCGTTCCCTTTTTCATGGCACAGTTTCAATATTCGCTGCCGAATACGTTCTTTGAATTTCCCGCCCGCCAGTCGCTGAATGTGGCGCAGACCGTCGGCATGGACAAAAAATATGGATGGCATTGGAACGAATTTTCAATCCCGATTGCATTTCTGTCCGGCGACGTCGCTTTTGCGCGCGGCAAAAACTGGTACGCTGGCCTGGGCGCAGGATTTGGTATGCAGGCCCGGGAAAACGCCCGCATCGGTTCCAAGCTGCTGTTCGAATTCAAGCTGTTCGCCGGATACCGGCTGACTGAATCTGTGAATGGCGAATTCTTTATCCAGCACTTTTCCAACGGATGCACGACCGACGACAACCATTCCTATGCTTTTTACGGATTGGGCGTCGCGTATAATTTTTAAAAATCGGGGATTTACCAATTGATGGGATTTTGCCCGTGCGTGGCCAGGTATTCGTTGGCGCGCGAAAAATGACGGTTTCCAAAGAATCCGCGATGCGCGGACAGCGGGCTTGGGTGGACGCTTTTCAGAACCAGATTATCCGCTGGATTCACGAATTCTGCCTTGCGCTGGGCATAGCTGCCCCACAGCATGTAAACGATATTTTCGCGCCGTGACAAGGCGCGGATGACCGCGTCTGTAAATTGTTCCCATCCGCGTCCCGCGTGGGACGCCGCCGCGTGCGCCTGGACCGTCAATGTGGAATTCAGCAGCAGAACGCCCTGCTGCGCCCATGCGCTCAAATCGCCGTTCGTCGCGCTTTTGCGGCCCAGGTCCGCCTCGATTTCTTTATATATATTGACCAGCGACGGCGGAATTTGAATGCCATCAGGAACGGAAAAGCACAGCCCGTGGGCCTGGCCAGGCTCATGATAAGGGTCCTGGCCGATGATAACGACCTTTACCTTGTCCAGCGGGCACAGATTGAACGCGTTGAATATATTCTTCGGCGCAGGATACACCCGCTTGCCGGCCAGATATTCGCCGCGCACGAAATCGGTGACGTTTTTAAAATATTCTTTTTCGAATTCCGACGCCAGGACATTCTTCCAAGATTCTTCGATTTTGACATCCATACGACAATGATACAAAAATAAACTTGAAAACACAAGCGCATATTGTATCCTGAGACACATGACAAATCCGAAAATATCAGTTATCGTCCCCGCGTACAATACTGCCCAGTACATCGCGCCGTGCCTGGACAGCATTTTGTCCCAGACGTTCGCCGATTTTGAAGTCATCTGCATCGATGATGGCTCTACCGATGATTCACTGGATATTTTCAACCGATACGCAAAGCGCGACAATCGGATAAGGGTTATAAACCAAAAGAATCAGGGCGTCGTATACGCCAGAAACAATGCGATTGCGGCCGCCCGGGGCGAGTATATTTTTCCGCTGGACAGCGACGACATGATTGCGCCGAATTGTCTGGAAGAATTGTACAAAACCATCACGACGACCGATTATGCGGTTGTCTGCTGCGACGGAATTCTATTCGGCCGCCGCAGCGGGAAATGGCGTCTGCCGCGGGTTAATCGCCTGAATATGTACGCCGGGCGCAACGGCGTTCACAACTCATCGCTTTATGCAAAAAAATCATGGGAAAAATACGGCGGATATTGCGCAGACCTTAATTCGCTGTCGGCTGAAGATTATGATTTCTGGCTGTGCTTTCTGGACGACCGCAAAAAAATCACGCGCATCAGGCTGCCTTTGTTTTTCTATCGAATCAAGCCGGTAGAGGCGTCCAGGAACCATTGCGGCGAAGAAGCGGCGAAAAAGCAGCGGGACATCTTGGCGCGACGCCATACGAAAATTCGTTTCTGGCGCGCGTTCCGCAGTATCTTCAAGCCATTTCTTGTATTTTTCAGATAAGATTGCCAATCAGTTTGTTCTGCGCCGCTTTCCATAAAACCACGTCGATGTATCCGCGCGGCAGGCCCGTTTCGCGCTCCAAATGCGCGAACATATCGTCGCATGCGCGGCGCACATCAGCATCCAGTGCACCGTTGTTTATCTTAGACTCTAAATTCTGTTCCCTGTTCCCGCCTGCCCGCCGTAGCCTTGGCGAAGGCGGGTTCCTTGTTCCTTGCGTTCTCTGCGCGAACGCAACCCCAAGCCGCTGAATCCAAATATCATATTTGACGACATTCTCGCCCAGATTTCGCGCCAGATGGTTTGCGGTGATTGTCCCGATATGCGGCAGAGACGACAGATATTTTAATTTCGCATCAAAATCGGATAATGCGTAATAGCCATCCCTGTATGCGGCGCGATTCTGCCAAATTTTCAGGATTGCGGCCATTTTGTTTTTGTTGTTAAAGATTGCCAGCATGTCGGCCTGGTTTGCATTTTTACCGGCCTTTTCAAGGTATTTTATAATTTCGCCGTGCTTTATTTTCGCTGTTTTTTGACTGAATCCGCCCGCCAGAATAACATAGGCCACAGCCGACGCGAATTCGTCCGGCCCCAAGATTTTTCGGTTCTGCAGATTGCTTTTGATTTCGTCGAACGACGCCGAGTCCGAATCCAGCCCCGCGTCGCGCAGACGCCTATCCAAATCCAAGAACCATTTTTTTGTGAACATCTGTTAGTCTTTTCCATCTCTGAATTTTGCCATCGCGGCGAACAGTTTGGAAGTGTTTTTATTTCCAGCCTTCGATTTGGCTTTCTTCATCATGTCCGCCAAAGCATTGCCGGACCGTTCAATCTGTTTTTCAAACATTTTCTTCAGTTTTTCATATCTGGCGGTTTCGGCCACCGTGGCCGTCGAGCCCGATATGCGCCGCACCTTGCGTTCCAAGAGTTGATATTCTAAAAACAGCTTCTCCTCTTCCGTTTGTTCATGCACTATGGCCGAATCTTTTATAATTGTGCCATCTTCGCCAATTTCAAAATCTTTCATCCTATACTCCTTTTATTAAACGTCCAAATTGGCGCTTAATGCGTTTTCAACGATAAAGTCGCGGCGCGGTTCGACGACGTCGCCCATCAGCATGGATACGACCTCGTCGGCCTTGGCCGCGTCGACGACCTTGACCTGGAACAGCGAACGATGGTTCGGGTCCATGGTCGTTTCCCACAGCTGTTCGGTGTTCATTTCGCCCAAACCCTTGTACCGCTGAATCTTCAGCCCGGTTCTGGCATAGTCGAACGCCGTGTTCAGAACGGTCAGCGCGCCCCAGATTTTGGTTGATTTGTTCTTGACGCGCAAATCGACCGGACGGCTGAATGTCGCGGCCAGCTCGTCCCTACCCGACATGCGGTCCCAAGCGCGAATCTCGGCGGAATCGGTCTGGGCGCGCGGCATGAAATGACTTTCGGTCACGGAACGCAGCGTACGCGTGATGGATATGCCGCCGTCGCCGGACGCGACTTTCCATCCGCGTTCGAATTCCAATTCTTGGGAATCCAGCATTTTTTCCACGGCGGCGAAGTTCTTCGCACCGTCCGCCCCCAGCGCGTCGTTCAGCGCCAAGGCCTCGATAAAGCGCAGCGGCATTACGCCGTTCAATGGCTGCAGCGTGTTTTTCATATTCAGAATCAGCGACAGCAGGCGTTTCAAATCCGGCCCGGAAATCTGCTGGCCGTCCGCGGTTTCCAAGATTCCGTCGGCCGCCAATTGCTCCATCAGATAATCGTCCATCTCGCTTTCGTTCTGCAGGTAAATCTGCTGCTTGCCGCGGGTCACGCCGTACAGCGGCGGTTTGGCGACATAGATGTATCCGCGCTCGATGGCCTGGGGCATGTACCGGTAAAAGAACGTCATCAGCAGCGTCTGTATATGTTGGCCGTCGACGTCCGCGTCGGTCATGATGATGACCTTGTGGTACCGCATTTTTTCGATGTCGAAATCGTCCTTGCCTATGCCGGCGCCCATAGTCGTAATCAGCGCGCCGATACTGTCGGACCCCAGCATCTTGTCAAAGCGCACTCGTTCTACATTCAGAATCTTTCCGCGCAGCGGCAGGATTGCCTGAGTCTTTCTGTCGCGTCCCTGCTTGGCGGTGCCGCCGGCAGAATCCCCTTCGACGATGAACAGTTCGGATTGCGCCGGGTCTTTGCTGGAACAGGCGGCCAGCTTTCCTGGCAGTCCGCCCAAATCCGGCCCGGTCTTTTTGCGGGACAATTCGCGGGCTTTGCGCGCGGCCTCGCGCGCGGTGGCGGCCTCAAGAATTTTTTCGATGATAGACTTGGCGACGCCCGGATTTTCATCCAGGTATTCGTACAGCGCGTCGGACACCGATCCCTCGACAATCGGGCGGATTTCGCTGGACACCAGCTTGTCCTTGGTCTGAGAGCTGAACTTCGGGTCCGGCATTTTTACGCTGACGATGCTGGTCAGCCCCTCGCGATAGTCTTCGCCGGACAGATTGATGTCCTTTTTGGTTCCCTTTTCCGCGATGATTTTGTTCAGCGCGCGCGTCAGTCCCGCGCGGAATCCGGCCAGATGAACGCCGCCGTCGCGGTTCGGAATATTGTTGGTAAAGCACAGCGAAGTTTCGGAATACGCCGTGGTCCATTGCAGCACGACCTCGACATTCATCCCGTCCGTCGCGCGCATGACTTGAATAGGCTCTTTGTTCAGCAGTTCCTTGGATTTGTTCAAATACGTCGCGAAACCTTTCAGCCCGTCGGCGGAATGAAATTCGCGCGTCTTTTTTTCGCCGCCGCGCAAATCTTCCAAGATAATCCTGACGTTGGCGTTCAGATATGATTGCTCGCGCAGCCATGTTTCCAAAGTGTCATAGTCGAAATCCGTGCCGTTAAAAGTGTTCGGCGACGGCAGGAACGTAACCGATGTGCCGTGTTCGCGGCCCGACGTGTTTTTGACGATTTTCAAATCGCTGCTGGGGATGCCGTCGGCGAATGTCATGGTGGCTTCGTTCTCGCCGCGCCAGACGCGCACCTCCAGCCAGGTGGACAGGGCGTTGACCACGGACACGCCGACACCGTGCAGGCCGCCCGATACCTTGTACGCACCGTCGGTCTCGTTATCAAACTTGCCGCCCGCGTGCAGTTCGCACATAATCAGCTCCAGCGCGCTGCGGCCCGTTTCGCGGTTGACGTCGAACGGCATGCCGCGGCCGTTGTCGATGATGGTGGCGCTGCCGTCGGCATTCAGGGACACGTACACCGTGTCCGCGAAGTCGGCCATCGCTTCGTCGATGGAATTGTTGACGACCTCGTAAATCATATGGTGCAGGCCCTGCTTGCTCTCGCCCACGTCGCCGATGTACATGCCTGGGCGCTTTTTTACCGCCTCCAGGCCCTTTAGAACCTTGATTGAATCGCCGGTATAGTCTTTGTTGACTGACATTATTTTTCCTTTTTCGTGATACGTGACACGTTGTGCGTGACACGAAAATAAAACTCATATTTTACCTGAAAAACATAGCAATTTTCGGTATAATTGGCAAGAGAATAATCCCCATTTTTCGCCTTGAAAAAAAGGATGTTTTTTGGTATATTTCAAAGGTATTGATTATTCGTATCACGTGTCACGAATGCGACCCACAGGGGGTATTTATGAAATTCAAACTGTTGTATTTCGGCGAAATTCTGGTCAATCCGAAAAAGCGCGCGCAGCATATATCCGACATCCGCATGCAGTTCCATCCCCAGTTGAAAAAGCTGCTGGAACACAGCCCGTGGAACAATATGACCCGCTATATGATGCCGGGCGCCACGAAAAGCCCGATAACGACCAAGCATATCGGCGGAATAGATTTCAACCCGATTATCACCCCGAATTTAAAACTGATTGCGGAATTGGACATACAAATGCTGCACCCTGAAATCGTGGGCGTGGCCCATACGGACATCGACAACCGCGTCAAGACGCTGCTGGACGGTCTGCGCTGTCCGCAAAACGAACATGAAATCGGGGAAAACACGCCGCGCAACATCGGGCCGATTTACACACTGCTGGACGATGACCATCTGGTGACCAAGATGTCGATAAACACCAGCCACCTGCTGTCCAGCCATATGTTTCCGCCCAACCCTGGCCGAATCAATGATGCGATATTCCTGATGATTGACGTGAACGTCCGCGTGGCCGAAGGGAATTTGGAAAACCTGCCGTTTATGGTTTAATCCCCTTCGCTGGCGAAGGGGTGGATGCGAGTGTAACGAGCAGACGGGGTAGTGGAAAATAATTATTTATGCCTTGCAATTCATAAGCTGTGTTAAAAAAATTTTTATAAATTCTAATTTACCACTACCCCGTCGGGACGATGCCCGCCACCCCTTCGCTGGCGAAGGGGATTAAGTCAGCGCGGCGGTAATCTGGTCCTGCATCTGGAATGTGCCGAACACAACCCAACCTATTATTACCGACACCAGCAGTATTCCGACGCTGTTCAGCGTGTTGGAAATCGCCTCCATCTTTCTGACGGATTCGTCCAGGTAATCGTTCGCGATGCCCATCAGGTTCTGGTCGAATCCGTTCATGTCGGAATAGATGGCCAAATCGCCGATAATCTCTTCGTTCGGGAAATTGCTGCCGGTGTTCGCCAGCGCCGTGCCCAGATTGTCGCCGTTGGCGATATGGCGCAGCGCATCGTCCAGAATATCGCGCAGATACTTGTTCGCGTTGTCCGCCAGCATGCGCAGCGCGACCGGAATCGTTCCGCCGGCCGCGACCATCGACGACAGGGACATCAGCCATCCGACCGAGATTTGAATCTTGTATATGTTCCACGGCGGCAGCTTGTCGAACGCCGCGCGCAGGCGGCCAGACCAGACCGGCAGCGACGCCCATATTACGACGACCAGCCCGGCGAACGCGCCGGCCAGCGCATACCAGTATCGCGCCGCGAAATCGGACAGCCGCACCAGTGACGCCGCCGTGCCGCGCCAAACGATGTCCGCGGACGCGGCATCGGCCAGCGGCGGCACCAGGTACAGCCCGACCATGATGATAATGCCGAACGTCAGCGCCAGCAGAAACAGCGGATACGCGACCGCCGACATCATCGAGCGCTTGATTTTCTCGGTCCCTTCGACCACGCGGCCGATATTTTCCAGCACGACGGACAACCGGGACACATCGCCCAGCGTCAGCAGCAGGGTCTCGTTCATCGGCACCCATCCGCGCGTGGCCTCGGGGAAAGACATTCCGCGTTCCAGATTTTTCTGCCATTCGCGAAAGACGATGGCAAAGGGCTCGTCCGGTTTCGTGCCGCCCTTGGATTCTATGCGCTCCAGCCGGCCCAGCGCGTCCATCAGCGTGAAATTATTGCGCAACAGCGAGCCCAGTTTGCGACACGCGGACATCCGCTTGTCCGTCTGCAGGCGGAACATCATTTTCGCATAAAAAAGTTCAAGTTTGTTCATATTAGTAATCCGTAATCCGTAATCCGTAATCGGAAGAATCGGATTACCGATTACCGATTACCTGTTACGAATCAATAAACACCCGGCTGATTTAGCAGGCCGACCCAGCGCTCCAGCTCGTCGACGCCGATTATGCCCTGCAGCATCAGTTCCATCGCGGATTCCTTCAGCGTGCGTCCGTCCAGATTCTCCAGCCAATAGCGCGCCGCGCCGGTGGTGTCGCCGGCCAGCGCAAACCTTAAAAATTCGCTGTCCGTGATGATAATCTCGCCGGCCTTTATGCGGCCGATTGTGCCGGTGCCTTTGCATTCCTCGCACCCGGCGCCGCGGACATAAACCTGCTGCAGACCGACGTCGCCGAACGCGTCCTTGACGCGGCCATACGCGGGATGCTCGGGGTGGTCCGCCAATCGTTCGCGGCAATGCGGACACAGCTTTTTGAACAGCCGCATCGACACCAGCCCGCGCATCATCGTTTCGTCTTTCAGCTTGAATCCTTCGACGCCCATATCCAGCAGACGCGTCAGCGCGGCCATCGCCGAATTCGCGTGCAGCGTCGTCCACACGTTGTGTCCCGACAATGCCCCCTTGACGGTCAGCTGGGCCGCGGACAGCGTTCGGATTTCGCCGACCATCAGCGTGTCGGGGTCGCTGCGCAAGGCGGACGCCAGGGCCTCGGTGAATTTTTCCTCGCGCTGCTCTTCGTTGGACGCGTTGACGACCGGCATTTGGTGCGCGCCGAATATTTTTTGTTCGGCCGGGTCTTCAACGGTAATCATGTTGATTTCGTAGTTTCTTTCCTTCAACATCATGGACATGTTGCGGACCAGCGTCGTCGATTTTCCGGAACTGGTCGGACCCGCGACCACGACCAGGCCGGTGGGAAAACTGCGCAGGCGCATCAGCAGCTTCTGCTCGTACTCGTTGAATTCCTGCTCGGTCTTGATTCCCTCGGACGGATTGTCGTACAGCAGACGCATGACCACATAGCGACTGCCGAATGCAATCGGATTGAACTGCATGCGGATACCCAAAATACCCGCCGGCAGATACAAGTCTTTGGTCCCGCGCAGCGGCGTGCGCCCGTCTTTCTGGGCGGACTGGTATTCGTTCTGGGCATAGTTTGAATTGGATATATCGCTGGACGCGAACGCGGCGCGGACGAACGATTCGCCCCATCCTGAATTGTATTCTAAAACGGGTTGCATGCTGCCGTCCAGGCGGAAATAAATGGTTGTTTGGTCGGCCACCTCGATATGAATGTCGGAGACTTTTTGCGACGCGGCGCGCGCGATGATGTCGACGAAATCCTTTTGCATCTGGTTGTCGTAATCCAGACGTGATTTCTCGGCGCCGCCCAGCCGGCCCTCATAGGTTTTGTAAATCGCCGACAACAGGCCCAAATCGGAATAAAACGGTTCCAGAACCGCGCGGTTTTCCACCGCCAGCAAATCCAGAAAAGCCAGTACGCGGCCGTCGTACCGGTGCGTGCGGGAAATAATAACCTCGCCGCCGGAAAAATACGCAACCAGATTCTGTGTATCCTTCGACAGCTCCAGCCCGGCCGCGGTTGCGGTCAGCAGACGGTTGTTGTCCGCGAAAAGATAATCGACGACGTCCTTGTACGGCGCGTTTTCCAAGCCCTGAGGCACGGAAATATTGCCGGCGTCGCGCTTTCTGTTAAAGATTTTATCCGTTTCGTTCATTTTTAGTAGCTAGTCATTAGTAGCTAGTAGCTAGTAGCTAGTGTCTAGCTACTAACGACTAGCTACTATTTGTCCTTTCCGATATTCAGTGTTTCCGTCACGCCGTCTTTCAGGAACATAACGCCGTCGTCCAGTGAAATCGATTTGATTGCATAGCCGTCCAATTCCTTGCCGACGGAAATCTTTTTACGCTGGCCGTTTCCAGCATCCTCGACGGTGGCGTATAATTGGTTTCCCGCGCCGATGATGTCGACCAGCCTGTATTTTTTAGAAATCGGGTCGGCTGCTTCGTTTTGAACAGCCTTGGCGGACGCGGCGGGTTTCTTGGCGGCCATGTCGGCGGATTGGCTTGCCAGTGATTGCTTCTCGCGCTCTAGTTTCGATGTTTCGACCTCCAGCTTCGCGCGCTCGGCCTCGATTGCCAGCTGCTGCTCTTCGGCGCGGCCCGACAGAGTGTCGATTTCCATATGCAGCTTGATTTTCTCAGCAGCCAGCCGGTCCAGCTCCAGGTCCAATTGGGCGCGCTCTTTTTCCAGCTGCATCAGAACTTTTTCCTGTTCCAAATCCGCGATTTGCTGAAACAGCGTTCCTTCGACTTGATATTCGGCGATGCCGTCGGCCGACATTTCGTCGTACGACAAAGAGTCGTCCGCGAACGCCGGCGCGGCTATCGCAGCCACCAGGACCGCGGCCAGGAAAAATCGCTTTTTAATGGTTTTGATTTTATTTTGCATAGATTATCACCTCATAGTTCCATTGCCGTACGCGCGCGTCCCACGCGACGCGCGTCATATATACGCCGCGCAAATCGCCGAAGACTTTTATGAATTCGGGCGGGGTCAGTTTGGACGCGGCGGCGACCTCGACCACGTTCAGGTCGACGCTTTCGGCGCCGGCGCCAACGACGTCGACGACCGCGTTCGTATCGACGGGCGCGTCGATTTTTTGAAAGGCCGTGTTAACTTCGCGGATAATTGTGTCCGGGTCCTTTTCTTCCAAGGACGAGAAAGCCTGCAGCTTTGGCAGCTTGGCGCGGACAACGATTTCGGATTCGTTTTTTTCTTGGACAAACGCGCCCGGCATAAGGCCGGTCGCAACATCGTAAAAATCGGCCAGCGTTCCGCGACCGCGCCGAAACGTAGCAACCGCGTCGGCGTCGGTGCATTCGGCATCAGTCTGGTTCCAGCCCGGCACGGGCTGCATCACAAAGGCGATGGCCTTATAACACAGCGCGGCCCTTTCGCTCGGATCCGGCAGAAACTCATACGGCATTTCCGGCAGCGCTGGCGGCTCCGCTTTTATGATTTCGAATTTCTTGTCCAGCTCTTTGTTCTTTTCCTCGACGCGTTTTTTGTATTCTTCGGCAACAATCGGGTCAATTGCGGACATCTGCGGACGCGGCGTTAAAATATGACCAATCGGCCCGCGAAAGAAATATGCGACACCCAATACAAATAAAACCATCAGCGCCGCGGAAACCAGGCCGGTCTTGAAGTTGCTGATTGGTTTCAGCGCCGCTCTGACGTTGCCGGTGACGACGTCGTCCAGATGTCTTTCCACCGAGCGCGGCATTCCCCAAATCGCCGGCGCGAACAGTCCGCCCCAATCCGGCATGGTTGATAATTTCGTGTATTCCGTGCGCGCTTCGTCTTCGGATTCGAACAATTGGTCGCTGATGATGATTCCGTTGCGCACAGCGGTCAGCCAATAGAATCCGCCCGTCTTGAACACGGCCAGAAACGACGAGAATTCTGCAAAGGCCTCCATAACTTCGGCCGCGGCGCTGGACATTCCGACATGATGGCCCAGGCGCGCCGCACCCAGGCCGACCATTGCGCGATACTCGGCGTATCTGTTTAATTTCTTGTCGACGCCCCGGGCCAGCATGCGCGCGGTGACGCCGCCGGCGACCGGCTGCCAAAACAATCCGACCGCATATTTTCTTCTGTCAATGGAAATAACCTGGTTTGCCAAGGCGCGTCTCTCTATATCTCTACCATTGGATTATAGCATAAAAAGGGGATGGATAACAAGCAGGAATCAGTAACCAGTATCTAAATGATTCCTCTTTACTGATTCCTGATTCCTTCCCTACCGATTCCCATAAAAAACCGGCCGAACGGCCGGTTTTTTAATACGTCACGCCGTACATATCCGGTGCTTCGGCTGGCGCGGTCCGAGCGCCGTTCACCGTCTTGATGTCCCTGGGGTTTGGGCAGTCGTAAACGTTCGCCGACAAGACAAAGGCGCGCTCGGGCCCGACAACCACCCATTCGTTCGGACGCGTGCGCTGACTGGTAATCCAGTAAGCGTTTCCAAGCCGGGCCTGGTCGGCGATGCGGTTTTCCAAGTAACGGCGCGCGTCGTCGGCGTCGTAGACGGAAACCTCGGATTCCAGTTTGTACAGATAGACGCACCCTATCGGCTCGGATTCCAGCTGGACCAGAAACTCGCTGCCGTTATGGTTCTTGATGTACCCGCCGCATGCGGCCAAAACCAACGCGGAAACAATGTATAAATATTTTTTCATTTTTTTCTCCACTTGAAACTAATCACTCGCACTCTCACTCAACTATATCATAATTCGACGGGTCGCTGAACAACTTTTTAAGAATCAGGTTATTCATCGCGTGGCCGCCCTTGTACGATTCATAGCGGCCTTGGATAAATCCGCCGCTGGTAAACATATCGCCCAGAATGTCGATTATCTGATGACGGACAAATTCGTCCTGCCAAATCAGCTTGTTCATCGTGCCGTCGCCTTTGTCGTTAAGGGCGATGACATTGGTTTCGTCCGCGCCGCGCCCCATGCCGCGCGATTTCAGATACTCCCATTCGGAATACCGTCCAAAGGTACGCGCGGCGGCGACGTCGGATGCGAATTTTTCGGCGTCGCCGCACGTGCCGGTAAAAGAATACTCAAACGATTGCACGCCGATGACTTTGTCTGGATAATCCATCGTCGCCCGAATATTCAGACCCGGACCGCCCGGCGACAGACGCGCAAAGCCGTTGTTACGCCGTCCCATCATCCAGTCGTGCGCGACGGCCGCCATGCGCTTGAACAGGGGCAGCTTTGCTAGAATTTCTTTCTTTCTGACGACGATTTCCTTTTTGACGACAATCTTTTTCATATCGCCGCCGGTCGTCCCGATGCGCGCCAGCAGATTGTAGAATTCCCGGGCGCTGCCGTCCAGGATTGGCGTCTCGGGGCCGTCGATTTCGATAAGGGCGCTGTCCACGCCAACCACGAACAACGTCGCCATCAGATGTTCGATTGTCTGAACATGCGCACCATTGATGTCGCCGATTGTCGTATTGCGCAGGCTGGCTCCGCCGACGTTATCGTATCGGGCGGCGATGGGGGCGCTGCTGGGAATATCGACGCGACGGAAGAAAATTCCCGGCTTTTTCGACGGTTTTACGAGCATTTTGACAGGCCGGCCCGAATGTATGCCGACGCCGGAAAAAGTTATTTCGGATTCGAATGTTCTCATTTTGACATCCCTTTTTTTATTGGTGGCATAATACCTGATAAAAACCCAAAAACATATCAAAGAAATCTAACCGACTATAACGATTCTTTCAGTCTTTCGGACAGCCAGGTCCAAAATGCGGGCTCGACGGTCGTTTCCAGTTTCGCGACATGGATTTTTTTCCGCATCGCGGGCGGCAGCCTGACCCAGTCTTTTTCCGTGGTCAGCAGCGCGGCACGCTCTTTTTTTGCCATCAGAAACAGCCGGTTCAAATCGGATTCGGTGTATTTGTGATGGTCGGGAAAGCCTATGGTCTTGACTGCCCGCGGCATCAGCGCGTCAAAGAATTTTTGCGGATACCCGATTCCGGCGAACGCTATAACAGGAATCAGTTCTAAGGAATCAGGAATCAGTGTTTTGTTTTCGGCAAAAAACACCGGTTTTCCGAATGATTTTATTTCAGATATGAATCTATGATACCCATTACCCAGTACCCGATACCCAATCACAATGACCGCATCGGCGCGTCTGATGGCGCACGCTGGTTCGCGCAGCGGGCCCGCCGGCAAGACAAAGCCGTTTCCAAAGCCGAGCCTTTGGTCGAAAACCAATATCGATATATCCTTTTTGACGCCCGGATTCTGAAAGCCGTCATCCATAACAATCGGACCATTGTCCCGTCGGCCATTCAGCATCCGAACGTTCGTTTTTCTGTTACCGACATAGACGCGAATACCGGCCTTTTTGAGCATTTTTGCCTCATCACCAATATCGTTCCGGCCCCGCCGATACCCGCGCATAACGACCAGCGCGCCCAGCCGTCTGGCGATTTCCATTACAATCGGGGTTTTTCCGACGCCGCCCGCAAATATATTCCCGACGCAAATCACCGGCCTTTTCGACCTTTTTTGATAAAAAAGCCGGCAAAAATACACCAGTCGGCTGACCAGATAATACATGGCGGCCAAGGGCAACAACAGATACGCCAGCGCATTTTTTTTCAAAAACCAACCTGGGGTTGTCAAATTCTTTCCCTGCCCTTGCGCCGCGCGCGTTATTTTTTCTTCCGGGCCCTTTGCTCGCGCAGATTCCTTTTGAAATCCGTCGCGTTCAGGTCCTGCTCGACCTGGGGCAAACCGAACGCCGCGTCCAGTTCGCGCAGTTGTTTGACCATAATGGCCTCCAGCTTTTTGCGCTCGGCTTCAAATTCCTTTTTGCCCAGCTTGCCGTCGATGTAGACTGGTGTGCCGAATTTGCATGTGATTTTGGAAAACGGCAGCGCAATCAGATACCGGTCCCACCGTTTCTGGAACCACGCGCCGCTGGACGAGAAACAGACCGGCACAATCGGCACGCCGGACATCTTGGCGAAATACATGGCGCCGTCCTGGACGCGCAGCGACGGGCCGCTGGGGCCGTCGGGGGACATGCATATAACCCTGCTTTTGGGGCCGCGCAGAATACGCAGTCCCTGGCGCAGCACGGATATGCCGCCTTCGGACGTGCTGCCGTAAATCGCCTTCAGGCCGAATATGCGTTGCAGTTTCGCCATCATGCGGCCGTCCTTGTGGCGGCTGGCGACGGCGTATCCGCGGACGCCGTACATTCGCACAATCGGCGACAACATCATGCTGCGCCCGTGCCAGAATACGAAAATGGCCGGCTGTTTCCGGCAATTGCGCAGGATGGCCTTGCCTTGGCCCTCTACTTTTTTCCAGCATGTGAAATACACCAGCCAAATGGCGAACGCCATCAGCGCCGCCACCACCCATTGGACCAGCGGCAGGCGCAGCAGCGGCTCCCAGAAACCCTTCCATAATTTTCTAAACGTTTTCATTTTTTTCACTTTTTTTAAATATGCGACCGGGGAGATATGTTTCCAACCAATCAAAACGCCGCCGCCCGGACGAAACAATACCGCCTTATAAATGGCGGTCCGACCGCGCGCCGACCCCGACTTTTTAAATTCCAGTGAATTCTAACAATAAAAAACGCAGATTTCAAGACATCAAAATTTTAGTCAATAGTTAATAAAGTCATCGCGCCAAAGGCGCGATACATTCACTAATGACTAACGACTACTGACTATTTACCGTCATGCCGTCCGTCGCCACATATATACGACCACATAGGGCTGGATATTATTGTGCGCCGCATCTCCGCCGGTGGATTCAGCTCTCAACGGGGTGGCGACATTATTGGAAAACTCCAACCCCAGAACCGGATAAGTTCCGCCCAGGGTTGTACGGTCCGTGTGTATTGGATACCCTGAGCTATGTCTGACAACCGGGTGCTCGTGCGCGGCCAGTTCATTGACGGTCAGCGCATGGTTATATTCCCCAGCCGCGGCGCCCGCCGCAAAGGTTCGGCTCTCGTTTCTGGTATCCTTGCCCGTGCCGGCGCCGATCAGGACGCGGCCGGCGCCGAACGCCTCCCAGGTTCCGCCGAACAAGGTCCCAGGATTCGCGGCGGCGGTTGACATATATATGGACCCGACGGGATAGACAAGATTCAGCAATCCGCTTTGCGCCTGGTCGACAAACATGCCGTACACGGCCTTTGCGGATGGGTATTGAGCGTCTGTCGCCGCCGCAGTCAGACCAGTTCCGCCGCCGGATACGGATGTAATTTTATTGGCGGTGTCTTCCTTGCCCGCTATGGCGGCATCGACATAGGTTGTCGCCGCGACATCGGCAAGTGAAACCCTTGGGACCAAGACCGCCAAGGATAAAGATATAACTGATAAAAATATTAAAAATCGCCGAAATACAATATTGTATTCAACCACAGGTTGTGCGGGGGGGGGGGGGGTAAAATCTAGGACTTTTGCCGGATAATTCGAACAAGCCCGGTGCTGGTCATACTTACCGCATACACGCGTTGTATCAAAGCATAATGTATTTTCCACACTGCCTCGAACAGGGCGAGA
>JAISAB010000022.1 GCA_031266915.1 Rickettsiales bacterium | reverse complement strand
GAAATCCGCGATTTTAGGAAATGAAAAACTGCCGAAAGCAAAGGCTGGTTTGGATTAGCGCAGTTATTATGCATAAATTTTGGCAGAAATCCGCCACGGATTCAAGATGTTTTTTTAATGGGTATTGGGTACTAGGTACTGGGTATATGTAAGAGTGATGAATTGTGGCCTCGGCGCACTTTAAGTTCTCCTCCTGTGGAGGGGAACCTATACCGAGCACATCATTTATTCTTTATTATTTATTAATTGTTAATTGTTATCTGTGCTCTGTTATTTGGTAACTAAAAAGGGGCGCATACTTGCGCCCCTTTTTATCCGCTATTCCCCCAGCTTTTTGATGACCAGACTGGCGTTGGTGCCGCCAAAGCCAAAGGAATTATTGACCGCAATCCGGACCTCTTTCTTTTGGGCTTTATTCGGGACCAGATTGAAATCGCCGACCTCGTCAATAGGGTCATTCAGGTTGATTGTCGGCGGAACGATTCCGTCACGAATCGCCAAGGTGCAGAATATCGCCTCAGCCGCGCCGGCCGCGCCCAGCATATGGCCCGTCATTGACTTGGTCGACGACATGCAGATATTTTTGTTGTCGGCGAACAATGTCTTGACCGCCGTCAGTTCGCCGATGTCGCCCAGTCCTGTGGACGTGCCGTGCGCGTTGACGTAATCCACGTCGTTTGGCGTCAGGCCGGCGTCATTCAGCGCGGCCTTCATCGCGCGAATTCCGCCTTCGCCCCCGTCGGCCGGGGCCGTGATATGATACGCATCGCCGGACATTCCGTATCCAGCGATTTCGCCGTAAATCTTGGCGCCGCGCGCCTTGGCGTGTTCGTATTCTTCCAGGACCAGAACGGCCGCGCCCTCGCCCATGACGAAACCGTCGCGGCCTTTGTCCCAGGGACGTGATGCGCCCGCCGGGTCGTCGTTGCGCGTGGACAGCGCCTTCATCGCCGCAAAGCCCGACATGCCGATTTTACCAACCGCGCCCTCGGCGCCGCCACAAATCATAACATCCGCGTCACCGTGCTGAATCAGACGCGCGCCCTCGCCGATGGAATGGGCGCCTGTCGCGCAGGCAGTCACGATGGAAATATTCGGACCCCGGAATCCATAGCGAATGGAGACATAGCCCGCGGCCATGTTGATAATGGCCTTGGGGATAAAGAACGGGCTGATGGCGCGCGGGCCGTTGGTATACAGTTCAACGCATGTGTCGTAAATCGTGTTCAGGCCGCCGATGCCGCTGCCGATGGAAACGCCGACGCGCTCTTTGTCGCCGGCGTAATCGAACAGGCCGGCGTCTTTGATTGCCTGGTCCGCGGCGACAAGTCCATAGACGATGACCTTGTCCATCCGGCGCTGGTCGCGCGGGTCGACTACACTGTCGGGATTGTATTGGCCAGGTTCGTCGCCCCGAACCGGAACGCCTGCGATGGTCGACGCCATGTCGGACGTGTCGAACAAATCTATGGGACGCACGCCCGATTTGCCTGCCGTTATATTTTTCCAAGCATATTCCACGCCGGTGCCGACCGGAGAAACAATACCCATGCCTGTAATTACCACTCTTCTCATAATCTTTCCTTTGATAAGGGTTCAACCAGGGCGCATTTCATGCCGCCCAGAATCTGTATTCTTATTTATAATAACCTTTATCTTGGAATAAATACAGAAAAAAATCCGCCGCGCGGGTAAACGCTGCGGGCGGATTTTTACTGTATTACAAAATACCAGTCTGACTATTAGTTCGCTGGTTTTTCTGCTGGTGCGGGTTTGGCATGGGCCTCGATATACTTCACGGCGTCGCCGACGGTTGCCATTTTGCCGGCTTCTTCGTCAGGAATCGTGATACCGAATTCCTTTTCGACTTCCATGACGAATTCCACGACGTCTAAGCTGTCCGCGCCCAAGTCGTTAACAAAAGCGGCCGTCATTGTTACCTTGCCGGCTTCTACGCCCAACTTGTCCACTACGATTGCTTTTACTTTATCAAAAACTGACATTTTAAATCCTTTAATTTGGTTAAATTCGTGAGCCCACCCAAGGGCGCTAACACTACAGGCTATCATTATTGCGACATATGTGTCAAGAAATTATAACAAACGGTAACAAATGGTAATCCGTAATAGGTAATCGGTAATCCGTGACACGTGAACCGTACGATACAATTTTTATTTTTCGGATTACCGATTACGGATTACCGATTACCTATTGCCATACCGTCAATCAGTCTATTCATGTTACCGCGCAGTTCTTCGCGGTCAGACGTCCAGACCAACTGGCGCGTCAGATATTTGTGCACGTCGTCCATCGTCAGACTGGGTATCTTGGCGCGCGCCGCGATTGTCCGCCAGGCCATGCGCGGGTCGGTCAAATGCCGCCCGCTGCGTCCTGGGAAAACCCACCGGCCGTCCTGGGGCAAATCCTGCAGCAAGACGACCGCGGCGTCGGACAAAGGACGGCCCTTCCATGTGTAATGATTGAAATCCAAATCGCGCCACTGCATGGAAAATATTTTTGATTTCGGCGCGAAACCGTAAACCAGCATCAGAAAAGCTGCGCGCAAATTCTGGGATTTTTCCCGGCCGACGGCGTTTATAAAGCGCCCCAAACCCGTTTGAGTCAGCGGGCGGACACGGCGCGTCTCTTTTACCCTGGCGATAGTCGCGACCGGATTATCGGCGATATATCCGCCGTCGACGGCGAAATTGAAAATGCTGCGCAGCAATTCATGTATGCGGTTGCGGGCGGCAGCGCCCTTTATCTTCGACAAGGTGTCCGCCGCGTCCCGCGCGGTGATGTCCTGGACGTTCTTGTCGAACAACGGCGACAGGTGCATTACCATCGCCCGGACCAGCTTGGCCTTGGACTGTTCTGCGCGGCGGACTTTCCTGACCAGATACATGTCGGAAATTCTGCGAAAGCCAGTTTTCTTGCGATGTAACTTCGGCTTTTCACCGGCGGATTTCAAGACATCCGCGACGCGGGCGCGGGCGTCGTGGATTTCCATGCCGGGATAATTTCCGATGATGATGCGCCGGTCCTTGCCGTTCACGCGCTTGCGCACAAAAAAGCTTTTGACGCCGCGGTTGGTGATATACATGCGCAGGCGCGATTCGGCGGTGTCCCGGACCACGTCGAACCCGGCCGCCGGCACCGGCAGATTGTCCAAGATATACGGATTAAAAAGAAATTGACGAGCCATTTTTTATTTTCCACCACCCATGTTCAGCATCGTTACGACCACACGCTTTACGGTGTCCATTTCGGTGGGCTTTGATTCCGCAATCAGCAGTGTTAATGCGGCCAACGCGCCATCATCGATAATCTTGGCGCCATTTGCGAACAACAATCTATTACGCGCCAGGAAATATACAAAGCAGAACGCCGCGATGCGCTTGTTCCCGTCTGCAAAGGAATGGTTCTTTGTGACCAGATACAGTAATGTAGCGGCCTTTTCCTCGATTGTCGGATATGCATCGCGGCCGCCGACGGACTGATAAATCTGCCTGACCGAGCTTTCGAACGAATCGTCCCTGGGCGCGCCGAACAAACCGCCGAACCGCGGTTTCATTTTTTCTATCTCGGCCAGGAACTCCGATACGGAAATTTCCACCGCTTCGCGCTTGGTTCGTCCGGCTGCGGCCAGCTGTTCGTGGTCATAACTGTCCAGAATTTCGAATCCGGCGGCGAATTCGGCGGTTATGTTCAGCAATTCGCGCACCATCGGGTCCAGATTTTCAACCTGATTCACGGCCACGCGTTCCAGGACAGACACGGCCTGTTGCAGGGCCTTGAATTTATCCTTGTATTCCGTCAGCCGCCGTTCGTTCACGGCATAGCCATCGACCAGGTATTTCTTTAAAACGTTCGTAGCCCAGACGCGAAATGATGTAGCGTTTTTTGAATTCACGCGATAGCCGATAGAAATTATCATGTCCAGATTATAAAAATCCATATTTCTGGATATTTGGCGTTTTCCTTCGGTTTGAACTATTTCCATTTTGGAAACAGTTGCGTTTTCCGCCAACTCGCCATCCTTATATATATTCTTTATATGCTTGTTGATTGCCGGCGTATTCACGCCAAAAATCATGGCTATCTGCGCCTGTGTCAGCCAAACGGTTTCTTGTTCCAACTTCACCTCGACATGAACACCGTTTTGATTTTCATAAATTACAATATTATTCTCGTTCATTTTCTCTCTCCTTTCGACTTCCGCCTTTACGACACTTTCAGCGCGTTGATAAACGCGCTTTGCGGGATTTCGACGTTGCCGAACGTACGCATGCGCTTTTTGCCCTCTTTCTGTTTTTCCAGCAGCTTGCGCTTGCGCGTGATGTCGCCGCCATAGCATTTCGCAGTCACATCCTTGCGGAACGCGGCGATTGTCTCGCGCGCGATAATCTTGCCGCCGATTGCGGCCTGCAGCGGAATCTTGAATTGGTGCCGCGGAATCAGGTCCTTTAATTTTTCGACAATCTGGCGGCCGCGCTTTTCGGCAAAGACGCGGTGGCACAGGAATGACAAAGGCTCGACATTTTCTTCGTTGACCAGAATGGACACCTTGACCAAATCGGACGCCTGATAGCCCTGCAGCACATAATCAAAGGACGCGTATCCGGACGACAGCGATTTGACCCGGTCATAGAAATCGAAGACGATTTCAGCCAGGGGCAGCTGATAGGCCAGCACCGCCCGCCCGCCGATATAGGAAATATTTTCCTGGATGCCGCGGCGCTCGGCACACAGCGCCATAATCGCGCCCATATATTTTTCTGGCAGCATAATGGTGGCCCGCACCCAGGGCTCTTCTATCATTGAAATCATCGTCGGGTCGGGCATATCCGCCGGATTTTCCAGGTCGCTGACCTCTCCACTGCGCAGATGCAGCCGGTATAGCACGCTGGGAATCGTGTTTATCAGCGACAGGCCGAATTCGCGGGACAGGCGCTCGCTGATGATTTCCATATGCAGCAGGCCCAAAAATCCGCAGCGCAATCCAAAGCCCAGCGCGCTGGATTTTTCGGTGGTAAAGACAAACGACGCGTCGTTCAGCGCCAGCTTTTCCGCCCCATCGCGCAGGTTCGGGTAATCGTCGGCCTCGACCGGGAAAAAGGACGAGAACACAACGGGCACGCTGGGCTTGAACCCTGGCAAAGGCTCAACTAAGGTCGAAGGTCGCAGAGCGTATAGCGCAGGTGGTTCGTCATCTTTAATACCTTCGCTCTGCGCTCTACGACCTTCAACCTTGACCATGGCCTTGGCGTCCGTAATGGTGTCGCCGACTTTGCAGTCGTGAATTGTCTTCATTCCGGTAATGATAAAGCCCATTTCGCCGGCATCCAGCCCGTCGGTATTGACCATCTTTGGCGTAAAATATCCGATTTTATCGACAACATATTCCGCGCCGGTCGCGATGAATTTGATTTTTTGGCCGCGCTTCAGGCCACCGTCAAATACGCGGACCAGAATCACGACGCCCAGATACGAATCGTACCATGAATCGACCAACAGCGCGCGCGCCGGCGCGTCCGCGTCACCGCGCGGCGCGGGCAGCTTGCGTATGATTTCTTCCAGCAGTTCCGGGACGCCCGCGCCTGTTTTTCCCGAAACGCACAGCGCGTCGGACGCGTCCATGCCGATGACGTCGGAAATCTGCTCGCGCGCGGCGGCGACATCGCTGGACGGCAAATCGATTTTATTCAAGACCGGAATCATTTCCAAATCGTTGTCCAGCGCCAGATACGCGTTCGCCAATGTCTGAGCCTGGACGCCCTGGGTCGCGTCGACCAGCACCAGCGCGCCCTCGCACGCGGCCAGGCTGCGCGAGACCTCGTACGTAAAGTCCACGTGGCCGGGCGTATCCATCAGATTCAATTGATACGTTTCGCCGTTTTTTGCGACGTATGACAACCGCACGGTCTGGGCCTTGATGGTGATGCCGCGCTCGCGCTCTATATCCATGGAATCCAGGACTTGGGATTTCATTTCGCGCGATTCCAATCCGCCGGTGTATTCAATCAGGCGGTCGGACAAAGTTGATTTTCCATGGTCGATATGCGCGACAATCGCGAAGTTTCTGATATTTTTCTGATTCATTTCATCGTGATACGTGACACGCGATACGTGACACGATTTTTTCAAGTTTAATTTACTTTTTTCGTATTACGTATTTCGTGTAACGTATTACGAATAATGCGGCAATGATAAACCAGTATAAGGTACTTTGCAATTGCTTTTTTTGCCGGTTATTTTTTAATTACTCAAATGTCGGGAATGTACTTTTTTTGAACAAACCTCTGCAAGAGGTTTGTCATCCATGCGCAAGCAGGGATAGGGTCTGTAAACCGCATTAAAAATCGTGCGCTATTTTTGAATCAGTCTGGCTTCCAGCGCTTTTTTCAAGAAATTCCTGCTTTGCTCAATGGGTACAAATCCGTTCTTTTTATAAAAATTTAGCGCGCTTGCCACGGGTTCGGCAAACACTTCTATTTCCCGGACCCCCAGAGACGCGACGTAATCGACATATTCTGCGATAAGTTCCCGGCCGATTCCGCGTCTTTGAAATCTCTTGTCTACATAAAACCAATCGATTTTGGCGGTTGTTGGAATCTGTTCAGCATATTGCGAACAATCGTCGTATTTCAGGCATCCAGTTATGAATCCGCACATCTGCCTGTCGATTGTGCACGACAGCATGAATCCGTCATTCTCATTTACGTCGGATTGAATCGAATTATAGATAGCGGTAACGACATTCATCGCGTGCGCGGATTTGTTCGCAATTATGCAGCAATTATCGCGAATTCGAGGCGTTACGAACTCGACCCGCTCTATCAGCTTGGCGTGCATCATCTTTTCAAACCTGCCTTGTTGTCTGTCAGAATCTTTCCGTATATGGACTCGCGAAATCTGCCGCGATTTATTTTTCTGAATCCCTGCTTTCTGTAAAACAACTTGGTCCTTTCCAGATTCGAAGAATTCAGATGAATCGTCCGGAATCCGTTGGACATCGCATAATCCGTATAAGCATGCATCAGCGCCTGGCCGATTCCCATGCCATGCAGTTCTTCATCCACATACAGATAATCTATCTTCGCGGACAGCGAATCTCTCGGGAAAGTTTTGAAACATTCTTCGGGAACTTCGGCCTCGCAGCCCTTTATGAATCCGGCCAGCCGGCCATAGACAGTGACATAAACGAACATCGGATGTTTGTATATGTTTACGTCTTCCTGGATGTATCTGTAAATATGTTCGGCATCACCGCCGACTTCGTTGGCAATGGCATAGCAGATGCCGCGCCTGGCGTCCGAGACATTATAAATTCGCTCTACTTTTCCGTCCAACATTGAACTGCCACCCGTGTTTTATAAACACAGATTAACACAATACTATTCTTTGTCAATAATTTAATTAGTTCAGTTTAGCCAGCAATTCGTCGATGCGCTGGGCTTTTTCCAAGGTATCGTCATAGGCAAAGCGAATATCGGGAACGTATTTCTGGTCCATCCGGGCGGCCAGTTCGAAACGCACCATTCGGGTAACGTCGGCCAAGCGCCGCGCCACCAATTTTTTGTCGCCGTGGCCCGTGTAATAGAACAATTTCACATAATTCAACCCGCCGCTGGATTCGGCGCCGACCAGGGAAACCCCCGATATGTCCGGGTCTTCGTGAAACTTGTCGCGCAGGATTTCGGCCACCAAAGTCTGGACTTTGCTGGCGATTCGGTCTTTGCGGTTAAAATTCATTTCTTTTTTCACATTGTGATTGTAAACCAGCTGACATTAAATTACAATCAAGAAAATTCACAGCAGGAAAAACATGGCGAAAAGAAATTCAAAATTTGCGGACTTTGTTTTAAAGCATTCAGGACATCCGGCGTTTGCCTGGGTCGTGTTCGCGCTGACCGTCTGCGAATCCGTTTTCCTGTTCATCCCGCCCGAGGTCTTTATGACCCCCCCCATCGTGGCCAACAAAAAGCGCGCGATTCCGGTCGCGGCGGCGGCGGCGCTGGGCTCTTTGGTGGGCGGTATTATCGCGTATATGATTGGATTTTATTTTTTTCAGACATTCGGTATGTGGATTATCGAAACCTTTACCCATTGCGTCGAACCGGTCATCGGCCAGGCCCAGATATACAGCCATTGCCCACAGTTTGTCGGCGCCCAGACGATGTTCGCGAAACACGGATTATTTATTATTTTTCTGGCGGCATTTACGCCTGTGCCGTACAAGCTGCTGGCCATATGCGCGGGATTTTTGCAGTTTAACCCAATTTTGTTTATCGGCGTGTCGGCGATTTTCAGAACATTGAGGTTTGCAGTGGTGGCGTTTTTGCTGTGGCGTTTTCAAGAACAGGCGAACGCGATTGTTAAGAAGTATTTTTGGCCGCTGACCTTGCTGGCGATTGCGGCGGCGATTATTGGTATAGGATTGATGACAATATTATAGATACGAGATAGGAGATATGAGATACGAGATATTAATATTGTGCAAGCGTGAATAGATTTCATAATTCAAAATAAGACTCAACTGACAGGAATGTATTTTTTTGAACAAACCTCTGCAAGAGGTTTGTCATCCCTGCGCAGGCAGGGATAGGGTCTATTAACCGCAACGCGCAGCGTTGCCAAGTGTATATTTGGTTCGCTTCGCTCACGATTCATAGACCCTATTCCGGCCTACGCCGGAATGACAAAAGTTTGTATAACAAACTTTTGTTTTGACGTCTATAAGGTACATTCCTGTCAGTTGAGCAAATAAAAAAACCACCCGCTGGGAGGTTTTTTAGATAGTAAAGATTAATCAAGTTAATTTTGGACATTGTTCAAAATTATAAAATTTGTTCACGCTTGCACAATCTAATATCTCGTATCTCATATCTCCTATCTGTTATTACTCTACCCAAATTGTCGCATAGGTCGTGGCGGTGGCACTGCCGACCGGAATCTGTACATTTCCCTTGGTCACGGCCAAGGTGCTGGTTCCTGATATTTCTGTAACCATATTTCCCGTTCCAGTCACGTTCACGGCGTTGACCGAGCCTGCCGGTCCCGTCGGACCCGCTGGACCAGTTGCGCCTGTTGCACCCGTGGCGCCGGTTGGTCCAGCTGGACCGGGCATCAACGAAATATTGCCGACAATGCGTTCGACATAGTCCTTGCTGGCTAAATCCGCACGCGCCGGACCGACGCCGAAAACAACGGCCACCAGCGTAACAATCGAAATCATAAAAATACCGGCCGTCTTTATCATAAGAACCCTTTTTTATATACCACTAACAAACCTCAGGTCAGCCCGAAGCAACAATTTCATTCAATTCCGGTGCGGAAAAAACCGTTCCGCACCGGATATATTAATTTACCTTTCGACTTTTTCCCATGCGTATGAAGTTCCATCATATGTCAGCACGCACTTATTATCAGGGGTTGCACCACATGTACCAGGCACGGCTTTGGCCAACACACCCAAAGTAGATTCCTGGGCGGCGCCGTCAGCCTTGGTCAAGGACGCTTGAACTGCCGCAGACAATTTTCCACTGGTAATCGTGTTGGCGGCAATATCCGCATCCACAATCGTTCCGTCCGTAATCTGGGCGCTGGCCACCGTATCCAGCTTTGACAATGCCTTCAGACCCAAATTGTCAGTTGCGGTGGTAATCTTGGTGTCAACAGCGGTTGAGTCAATATAGCCCTGGGCCGCCACGTAATCAACAACGGTTTTGGCCGAGGTATACTTCGTGGTGCTGGTTTTATCGCTTTCTCCAATCGTCGCCGTGAGTTTGTTCGTTGTTTGTTCCGCACCGTTCAAGGCAGTAGTAACCGCAGTCTCCAACTTTGCCGCAGCAATCGTGCCGTCCTTAATATCCCCGTTCTCAATCGTGCCATCCGTAATATCGCTGCTGGCCACGGCTGACTTAGTCGCCAAACTGCCCAAGGTTGTGCCCGTCACCGTTCCGGCAGTGTTGCTGAATGTCACGACCTTTCCGGCATCGCCGCTCAGCTTATCTTGTTTTCCATCAAGAGAACCAGTCGTCGCATAACCAGACAAAGCGCCGCTTTGCAATGCTGTATCCGCCAGACCCAAAGAGTCTTGGACAGCCTGTGCCAATTTGCTTTTCTCAATCGCGGCAGTGGCAGCAATATCAGCATTCACAATCGCACCAGCTGTAATATCGCCGGCGGCGACTTTGTCTTTGTACGCCAAAGTGCCCAAACTTGCCGTAGTGGCATAGCCGGTCAAAGCGCCACTTTGCAACGCGGTATCAGCTTTCCCCAAGGAAGTCCGAACTTCCTCGGCCAACTTTGATTTGGCGATTGCGGCGGTGGTTGCAATGTCCGCGTCTACAATCGTGCCATCCGTAATATCATCACTGGCCACGGCGGACTTTGTCGCCAACAAACCCAACACGGTACTGGTTACCGCACCATCGCTGGCGCCGAATGTCACGACCGAACCCTGGGTGCCGCTAAGCTTATTCTGCTTGGCGTCAATGCTGGTGCCTATGGTTATGTTTTGCGCTTCATTCTGGTCGTCGACGTATTTTTTACTGGCGATTTCAGCCTGGGCCGCGCTGGCGAACCCAGTCACAACCAAAGCCATTAATATTTTGCTGGTTAAATTTTTCATTTTCTAGGTTCCCCTTGCTAGATAGTTTTTACCTGATTTATTATTATTCTTGGCCAGTTATCGACACAACTTCCCAATAAGGCGCGCCCGCGGCGTTAACAGACAAAACGCACTGAGTCGTGCTGCACGCGGTCGGCGGTGTCGGCAGCGCGTAACCCGTTACGGCCTTGACGCTGGCATACACTGTTTCGCTGTTTTCGTTGGTCTCGTTAATCGTCGTGGCTTTGTTCGTCGTAACTTCCATATTGTCTATCGACGCAGATTGCAATGCGCTTTCAGCCTTGGTCAAGGACGCTTGAACTGCCGCAGACAATTTTGCATCGGTAATCGTGCCGGCGGCTATATCCGCATCCACAATCGCGCCAGCCGCAATATCGCCGGCGGCGACTTTGTCTTTGTTCGCCAATGTACCCAGACCCAAAGCTGTGGTCGCGCTGCTAATCTTGCCATCAACATAGGTCGCGACACCTTTGGTCGACGCATACTTTGTGCTGTTGTCTTTGTAAGTATCAACATCGTCCGACCTGTTTGTTGTAACTTCCATATTGGCTATCGACGTAGACTGCAGTGCTGTATCCGCCAGACTCAAAGATTCCCGAACAGCCTGTGCCAACTTTGATTTAGCGATTTCGGCGGTGGCGGCAATGTCCGCGTCTGAAACCGTATCCTTGGTCGCCAAAGCTTTCAGGCCGTTTGCAGTGGTTTTCAAGGTCGTGACATCAGAACCAAGTGTCGCAATGGACGCCGCCGAAACACCCGAATCTTTCAGGTTTCCGGTCGCGTCAAAGCCCGCCAAGTTACTTTCCGTCGCGGAGACAACCTTGTCAGCTTTGGCACCGACGTCGCCATTAATCGTGGTAACCTCCGTGGCGATTGCCTGGGCGACCTCAGATGTCGTCGAATAGTTGTTCGTCAGGTTTGTATTAATCGCGGTTATGGACATATCCAGCGCATCCGCCTTGTTATCCACGTATGTTTTGCTGGCTATTTTTTCGGCAGCGTTGGCGCTGAAACTCAGCAATATCGCCGCCATAAAGCCAGAAAAGATTATTTTTTTATTCATTTCCTTACTCTCCCCTTGTTAATTATATCGCCCTATTCTTCGCTGTCTTTCCGACAGACCAGAATCAAGCAACAGCCTTTTTAATCTCGCGCAACTTAGTACGCAACTTCAAACCACTTTTCCGTACCGCCGTTGACCACCAATACGTAATCAGCACCGCCCCCGGGCGCATCAGGTTGCAACGCCGTGTCCGCCAAACCCAGCGATGTTCTCACATCCGCCGCCAATTTGGCTTTTGCAACGCTGTTATCATCGATGTCGGCCGTGGCGACGGTATCTTTGACCGCCAACGCGCCCAAACTGATTGCATCCGCCTTGCCGGTCGTCGCGGCAGCAATCGCGTCCGCGGTTTCCGTCGCAGTCATGGCATCCTTGATACCATAACCCGCCAAGGTGGTTGCTTTATCAGCCTTGCCATCAATATCGACACCAAGGTCAGCGACCGCACCGGCGACCGCATCGCTAACAATCTTGTTGACTGTTGTCGTTGTCGAATATGTTGCCAGATCGGCCGACTGTAACGCAGTATCAGCCAAATCCAGAGAATTTGTAACGTCAGAACCCAATTTTGCCCGCGTGACGGCGGCAACGTTGATGTCCGCAGTGGCGACGGTATCTTTCATCGCCATCGCGCCCAAATCGACCGTCTTGGTATACTCGACCAATTCAGTGTTCACGTTCGTAATTGCGGTATTGACGACATTGGTCACGTCGACCTTGGTCGCATAGTCGGTCAAATCCGCCTGTTGCAGCGCCGTGTCCGCTTTGGCCAGAGAGTCCTGAGCATCCTGGGCCAACTTTGTTTTCTCGATCGCCGCAGTGTCGGAAACATCGGCATTCACAATCGTACCGGCCGCAATATCGCCGGCGGACACAATGGCCGAAATGGTATTGCCGGTTATATCGATGCCGCTGCCCGCGACCAGAACGTCTTGTTTCTTGTCTAACAAACTGTCGACTTCGACAATCTTGTACTGTTTGTCGTCGGAATCCTGCAGCGCCTCGACCTCACGCGACAGAACATCAATCTGACTTTGCATAACTGTATTGGTATTATTATTGGTGGTGCTGGTGCTGCTGGTGGTTGGGTTTTGGGATTTTATGGAACTGCCGCCCTGGATGGTCCGGCCGCCCTGCAAATAAGAACCGACGGAGAGTCTGGCGGCGCTGTTGGACGCGGTGCGCGCCGCGCTGGACGCGGCGGTGCCCGCCGATGTCGTCGCACGCGGCATGGACGCGGTCGCCCTGATGGAACTGGCGCGCGCAGAATTAATCGCCGCGGTTCCGGCCGCGGTCGCGCTGGACGCGCTGCCGTACGTGCCGGTGCCGAACGACCGTATTGAAGAAGCCCCCAGCGCAGGCGATAAACCTGCGGCGCATAACACGCAAACCATGGATATTCTGGATATTTTAACGACTTTTTTCATTGTATCTCTCTACTCTGCGATATTATCATTTTTGTCGAATCGCGTCAACAGACTTTTTTCTATTAAAGTTAAAATTCGTATCTCAGGCCGACCGACAGTGAACTTTCCAACACCAAATCTATTTTGCTTTCCAAATAATATGTGTTTGCCAAGGGTGTCTCGTCTTGGAAATAACGCGTCTGCTTGGTTCCGTTCCAGCCGGCGACGCGCGCGCGCGCATCCAAGACGAAATTGTCATCCAGCTTGTGCGAATACCCGACCATCAGACCGGCCATCGGCGAAAACGACGTCTTGGTTCTGTTTTTTGTTATAAATCCGTCCCAATCCAGCGATGTCGTCGGCATCGCGGCACCAACACCGCCACCCAGATACAAACCGTTGCTGAAATCATAGTACGCATTAATCAACGCATAAGGCGTCGAGAACTTGAATTCAAAACCTTCGCCCTCGTCGGTGAAGACGCCCGTATAGCCGACCTCGATTTCGCTGCGCCAAAATGCGCCGAATTTTTTACCGACTGAAACGCTGCCGCCGAAGACCGGCTCGAACGAATATTTGTCGCTGTCCCAATAGCCGACGTCGTCGGAAAAATATTTGTATTCAAAATTCAACAGACTCAGCTGTGCGTGGATTGACGCGTACCAGCCGCTTTTTTCTTTGTCGGTATAATCGTATGTGACGTTATACCCCTGCGCGCCGTCGCGTTTTACGTAACGCGGCGCGGCCGTTGCCGCAGATACGGTCAACCCGACCAACAACAATGCAGATATTATTTTATTCATTATGCGTTCCCTCCGAACAATTCAAAATGGAGTATATCATAAAACCGATCCTTTATCAAAACGATAAATCAGCTATTGACATCTTTTTTATTAATTGGCTATTATGCGCAAAGGAAGAGTCTTCCCAAAACCTAAGGAATATATTATGAAGAGATTGTTGATATTGACGTGTGTCTTGGCGGTCGCGGCCTGTTCAGGCGTGCACGAACCCCGGGAACTTGATGGCCAGAAAGCGTATTTTGCTTTTGATTCAGCCGAAATTTCCGACGAATCTAAAAATAACCTGCTGGGCCAGTCCCTGTATATGAAAGACCACGGCTATACTAAAATTGTTATCGAGGGTCATTGCGACGAGCGTGGCTCGACCGAATACAACCTGGCGTTGGGCGCATTGCGCGCGGCCAATTCGGCGCATGTTCTGCTCAAGGATGGCATAAAAAAAGAACGTATTAAAATGGTTTCTTATGGCAAGGAAAAACCGCAGGTCCAAGGTACTGGCGAATCGGTCTGGGCCAAGAATCGAAACACCACGACGCGAGTGTCCAAATAAAAGACGAACCCCCGCAAAGGTACATAAAGTATCGCGTAGCGATGACAATAAAAGTTGTAACCCCGGGCAAGCGCAGCGGTGACCCGGGGCGGTTTTTTTTATGCAAGGGATTCCGGCCCGCATTATATATTGTATTGCATTTGTGATTTATGCTATAATTCCAAACAGGAACGGAAACTGTCTGACTTTGCCTTTTGTACATTGTCCCTCGTTAAAGCGATTTGTTTCAAAAGGAATAATCGCCTATCGCAAGTTCCACTGGCGTATCTGCAAAAGATGCGGCTGGCGTTTGTGCGCGACGGATTTTTCCCCAGCTCTAAAAACCCGGTAAAAACTTTTTCAGTTGCGTTTGTAACCCAACTAAAAGAAAGGAAAAAACTATGGAAATATCAGCAAAAAAAACTAACCTGGTGTCATGGATTGCGCTTGGCGTGTCCGTGATCGCATTGGTTGTCGCCGTCTTTGGCGCATGTCCGAAACGCCCGCACCATAAATTCGGCGGGGAACGCGGACCGCATCCAGAAATGATTGGCGATGAACATCGCGGACCACATCCTTACGGACAAAGACCGGAAGCCCCAGCAAACGATGACTAAAGGGATTCCGACATGAAAAAACTTCTTATGCTTGCGGCATTCGCCGCGATAAGCGCGGGCGCGAATGCCGCCGATATTCATCAACCGCCACAAGGCGGGCGTGGTATGGGTGGACCCGACGGCGGCGGATTTATGGTGCAACTTACGGACGAACAAAAATCCTGCATTGAACAACAGGGCTGCCCGAAACGCGAAATAAAAAAGCAGGACGGCGGGCTCAAGAATGGCGAAAAGCCGCAAATATCCGAAGAGGACAAAGCGGCTATGGAATCCGAAAGAGAATGCCAAAAGAAAGCATTCGATGCCTGCGGAATTCAGATGCCGGAACGTCCGGAAGGAATGCCGCAAGGCGGACCTGGCGGCGGACAGGGCATTCGTCCGCGCGGATAATTCGCACCGCTTTTGCTTATGGCAAAAACACCGTTTCAACGGTGTTTTTTTATGCGGCAACAAAAATGACAAATTATTGGATTCATGCGGCCAAACAAGGTTAAAAAAACGGCCAGCGGATTTTTTATTTCAGTATTGAGTGTTGAGTTATGAGTGATGAATTTAAGTGATTGAATTCATAACTCACCACTCGCACTCCCACTCAACACTTGACCATCGGTTCTTTTTTTTATACCATTCCGTCCATGGAAAACAATACTGCGATTTCTTTTGCGAACGTTGCTGCCGCTTATGACCGCGGGCGCGAGGTTCTGTCCGACGTCTCGTTCAATATCGGCAACGGCGCATTTTATTTCCTATCGGGCGCGTCGGGCGCGGGCAAGACGACATTGCTGCGGCTAATCTATCAATTGCACATGCAAAGTCGTGGCCAGATAAAACTATTCGGAAAATCCACGACCGGTCTGTCCCGCGACGGCGTTGCGGACCTGCGCCGCAAAATGGCCATCGTTTTCCAGGAATATTCTCTGCTGTCCCATCTGTCGGTGTTCGACAATGTCGCGCTGCCTTTGCGCGTGCGCGGCATGCCCGAGGCCAAGGTAAAAAAACTGGTGACCAAGTTCTTGGAATGGGTCGGATTGGGAAAATACGCCGGGGCGGACCCGCGCTCGTTGTCCGGCGGCCAGCAGCAACGCGTCTCAGTCGCACGCGCCATTATAGTACAGCCTGAAATCCTGCTGGCGGACGAGCCGACCGGAAACCTGGATGACGAAAACGCGTCCCGCCTGATGGAGCTGTTTATTCAGATGAACAAAAGCTTTGGAACGACAATCATACTGGCCACGCACAGCCAAAAGCTGATGGACACCTATAAATTCCCCAGAATCATTATCGAAGAGCACAAGGTAAAGTTCGACCAGCGCGCCGCGCCGGACGAAGACGACGCGGACGCACCGGCGCCTGATGCCATGCGTTCCCGAAATTCTGTCTGGAAGGGCCCGAAACCGCAAAGCTATTTTTCAGAACTATCCAAGCAATTCGACGAAATCGGGGGCGAACGAAATGATATTTAGAAAAACGCCGCTGGTCTTTTCGCTGGTGCGCGAACAATCGCTTTTCATGACCGCGATTATGTCGCTGCTGACTTTTCTGGCCGTGCTGACGCTGGGAATCGCGCTGGCAATCGGAACCGGTGTCGCGCGATGGAATTCGCAATGGGACCTGTACGCGACTGTTCAGATTATGTCCGAAGACAACGCGGCCGCCGCGCGAAAAATCATTGGCGACAACCGCGCTAAGCTGGCATCGGTGACGGAAATCCCAAAGGCCGACATGGAAAAGATGCTACGTCCGTGGATGTCCGGCGACGGCGCGGCACTGGGAAATTATCTGCCGCAAATGTTCGAGATAAAGTTCAAAAAGAAATCCGACATAAAACCGGTCGGCGCGCAGCTGGCCAAGCATTCGCGGTTCCTGACGCACGCATCGGCGCTGAAAAGCCCGACCGTGGCCGGTTGGCGCATGATTTGGATTTCGGGGCTGGTCTTGCTGCTGACTATCAGCGCCATCGGCGCGTGCATTTCGTACATCGCGCGCAACACGGCGCTGCTGCACAGGCGCGAATTGGAAATTCTGAATCAAATCGGGGCCCGGGATTCCTTTGTCGCAAAACAGATGCAAATCATCGTGGCCAAGATTTGCGGTGTGGCGGGTCTGGCCGGCTTTGCGATTGCGCTGCCGGTGCTGGCACTGGTTTTGGGCGCGGCGCGCAGCGCGCGTGTCGGGCTGATGGCTATGATGGGATTGAACGGCGCGGGATGGGCGGCCCTGGTTTTGATGCCGGTCGCCCTGATCGTCTTTTCCATATGGATAACAAAGAAAGCAACGTACAGGATTCTTCAGGACAGCTAGGCCGATGAGATTTCTTACCCCATCTTTACTGATACTGATTCTTTTCGTGCTGGGCGGTGCGATTTTCAAGTCGACTGCGCCGACGCGCTGCGCGACGATACTGCCCGACGACAGCATATTCGTACTGACCGGCGACGCGCGCCGAATCCCGTTCGCGATGCGCCAGGCGCGCCGGCATCCGCGCGCCACGATGTACATCATCGGTGCCGGCGCGTCAGGCATTTATGAATCCGACCGCATCATCACCGAATCGGATTCCAAATCAACGTACCAGAACGCGCTGGCGATTAAGCGAATCGCCGACGCCCAGGGCCTGGACCGAATCGTTTTGGTCACGACCGTCGACCACTTCAACCGCGCGAAGTATCTGGTGCGGCGCGAATTGCCAGGGGTTGAAATCGCAGCATGTCCGGCGCCGCTGGCGGGAATGGATGTCGCGAAAAGACTGGAACGCTGGACAACAGAATACGTCAAGTACGCCGGAACCTTGATGGGATTCAGGGAAAGTAAATAGTGAGAGTGGAAGAGTGAGAGAGTTAGAGAGTGAGAGATTAAGAGAATAATAGTGTGCCGGCAAAACCGACGGCTTTACTAACTCACACTCTTTTACTCTCTCACTCTCCAACTCTCTAACCCTATAACTCTCGCTAAAAAAGGAGCTTTATATTTATGATTAGGACCGTTTTGTTTAAATTTGTTTTAAGCGTCTGGTTTATCGCATGGTCGCCGCTGCTGCTGGTGTCGCTGGCGTCCAGAAAATTATGCCGCGCGTTCATGCTGGCGGACGCATGGGGCGTGTTGTTATGGGCGCGCATTATCGTCGGCATAAAATACAAGATTCACTATCCGCCGCGCGAAGAAAACGGCGTGCCGGTAAAGCCGAACGAAAACGACCGCCTGGACGGCAAGGCCATTATCGCCGCGAAGCATCAATCTATTTTAGAGGTCGCCATTCTGACGACGCACATTCCGAATGCGTTCTTTATTATCAAGCGCGAGCTGATGTGGATTCCAGTCTACGGCTGGGCGTTTTGGCGCATGGGCCTGCAGCCGGTAAACCGAACGGTCGGCGCGACGAATATGCAGCGTCTGACCGACGCGGTCGGCGAGAAGATTATGGATAAAATGATTTTGATTATTTACCCCGAGGGCACGCGCGTCGCGCCTGGCACGCGCCCAAAACTGAAACGCGGATTATTGTTTATCGCCGAAAATCTGAAGTTGCCCGTTCTGCCCGTCGGCACTGACGCGGGAATCTATTGGCCCAAGCGCGGTCGGATGAGAAGCGGCACCGCCAATATATACTTCGAGCCTGTTCTGCCCTGCACTGCGTCGCTAGAGGATATTCGCGAGGCAATAAACCGACACAGTGCATGACTTAAAAGTTCCTGACTATAAATTACAGGTTGACATATAGCCGGAAAATCACTTACAATCCCCGCAAAGGAGATTGTGAATGCTTGTGCCCCGATACAATCCTAAAATGTTACCCCCCCCCCTCATACAACCCTAGGTTGATTTTTGTTGTGGTTTTCGTGTGTTTTTACATATCCAACGGTTTTGCAGATATAGCTTCCAAGACGTACGCTGATTCCGTTGTCGCAACAAAAGTCGACAAAGTGGCGACGGCTGCGGCCGATAATTTCGTTTCTTTTTCCAACGCCGAGGGGCAAATAAAAGACAGTGGGAAAAAGGCATCCGACTTTCAGCCTAGCGGCGCCTTTCTTACGAATATAGAGGCCGATTCCGCAACCAGCGGTGTTATGGAAAAGACCGGCGCGGACACCATGGCCACCCGCGCGATAAACGATGGTGCGATAACGGACGGCGCGGCAAGCCTGCCAACCACCAACGCCGTCTATGACGCGATATACCGGGCTTGGAACGATGCATACTAAAATCCCATTTTTTATTGCGGCGGTTTTTTTCGGGGCTTCGGCGCATTGCGCGGACTTTGTTCCGTCAATCGAAAATCAGAAAAATCTGCTGGCCGAAATTGCGGATTCCATTACCCTTAAAGGCGTGGATTGCTGCGCGTCCGGCGATGATATAGCGACCAAAATCGCATTGATACGCTCGGTCGATAATCCGTCGGCATCGGGCGAGCCTTCGCTGAGCGGAAAGTCCCTTAAATACAAGCTTGCGCGGATTGCCAAATTGATAAAATTAAAGCTTGGCGACAACACGGATATTTCGCCGAAAGATTATCCGCTGAAAATATCGCAAATCTCCCTTGATTTCGTTCGCGTCGATTTGACGGGAACTTTTTCGCATTATGAAATAACATCTGATTGCCTGGTCGCTTTTTACGATGGAATCAACAACACCGGAACAGGCGCGCATAGTTTTTCCGCGGATACTTGGAAAGACTTGTCCGGGAACGGCAATGACCTGACCTTGACCGGAACAAAAAGCTGGAACAACGACGGATTTGTTTTTTCCGGAACCACCACATTTTCCCGCCCTGCGGCAAACATGGCTGGACTGCCGATTGGAAACAGCAAGTATACCATCGAAGTCGTATTCAATCCGGCAAACGTCACAAATATGGGGGGCGGAATTCTTGGATACGGACGCAATAACGCCACGAACATGACCAATAATTTCAGGTTTAATGGCGCCAGAAACAAATTCCGCCATTATTGGTGGTCAAATGATTATGATTTTTCCGTGCCAAGCGTCGGCAACGAATTGCAAACGGTTTCAATAACATATGATGGCGGCGGGGGCGGCCTTGGTCATCGCCAAGGTTATTTGAACGGAAGTTCGGATGGCGTTTTGCAAATCAGCAGTGCTTACAGCAACTCTAACATGAACGTCTCGGCAGAAGGGAATTTCTGGGTCGGAAAAACGACAAACAACGAATATGCGTACGGCAACCAGCTGAATTCAATTCGAATTTACAATTGCGATTTGACGCCGGCGCAAATTTTGAATAACGCAAATTACGACCAAGCCAGGTATATCGCTCCGCCGGTTGTGAAAGTCGGGGATTATGACTGCGTGAATCTGGATATAAAATCGACGACAAGCGCCGAATGTTGGATATTTTCCGGCGTCCAGCCGGGCGCTTATCCCATCGTCATAGACGGCGTTGGCACCGGGCAGACTTTCGTCGTGCAATGAACATCACCGCAGCGAGATATTAGATAGGAGATACGAGATATTAGTTCGATGCAAGCGTGAATAAATTTCACAATTTTGAACAATGCTCAAAAACACACCGTACTAATATCTCGTATCTCCTATCTCACTACTTCTGACTTACTACTGGCACCACCCTGCCCGCTTGCCGCCACTGTATTTTCGACCAAGTTTTTCTTTGATTAAAATTTCTCCGACATCCTGACCAGCTTTATTTTTGACATTCGCGTCGATTCTGCCCAGATACTTGTCATCTTTTACATTCGATAATTCGACAATGCTGCCGACGGGAATTAATTCGGCCAGCCTTTCTTTGGCCAGATACGCCATTTTAATTTCGGATTCGCACATCCCGTTGATTTCCGGTGCATCGACATTAATCAGGCGAACGCGTACGGAAATTTTTATATCTTTGTCCAACAAGACCTGGGCGGCAAAAGTATCGCCGTCCAGAATATATCCGACCGTCGCCGGAACAGCAAAAAGAGTTGGAGAGTAGAAGAGTGAGAGAGTTAGAGATAATATGAAAACTTTCATTTTTTTACTCTTATCGTTCTGGTTGTCGAATTGAGCATTTTTCTTAATTCTTCACAATCTTGATACAAGCTATCAAATTGCCTGTCAGTAATAATTTCAGATTTATTCAACAAGCGCAGCCATAGCAAAGTTTCCGCGCATTCTTTCAATGCAATATAAATTTTATTCGTAAAATCATTCTTGCTTACCGCATATTCTGATTCTGCAAGATTCGCCGCTATGCTGGTTCTGGAACGCAAGATTTGACTAGCCAAATCAAATTCTTTTCGATTATCGCGGATAAATTTGGCAAATTTTATTATACGAATCGCAAATGCTTCACTTTTTATCCTCGCAACACTCTCAGACATACCATTATCTCCCACTCTCCAACTCTCAGCTTATAAATCCATTTGTCTGCATGTCCCATAATTTCTTGTACAGGCCGCCGCGGCGCAACAGCTGGGCATGCGTGCCGCTTTCCACAATCCGCCCGCGGTCCATCACGACAATGCGGTTCATATTGCGCAAAGTCGACAGGCGGTGCGCGATTGCAATCGTGGTCTTGCCTTTCATGATTTTCTGCAGCGCGGATTGGATAAGGCCTTCGTTCTTGGAATCCAAGGCGCTGGTCGCCTCGTCCAAAATCAGTATAGGCGAATCCTTTAATATCGCGCGCGCAATGGCGATACGCTGGCGCTGGCCGCCCGACAGCTTGATTCCGCGATTGCCGACCAAGGTGTCGTATTTTTTCGGCTGCTGGTCGATGAATTCGTGAATGTTCGCTTTTTTGGCCGCGTCTATGACCTGCTTTTTGCTGGCGTTCGGTTTCGCGTACCGGATATTTTCCAACAAAGAGCGATTGAACAGAACGGATTCCTGGGGCACGAACGCAATCTGCGCGCGCAGGGAATCCTGCTTTACATCGCGCAAATCCTGGCCGTCGATTTTAATCGCGCCGCCCTTGACGTCGTACAAACGCAGAATCAGGTTCACCAGCGTCGTCTTGCCCGCGCCCGACAGGCCCACAACGCCGACCTTTTCGCCGTGCGCCACGTTCAGGTCAAAGTTCTTAATCACATCTTGGTTGCCGTAGTCAAAGGACACCTTTTCGAAATCGATTTCCGCGCGCGTGATTTTCAGCGCCCTGGCGCCCGGCCGGTCCGCAACGGATTGTTCCAGGATAACATCCGCATAGGCATGCCTGGCCTTGGTCCGGTTTTCGGAATAATCTTGAATACTGTTGGCCAGACGCATAAACATACCATTCATAACACTGAAAGACGTCACTGCAAAAGCCGCGTCGGAAATTCCCATCTGTCCGTCGCTTATTAAAAACCAGCACACAAAAACAAGCGATATGCTGACAATATACCACACCGTTGATGACGGAATCCATCGGACGCGCTGAAAAAACGCGTTTTTCTGTCGCAGCTGAATTTCTTTCTGCTGCTTTTTCCAAATATAATTATTCTCGTAGGCGGTATTTGCGAACAGCTTTGCGGTTATCGCGTTCCCCAGCGAATCCGTGCGCATGCCGCTGATACCGGACGATACGTCGACGATTTCTTTGGATAGCTTATTGATATGCCTTTGCCGCCACATTTGCCAGGCAATGCGAAAAACACCGTTGCCGACAACCAAGGCGGCCAGCAACGGGCTCATTTGAAACAACATCCCGGATATAAAAATAAAACCCAGCGCGATGGATATGATTTTCGTCCAGAAATCCAGCGTCAGCGGAAATAAATTGTTTCGAATTTCCGACAATTTGTTCGCTATCTGCCCGGCGGCCCTGTTTATAAAAAATTCGGTGTCATTGTTATAGATACGATTGTACAAAGATTTGTCCGCCGTTCTGAATATTACCGGACGCACGCGTCCTTCAACAACGGATTGGATAATATCGAGTACAAATCCGGTCCCGTACACCACCGCAATCAATATCAAAAGGTCTGCGATTTGGGCAAAATCCGAATTGACCGTGTTTTCGAATATGGCAAAAACCCATTTGTTTATTAATGGCTCAGCTGCATAATCCAATACCTTCGCAATCACAACTATGAAAAACATCCCGATAAAACAAGCCGGGAATTTTTTTATAATCGACCAGTAAAACTGGGACAGCGTTTTTGGGAAATCCATACTTTATACCTTGAATCAATCTGGTGCATTATATCATAAAAAACCGGCGAAGGCC
Organism: Rickettsiales bacterium; assembly: GCA_031266915.1. GTDB lineage: Bacteria > Pseudomonadota > Alphaproteobacteria > Rs-D84 > Rs-D84 > JAIRLB01. Next base: position 5,834 of record JAISAB010000022.1, on the reverse strand, counting down.
GGTTTTTTTCGTGATTCGTAATTCGTGACTCGTGATTCGAAATTGGGTGGGGCAATCTTGTCCCCAAGGTTGCCTGTTAAAAAAAAGGTGACCTTGGGGACAAGGTCACCCCACTCAAACACCAAAGTCAATGACGTATAGCAAACATTAACCCAAGCGTTATGCTATACGCCAGTGTTTCCGGTTCACGAATTCGCGACAAGGGCCCGCAGAATTCGAAAATTAATTTATGCGAGGCGAATGGAAGTGTTCACAGACCCGACGTGTACATAACGTACACTAGGGGATGTGAATGCGACAGGCGCCCGCAGAAATTAATTTACGGCAGGCGCGGCGACCAAGTCGGCTCCACCCCATTTATACCCTCAGGCAGCGGAATGTCATACACATTCTGGCCGGTGATGTCGACGCTGCGGATGTGGCTGACGCGCTCCATATCGTCCATTGTCTTTTCGGTCTCGTAATACACGATGCGGCGCGAACCCGGAGCCCAGCTGGGCGTTTCCATAAACCAGCCGCCGGCCAGAATCTTTTCGTTCCGGCCGCGCGTGTCCATAACCCCGACATAGAACGTATTGTCCGCAATCTTGGTAAAGGCGATAAACTGGCCGTCTGGCGACCAAGCCGGCGTCGCATAGCGCCCCGCCCCGTACGTCAGCCTTTGCTGTTCGCCCGTCCCCAGGTCCAGGAGGTGCAACTGCTGGCTGCCCGAGCGATTGGAATTAAACGCCATCTTTTTGCCGTCCGGGGAATAGGAAGGACTGGTGTCAATGGATTTTCCAAACGTCACCTGGCGCAGAGTCTTTTTTTCCAAATCGTATTCATGGATGTTCGTAATACCGTCCTTGACCAGCGACAGCGCCACGCGCGTTCCGTCCGGCGAAAAGCGCGGCGAAAAATTCATCCCGCCAAAACGCCCCAGACGCTTCTGTTCGCCAGTGTCCATGTCCAACATCCAAACCATCGGGTCGTCGTTGCGATAGGATAAAAACACGACCGTGCGCATATTCGGCGAGAAATGCGGCGACATTACAAAGGTCTTGGCATCGGACATATATCTGAATCCGTATCCGTCCTGGTCCATGATGGCCAGACGCTTGACACGGGCATCCACAGGGCCGGTTTCCGCGATAAAGATAATCTGGGTGTCAAAATAGCCGGTTTCGCCCGTCAGTCGTTCATACACGGCGTCGGCGGTGATGTGCGCCAGACGGCGCGCAGATTTCTTATTGGCTATCAGACTCTGGGCCTCTATCTGTTCCTGGCCATTGACGTCCCAGACATAGAACTCGACTTTGTACCGGCCGTCTGGCGCGGCGGTCATCTTGGCCTGGACCAGGACCTGAGTCTTGATTGCCATCCAGCTTTTGAAATTCGGCATATCGTTCATTTTGACGAATTCGGGAAAGGCGTCATGCCCAACGATGCGGAACAATCCGGTTGATTTCAGGTCTGCCTCGACAACGGTGCGCAACATCGCGGCGTCCTTGGCGCTGATATTGCCGTCGGTTTCGAATTTTTGAACTGCAACGGAAATCGGGTCGACGCCGCCGGCGATAATATCGACCCGCAATTCGGCGCGCGCGGCCGGCGCGAACAATAGAGATATAAACAACACGGATTGCAACACCAGCAGGCATTTAAATAATTTATTCAGCATGATTTTGATTCCTTTCCATTCCTGCGAATTTTATACGGATTCATACGAAAAAGCAAGGTTAGATAGAAGATATTGGCATTGTGCAAGCATGAATAAATTTCATAATTCTGAACAACATTCAAACTGCACTGAATCAATATCTCCTATCTCGTATCTCCTATCTTCTATCTCATACACATTCGTCCACACCGCGGTGTATACGGTCGCATTTACAATTGTATTGACAAGTGTCAACACAATGATATAGTCATTTGTGAAGACACTTGTATTGCGGTCTGTATAGGAGATTCGGCCATGCCAAACGTAATGCAGCAATTGTTCATAATGAACATTGAAACCCTGCTGAAAGAATATGCTGCTTATCGTACTTTCAACAAGTCCGACTGTGTTATAAACATGCGGATTCCGCGCCATATTCTGGATAAAGTCAAAGAATTGGCCGAACAGCAGCACGTGCCTTATCAATCGCTGATTTCATCGGTATTGTTTTCGCTGGCGAATGTAGAAGACAAAAAATAAGGCTCGACAGACATGAATGTGCCCTTTAAGATACAAACTTCAAGATTCGTCATACCGGCGCAGTATGGAATGACGCCAAGAGAAGCTTGGGATATAAAAGACGCATTTCTGTCGCTTGATTGAAAAATAAAAGAGGTTGCAAATGATTGATTGGGACAAAGTTTACGCGACACATACGCCGGACGCGCTGCCCTGGGGCGGCGAGGTGGTGGAATTGTTCGAAAAGGAAAAAGACTTTCTGCGGCCTTATTTAAAAACCGGCCCGCGGAAAAGAATTCTGGATTATGGTTTTGGAACCGGCAGCCTGATGAAACATATGAAAACATACGGGCATAAAGTATACGGCGCCGAAAACTCTATCGTGGCAATTGAACAATACCTGGACATCGAGAACAGCAGCATATTTTGGAAATATATGAAAATGGCCTTGAATACCAGAATCGCGCACGTGGAATACCCTAGCGCACTGCGCCATGCGTTTCCGAAATTCGACCTGATTACATGCATCGGCGTGCTGCACCATATCAACCCCGTATTATACAGCCACTTTATCGAAGGCTTTGGCGACATCATGCGCGACGATGCCAAGCTGATTGTAGCCGGATGGGACAAAGCGGATAATTTCATCAAAGAACCGGATGCAAAATCAAAAGTAACGTCCAAGCCCGTGTACTGCATCAACAGCCTTGAAAAGCCGGTTGCCCGACCGGACATGCGCATTACTGATTCGGCAACAATCGGTTTTTATGACGACATGTTCTACAAAATGGACCGACTGATGCGAATTTACGTTATGGAAAAGAACAAATAAAAAACCGCCGGATGGCGGTTTTTTTCGTAATGCGTAACTCGTGATTCGTAACTCGCAAGATGACACACACTCTATCCGCTGGATTGCCGACCGCTAACGCGGCCACCCTTCCTTGGGAGAGGAATAAAAAGGGCGCAAATATGCGCCCCTACTATAACACTAACGACTATAGACTAATGACTACCGACTATTGACTATTATTTCTTGTAAACGTACAGCCTGTGCTGGCCCAATATGTCTTTGTGCAATTTGATTTTCTCGGTCGGCTTGACGTCCGGCAGACAGAAATCCAGCACCAGCAACACATCAAATCGCATCAGGAATTTTTCAACGTCCTTCATTTCCGTCGTCAGCAGATAGGTTATTCCGATATTGAATTTCTTATCCGTTTTTTTCAAGTATTTGAACACGTTGCCGAAAAATATCTTCGTATTTTTTACAAACGCGCAGCGTATTATGGAATACAGATACGGGACCGGCATTATTTCGACGCCGGTGACGGCCGCGTTCGGAAAACGCTTCGCAACCGCGCGAACCATGGTTCCCCATCCCGACCCAATATCCATAACCGTCTTTGCATCCGGATATTCGTTTGCAATGTAATCGGCAATAGCCTTGCGCAGCCGGTGGCCGCTGTGCACGGGCGGCGCGATTCTGCCGAACGCAGAAATCAGCAAACCGGCGCCGTACAACAAAATTATGATGGCAAATATTATAAGAATTGTAAGACAAAGATAAATCAAGAATTCCATTAATATCCCTATCTGTTATTTTTAAAACCGCCCATGCAGAGAGATAGTAGATACGAGATACAAGTATTGCGCAAGCATGAACAAATTTAATAATTCTGAACAATGTTCAAGTATGAACCGTACAAATATCTCCTATCTTGTATCTACTATCTCGTATCTCTTTGATTACCAACCCGCCGCGGCACAGCCTGCAATACCAGGCAAGAACTGCAACACGATGCCGATGCCGAACAACAGTGTAAATCCTATCAACAGGCCGATACCCTGCTTTTTCAGGCTGTCCATTGCCTTATCGCCACCGCCGGTAATATATCCCCACGCCCAGCCGGCGATACAGAAAGCCGCGCCGACAAAGGCCAACGTACGAAGCGTCTTGAACACGCCCTGCATACTGCCAATCAGAATACACGGGTCGCCACCCAGCTGCGCGGCCGACGCGACCGACATCGCCGCGAATACTGCGAATAATCCGAAAGCTAATTTCTTCATATGAAATCTCCTTGTTATCGATCGTATTATATCATAACAAGGACGGCACTTCAAACGAAAAACGCCGCGCCCGCACCCTGTTGAAAACCATCGGATTCAACAGGGGGCGGACGCGGCATATCAAGGTCGGGACTGATTACATACCCGACACGATAACATAACGGCGTTTCATCACAGGCGCACAGCCAGACTTGCACGCGCAGGAATGACCGGTCACCTCCACGGCGGCCGGCGTCAAGACCTGACGGCTGTTGCGGTATTGGCCGTTGGTGTCCCCGTCAAACAGGTCCGCGCAGAAAGTGTTGCGGTAAACCAGTTTCTGACCCTTGTCCAAACTGCGGACATTGCCCAAGAACCGGCGGCCGCGTTCACCCGTGTAATAGACGCAATCGTCGCCTTGCTGAACGTATCGAACGCTGCCTTTGTAATAATCGTAATGCGACGAACAACCCGCCAACGCGACCAGGCCAAGAATGGAAATCAAAACTTTTTTCATCTGAAAAATCCTTATGGTTGAAATTCATAAAGTCCGATAATGCGACCTTGCGAGGCTCATTGCCATTTTTCGCCGACAACGAAAAATTCAATGCTTACGCGCGCGGTTTCATCACAAGCGCTTTGCTGAATCTCTGTTATCCCTCTTCTCCGATTCGTACTTTCATTCTCGCACAAAAGCATACATTGTCAAGTTTTATTAAATCCCCTCATACGGCGGGTAATATTATGCTATAATACCTGGCAGAAACAGGAGACGAATTTATGACATACAAAGATTTCGGATTAGTCAACACCAGGGAAATGTTCGCGCGCGCGATGGCCGGCGGCTATGCGATTCCCGCTTTTAATTTTTACAACATTGAAACCCTGCAGGCGATTTTGGACGCGGCGGACGAAACGAACAGCTCGGTTATTCTAGCCGTATCGGAATCGGCGCTGAAATACATGGGCGCCGATTTGCTGATGGGCATGATGCGTGGCAAGAATTTTCGGCCTGGCAATATCGCCCTGCACCAGGACCATGGCGGCAGCGTCGAATCGTGCGTCCGCGCGATAGAGCTGGGATTTTCCAGCGTTATGTTTGACGGCAGCCATCTGTCCATCGACAAAAATATCACACAAACGAAACTGGTCGTCGAATACGCGCACAAATTCGATGTGACCGTAGAGGCCGAGCTGGGCGTCCTGGCCGGCATCGAAGACGAAAACACGCAATCCGAATTCGGCAGCTATACGAACCCGGCGGACGTCGTCCGGTTTGTGAACGAAACCGAGTGCGATTCGCTGGCGATTGCAATCGGCACCAGCCATGGCGCCTATAAAAGAAAAAGCGAATCCGAAGAATTGCGCTTTGACATTTTGGCCGCGGTCGCGCAGCAGTTGCCGGAATTTCCGTTGGTTCTGCACGGCGCGTCGAACATCCCGCGGCATCTGGTGGAACAAATCAACGAATTCGGCGGCGACATCGGCGACGCGCGCGGCATTCCGGGCGAGCAAATCAGACGCGCGGTATCAATGAACGTCTGCAAAATCAACGTGGACAGCGACGCGCGCCTGGCGTTTACGGCCGCGGTCCGCCAAAGCCTGGTCCAGACGCCCGCGAACT
>JAISAB010000026.1 GCA_031266915.1 Rickettsiales bacterium | reverse complement strand
GTTTCATTTTGTTTCCTTTTATTAATTGCATACGTCATCAAATTCCATTTTGTACAAAACATTATCAAAATAACATATAACATAATCATTAGTTCCCGGCATTTTACGACATTCTGTTTCTGCTTCCGAGCATTGGACGTTTTGCCATTTATTAAGACCGCGCGCATAGTTTTCTGTCATTCTTACCGCTTCTGCAATTGTTTTCGTTTGTGTTTTTGAAAAATGAGACAATATGCTTTGTTGCTCACGTCCAAGTTTATTTGCATTAACAAAATGGTCTGCTTCTGTGTCGCTTTGTCCATCTTTCTCGGCATTATCATGTTTTTGCAAAGCGTTTATAGCTTTATCCGAATATTTTGTTGAAACGGCACTTTCGGATTGCCCCATTCCAATAATATAATGCCCCAACCATTCCAAATGAGCAATTTTGCCATTAAATACAAAACCATTTGTATGAGAATCTATATCAGATTGTCCGGTTCTTTTATATTCGGTAAATTTTTTCCGGTTTTTTATATCATATCGATTACCAGGCATTCCAGCAACAGCTGTTGATACTGCATAAGCACCAGGAATACCCCTATCCCAACTGTTATATTCTTCCCACATCCAGTTACTTAGGTCTACTTTTGTATAAATATAACTGTTATTAAATACGCCACGTGTGTGATTAGTACTGCTGGTATTAATAAACATATCATTGGTCCATGCTTCATATCCAAGAGTATGTGTCACCCCACCATCAGGATTAATAATCCATATTTTATTACCATTGCCCGGAACAACGTTGGTTACTTTGTACACACCATCTTCAACTTTGGTTACATATGTTCCAGGTGATAAAAATATTTTTGTATTTTTATTTTGTTCTTCTTTCAGCCTTTTTACAAATACGGCGCATCCATCGCCCAAATAGTCTCCTTGACAGCCAACGTCAGCGGACCTTTTTCCTTTGTATAAATTTTCTGAGATTGGGATATATTCAAGACATTTATCCATAACTTCTGCAACTGAAGACTTGCGATTATTTTTGATAAAATCAGAAACCTTGAACAATTCTGTCAAACCGACGGGGCAATGCTCTTTATAAAGATATTCCAATGTATCGCCAACAGCACTTAAGTTCCAGGTTATCTTAGTATTTTCATCTGGTGCCGCAAATGCGCCAGACATATAAATCATTACGTACGAAATAAAAGGCAAAATTTTCTTCATCTTATCGCCCCTTCGCAGTTATCTGCAATTTCGGATGCTTTTTTAATTGCACTAATTTGTGTCGCGTTAAATACTGTTGCGGTACCACTGGCCACCGTTGTCCCAATCGCCAAGATGTTTGATGCGGTGTTAAGGTTCCTTTCTTTGGATTTTCCAGAATCCGTATTGTCATTTCGCGTTTTATCCGTATTTGCAATCGCGCTGGTTATAGTGCCGACCGCACCGGTTGTTGCGCCCACGACCGACGACCACATTGCGCTAGACGCCTTATTATTTATCTTGGATGCGTCAAAAGTATCCCAACCCTTGCAATTATTAATTATATTTTGTGCTATGGTAATATCTTTACCGTACATTCGCGCCTGCATAAACGAAGCCCGCAAATCCTCAACCGATTTACGACACGCGTCAATTTGTGATTTCAAATCACCTTTAACTTTGTTGCCACTCGCGATAACCGCACCAGCAACGTTGGTTGCAGTTGAACCGGCCATTAAACCAGTGCGCCAATTGCCAAGATTTTTAGATTGCTGGGTCTTGGTGTCGTATTCGGATTGTTTGTCAGATATTTCATTTTTATTGGTAGGGCCATTGGCCATTAATCTGCCTCTTCGTGCCAGTTCTGATATTTGCTCATCGCTAATATCAACTTGTGTCGGTTGTTCTTGAGATTCTTGTTGTAATCGTTTTAATTCTGCAATTTCTTTTTCAAGCTCTTCCAGCTCTTTATCTCGTGATTGTTTAACAAACCCAACTACTGTCGCACCGCCACCAGCAAGAGTTCCAACGCTCGTTACCACCGTGTTAATTCCAGCCATTGTTTTCATATGATTCAGCTCAGATGCAATCCCGATACAATTTTCACGTACGTTTGATAGCGCGACATCCAGTTCCAAAACATCTGCAAATACAGGATTTGATAATAAAATTCCGATAAAAATTAAAAATTGTGCTTTCATAGTTACATCAATTATATCATAAAATCATGCAACATTCACTAATAACTATACATTAGTTTGTTATAAATAATCATTGCAGAAAAAGTGAAATGCTCTTATAATCACTCTTGAACCTTGTGGAAACAGGTTCGGGACTTAGAAAATCCCAAATCACTTCGGTGCGCAACAGCACCGCAATCCAGTGTTGGCGTTCTTTGCCAATATTCCCGACAGCCGGTCGGGAGGTCGCAATTATAAAACAGGTTTATCCGAAAATTGCGAGGTCATTAAGTGATATGATTTTTCTAACTTCCCGACCGCCAATTCCCATTGGTGGTTCTTTTTTTATATCTCAAAAAAGGGGTCGGGAATGAAGCAAGCTTATAAAATCTGCCTATCGCTGTTTTTTTCATTCGTCACATACGCGGCGCATGCGGATATAGCCAGTGTGGAATACGTCCATAACACAATATCTGCCGTAAAGAACATAAACGTCCCAGTTGCCGATGCCGTCGACACAAACAACGTATGTTCGATAAGGTATTTATATGAACAGATTGACAAAGCGAATCAAATCCTGAACGGCGCCCAGACCACAAACTATGCGGACAGTATTGGCGCCTTTTCAAACAACGTTGTGTCGTCCATTCGGGCCCAGTCGGATATACAAAGCTTGATTTCATGCAGTACATACTATTGCTGGGTGCAATTTCCGCCAACGATAAACCTGGCCGGTTGCGTCTATAACACGCCATACGCAGGTCTAAGGAACGCCGTTTCGTGCCTGGGGACGAACGATACCGTCGGGCATTGGGAATTAGTGTCCAGCTATACCGCCGGCATTGGCCGCGACCGCTATGACACTATCAAAAAAGCTGGCCAAGTACCCGCCGGCTTGTATCGTGTTGAAACTTTTGGCACCGACCTTGAAATCGATAAGTTGGGAACATCCATTATTCTGACAAATAGAACTATGTATTATGGACATGCAAGCCGGTTGTCCGAATTAACATCCCGGCTTTATTTGTCCGTAATGAATTCTTTTACGGTGGGGCAATTGGTCGAGAGATACGGGCAGTATTGCAATTGGAATTTCAGCGAATACAACGATGAAAGCGCATCTTGTTACCTGGGCAATACGAAAACCCGTCTCTCGCTGGATTCGAACGATGGCACGGTTGACACAATGTTGGGCCATATAACGCCTGGGATTAGTGAGGACAATACGGAAACGCCGATGCAAACATCCGCGATTTACCGATGGGTAAACAATTAATAGTCATTAGTCGTTAGTCTTTAGTCTATAGTAGATAGTGATTAGTAAACGATTTAACTATGTACTATAGACTACTGACTATTTGGCTATAGAAGTGCTTGACAATCAAACAACCGCACACTATAATCAGCGGGCATTTTGGCCCCATCGCCCCTTTCCATCGCGACTTTGTCGCTCGCCAGGGGTGACAAAGGCGCTGAATGTATGAAACTTTTGTTTCTTAATTTTGGCCCCATCGTCTAGAGGCCCAGGACACCGCCCTTTCAAGGCGAGAACACCGGTTCGAATCCGGTTGGGGCTGCCAAAAATTCAAATCACCCGAATGGGTGGTTTTATTTTTTGTTTGCCTGCGCCCCGGATTTGAACCGCAGGTTCGGGACGATAGTTGTTGAGAACAAGCGTTAGCGACGTTCGAGACTTACGAGTCGAAAGGGGCCCGCGGCGACGCCGTGGGAATTACACAATGAGTCAGCGAGCCACTTGGCGAGCGCAGCAAACGAAGTTTGCGGGAACGAATGCCCCGCAGCCACCACCCTGTGGTGTGCGAGGGATACGGAGTAGATTTGGCAAACAAAGTGCAGCCAAATCGTCACGAGCGGAGAGGGTTCCCGCCGGCAACGCCGGCAGGGAGTCCAATCCGGCTTGTCCACCGAAGCCTTGGCGAAGGCGGATTGGGGCTGCCAGTATCAAAAGAACTGCAGAAATCTGCGGTTTTTCATTTGAGCATTTTATAAGTTTTTATACAGACCAAAATTTGACTTCACTTGCAATTTTTTATGTTTTACCATAAGCCACGTAGTTGATTAGGATTTATGCTATGAAGAATGTATCTTTAACTTTTGTTGCCGCTTTGTTACTTGTTTGCAATAGCGCAATTGCTGATCAATGCGCTTACATAGGAGCAGATGTAAGAGATGCCGTATATAGCATTCTAAAATCGACAGATAGCTATGTAGACTTCTGTGCTCCTTGCCAGGATACAGAACCCATAAAATACAAGATAAAGAAATTAGATTATAAACAAGTGGATTATAAAGATGGCTACCCATTGTATGAAATATATATAAACAATAAACCGGTGGATATAGCATACATTTATGTTGCCGGAAGAAATCTTGCCATGCAAGCAAATTGCAAACCTTTCGGAGAAGAAGTGCAGCGCGTTCCAGAGCATATAGATGATTATTTAACAGGGAAATGGACTTTGCCATCTGAACGCGAACCAGAATAATCTGGCACGTGCCTTATATCCCTAATAATTATTCGTTCTTTTTGTCCATCCGCGTTGCGCAGTCGGCCAGTTTTTTATTCCTTGCAAATAATTAAATCGTTCCGCCTTTAATACTTTCATAAATTCTGGCACTTCGCTATCCGGGATTGAATTTAAGGCTTTGATTGTTTTATCGCCAATATATCCATCAACCTTTACTCCTGCATTGGCGTAAGAATTTAATGCTTTTTGGGCAACACTACCGGCACCGCCCATAACATTCATATCAAATACTGCATCTCTAACACGGTCATTCTCTATTTTCGGAATATCCGTTTCATCCCAATATACTTCTTTATAAATATCTTTGGCTTGGTCGCGTTGCAGATAAAACACATCTTTTGGAAATTCTTTATCCGGGTATTTTTTACTATAACTGCTGAGTGTACTTTGTTTTATCCCAAATTTTGTTGGTTCATCCTTTATTTGATCTGTTCCGGGAGTATAGCCCCCTTCTGGCTCTTTTAATTTTTCATACGCAATTTCAAAATTCTTTTCGTTCTTCATATCTTTTTCCAATTCTTCCTTGACCGCCTTATTCCACTTCGCCAGTTGTTCCATTCCATTTGGTGAAAAATGCGCACGGTTAAATGGAGAATTCCAAGCCGGATGAACACTACGTGTTCCATCGGCTTTGATATAAATAGAATCGCCATAACGTGTTTTTGGCGCGTCACGTCCAGTCCAAGGATGTGGACGGATTAATTCATTGGTTGCTACATTCTTTATCATACATTTGCAATTTGGGTGCGGCAGTTCTGAAACATCTTCAAGTGATGCATATTCTGTACCATCCAGCGCCGCACAAATGCCGCACATGTTTTCCCCGCCGTCCGCTTTCCAAATATATTTTGTCTTTTGCATTTTTATTCCTTTTATAAAAAAAGCCAGTATTTCCAGGAAATAAATAAAAAACAGGCGGATTTATCCGCCTGTTTTTATCACTTTGATTGTATCACAAACAATATAAAAAATCAATATAAAACAATGATTACAGCTTGACTGTGGACAATATTGGTTTATAGTCAGGCTATGAAACATATTTTTATGCTTTTTTTCTTTATCGCGATTATCGGTTCATTTATGAGCTGCGCCGTCAAGTCCGATTTGGACAAGGCCGACGGCTATCCGCGTAACTATCCAGTTTATTGATAATTTTGTTGATTTCACGCCTATTGTCGGCTATCTTGTTATCATGAGATTGTAGGGCAGATTACAAAGGACGTTTGCCATGCCAAAGAAAAAAACTAAAAATCCCAACATCATCATCGCAATAGTTACAGGCACGGACTATGATTTTCAGGACGCCGTCACCGATATTTATTTGTCCGACAAGGAAACATACCAGCGGCTTCCGTCTTTGAATATTGGCGAAGATGTCAAAACCCCCGCGAAGGGCACAGAAGTGATTCTGTGGATGGCCACCAATTACAAATGCAAATATTTCGCGTACGGGGACGAATTGGTTTTGCCTGATTATCGCAAGAAAGCCGTCTTGGACGCCGCCACGCAGAAACATTTTGACGACTATCGCAAAGCGCTGAAAAAACAATTGGAACTTAAAAAGAATCTGGCGGATATTCAAAAGAAAATCGCCGTGATTGATTCGATTAATATCAGCGGCATGCAGCACGACGAGGCGAACGCAAAACAGACGCTGACGGATTATTTAAATAGAAACGCGGCATTCTTGAAAAGCCAGATAGTATCCAAAATAAAGGTCTAGGCGGAACCGACATTAGCGTTGAAATGTACGAGATTATCTCCATAGTCTTTTATTTGCAAAGGCATGCCCAGAGCCTTTCTTTATATATGATTCAAAATCCAAAGCCGCATATTTGTCAGAAAATGCCAAATACGTTACCAATTCCCAAGGCACATATTTTTTGTATGCGGCGACATGCCAGAATTATGGTCTTTGATTCGTTGTTTAAGATTCTCGGTAAACCCGACATAGCGCTGTTCCTGAAAGTTGATACTCTTTATAAGATATACATAAAACATTTTTTGGCCCTACTGCGCCCTTCGGGCTTCGAAGGGCACTACTTCGCGTTTCTTCTCCGCTTGCATGGCTGCGCCATACGAAGCGTCGTAGACGCGAAGTGTGGTGCGGGTAAAGGGATTTGAACCCCCATGGATTGCTCCGCTGGAACCTAAATCCAGTGCGTCTACCAATTCCGCCATACCCGCGACCACGGCATTTTATGATAAAAATTACTTGATTTCCAGTAAAAATTAACCTAAGATTCCAAGACGAATAATAAAGGCATAACAAAATGGCATCCAAAAAAGGCGATAAAATCGTAATCAAGCTGGAAAACAAAGAAACCGGCTTTTTCTACACGACCACCAAGAACAACAAGTCCGAAAACACCAAGGGCAAGATGAAATTCCGCAAATACGACCCGAAATTGCGCAAGCATGTGGAATTTACTGAAAATAAAATGCCTAAATAACGGGCGGGTTTTCGACTGCAAGTATTGACGCGCCGTTCAGGCGCGTTTTTTTGAACCTCTGACGCCGACGCCCGTTGGGAAGAATTACCACGCCAGTCAAAAAAAAAGAATTTGCAATCAATATAAATTCATAATATAATCAGAGGGAATCCAAAGGGATTTGGGTTCGGGGCCTTCAAAAAGCCCATAGAAAAGCGACGTGATAAAAAACGTTGTATCCGCTTGATAAAACATGGCGCGGAATGCGTCTTTTATTTTATCAGAAACCCCGCATGGTCGGGGGGCCGTTGGTTATAAAACAGTCTCGGCTGCGCTTGCGCTGACGGGTCGAAGACCAGCGGGGTCATTCTTTTCTATGATTTTTTGAACTCCCCGACCGCCAATCTTTGGCGGTTTTGCTTTGTCAAAAAAAAGGGGGTGGAAATGAAAAAAATTATAATTATATCAGCGCTGTTGTTGATTTCAAACCAGTGTTTCAGTCAGGAGTTTAGTGGATATTTCTTTGATACAAACGGCAGTGTTCGATTGGGCAGCTACAGTTCAGGCAGCTGCAGCATCGACAGGTGCGTTAGTTGCGGCAGTATAACAAACGACGATTGCAAAGGGAATAATGTACTGAAAGAGTATGCGAACAACGGCGATACATTGAAGACATACGGCAGCTGCAGTTCAAGTGGTAGTGGGGGCACAACATTGATTTGTTGCGACAATTACTGGGTCGGTGGATTTTCATGCACAGCATGCGCAGGCTCTACTGGATATTCCGACGTATCCGGACAAAATTACCAATCCGAAACATATGGCGGCACTTGCAGCGGTGCCTCGTGCAGCAACAAAAGCGGCACGTGTTCGGGCCGTTCTGTGCGCTATCGTTGCAAATCAGGATACTATGGCACCGGTACCAGTTGCACCCAATGTCCTGAATCGAGCGACATTTTCACAAACAGCGCCAAAACGATAAAAGCGCGCGGGACGAATACAGCCGGAAGCAACGAAACCCTTGGAACATGCCAATTACCGGTGGGCACCTATTATGACGCAACCGGAACCGTTGACATCTCTGCCGGATGCAGCGCATCTTGACCTTTTGATTATAAATCAGAAATAAAAAACGCGGCATCGACGCGTTTTTATTTCGAATCTTTGCACGTGAACTTCAATATTTTAAAAATCATGTCGAACATATACATGCATTTGATTTTATCCGGGTCAGCTGCGCCCAGCGGAACGGCGCGGTATCTCGCCAGATACAAATGGGCGTTTTCTTGTTTTATTTCGTAATGGTCGACCGGCATTTCCGAATCATGCCGCAGATACAGCAAATCGATTTTGCCGCCGTATTTTTTATTCGCGCGCGCCAGAAAATCATTTATGGCCGCGTCATCCGCGCCGCGGTAACCCGGATAGTCTTCTGTCGGCTGGCATTCGAAATAACACAGCAGGACGCGTTTTGATTTTTTCATATTTTCCAACATGCGCGCGGTGCGTCTGTCGTATTTCTCGCGAAGCAGCGTGTATTCCGCATCGAAATCATATCCTTCGCGAAAATCATGGTTCAGAAACAATCCTGTATAAATATTTTCATACGCTTCATTGCCGGGCCACTTGCTGTATTCAAAGCGCGGCTTCAGGTCTTCCTTGTCGAACCATCTGCGGAAATCGTCCAGGAAAACATCCGTTCTGGATTTGAAAGTCCCGCCGAATATCCAGTCGAACGGCCCGCTGCATTTGCGCAGCCCCAGATATTTTATGGTGTGCGCGATAAAACACGCCTCGCCCAGAGAATAGATGAATTCATATTTTTCACCCAGGTTTCTGCATTGCATTTTTTTCAGCGCGTAAAAACATCTTATAATTCCAAGTTCCATTTTTTGCCTGAATTTCGCGCGGCGCGCGCAGCCCGGAACAAAACCGGCGACAATGTTTATAAAAATATTCAACATGCGGCCTGCTCTGCTGGACCCGCTTTCTTGGCGTATCATGATTTATTTCTCCAAATTTACCATAATGTAAAACTTTGCTTTAATTCCCCTTATGGAAAGGGGAATTCACTTTCAAAAAATTGATTTATATGCGGCGAATGCGACGTTTTGAATAAAGGGAGTGTACATCTTGTACATGACCGGTATTCAAAACAAGCAGACGTCCATAGAAATCAATTTTTATTTTCCAAACTTTCCGTTGCGGGGAAATCCGACCGGTATGGTGCGGCCCTGGGACGCGCGCTTGCCGACCCACGGCGACCAGTCGTCCAGCTTGGTCGTACCGCGACCAGTCGTCCAGCCGAATCCGTCCGCGCCGTCAAAAAACATCGCGTCGATGGTATAAGTGCGCTCGGCATTATATTTCTGCAGAATGACGCCCTTGCCGCGCGTCATTTCCGGAATCTCGGCCGCGGAAAATATCAGCAGTTTGTCGTTGCTGCCCGACAGCGCGACAAATTCGCCGGTCACATCGACGCACAGCGCCGCGCGGTTTTTGGCGTCGGTGTTCATGACCTGCTTGCCGGTTTTCGTCTGGGCCAAACAGTTTTCGCCGGACACGACAAACCCGGTTCCGTGTTTCGCCACCAGCAAATATTTGGTCGACGGGTCGTACACGAACGCGAGGATAATTTCTTCATCGGCGGCGATGTCGGCCATCATGCGGACGGATTCGCCGAATCCGCGCGCCGACGGCAAATCATTGGCGGCCAGCGTGAACATCTTGCCATGGCTGCCGAACAGATTGATTTTATCCGTGGACTGGGCGTGAAAAGCGGTCTGCAGCTCGTCGCCCTCTTTAAATTTCAAATCCATCGCAGTCAAATCCAAATGGCCCTTGGCGGCGCGAATCCAACCCATGGCCGACAGGATGATTGTCAGCGGTTCCTTTTCGATAAATTCGTCGGCATTCACGACGATTTCTTCGGTCTGCTCGGCCCAAATGGTGCGGCGGCGGCCAAGTGCGGTCTTTTTGTCATAATGCTTTTTTATATCAGCGAACCAGGCCTTCAGCTGGTCGCGCTGGGCGTCTTCGCTGGCCAGCAAGCCCCGCAGCTTTTTCTGTTCCGCGCGCAGGTCTTTATCCTCGCGCCGGATTTCCATTTCTTCCAGCTTGCGCAAAGAACGCAGGCGGGTGTTCAGTACGGCCTCGACCTGCAATTCAGTCAATTTGAATTCTTCCATCAAGACGGCCTTGGCGTCGTCTTCGGTGCGAATGATTTCGATGACGCGGTCCAGATTCAGATACACGACCAGCAATCCGCCCAAGATTTCCAATCGGCGCGCGATGTTTGTCAGGCGCCACTCGGTCCGGCGGCGCAAAACGATTCTTTGGTGCGCGATGAATTCGTTCAGTATGTCGCCGATTTTCATAACGCGTGGCACGCCGTTCGAATCCACGACATTCATGTTCATGTTGAACCTGGATTCCAAGTCCGTCATCGCGAACAAATGCGCCATTAATTTGTCGGCCGGCACATTGCGGTTTTTCGGGATGATTACAATTCGGATGTCCGTCGTGGATTCGTCGACAATGTCGTCGACCAGAGGCAGTTTTTTCGAATCAACTAAGCCCGCGATCTGTTCAACCAAGCGGGATTTAACGATTCCATAGGGAATTTCGGTGATGACGACCTGCTCGGCGCCGCGGTCCAGCTTTTCCGTTTCCCACTTTGCGCGAATGCGAAAGGCGCCCCTGCCCGTTTCGTAATTTTTGACGATGGTGCCGAAATCGTCGATTAGCGTGCCGCCGGTCGGAAAGTCCGGCCCGACCAGCTTTTTCATAATCTGGGCCGTTGTGCTATCGGGCTTGTCCAGGACCAGATTCAGCGCATCGCAAATCTCGGACACGTTGTGCGTCGGAATGTTGGTCGCCATGCCCACCGCGATGCCCATGCCGCCGTTGGCCAACAGGTTCGGAAACGCGCCCGGCATGACGGTCGGCTCGGTCGTAGTGCCGTCGAAGTTCGGCATCATGTCGACGCTGTCTTCGTCCAGGCCCTCCATAATCAACATTGCAGCGTCGCACATTTTGGATTCGGTATATCGATACGCAGCCTGGGAATCGCCGTCGATATTGCCGAAATTGCCTTGGCCGTCAATCAGCGGATAGCGCACGGAAAAGTCCTGGGCCAGACGCACCAGCGCGTCATAGACGGACGAATCGCCGTGCGGATGATAAGAACCCAGAACGTCGCCGACCACCTTGGCGCACTTGCGAAACGGGGCCGCCGGCGTCAGCCTGTTGCGCAGCATGGAATACAGGATGCGGCGGTGCACAGGCTTCAGCCCGTCGCGCACGTCGGGCAGCGCGCGCGACACGATAGTGCTGACCGCGTACGACAAATAGCGTTCCGACAAAGCATCCGATAACTGCTGGGTATCTATATTTTCAATAATTTCGTTCGTTTTCGCCATAATTTCCACTTTAGCACAACATGGCCGCGGAATCTTGGATTCACGCGGTCTTTCTTGGTTTCTCAGGCCCAAAAGTAGAATATTTCATGGGAAATCGCAAGGCATATTTTAAAAAAAGAACGGGGGGTTGATTGGGCCCCCCGCATGCACGCTATCCACTTCCATACTCCCAATATGGAAGCAAAAAACCGCCTTTATAAAAAAGCGGCCGGAGGATGATAACAATCCTGTGAATTGCCCGTCTTATTCAATATATTCGGCGGCCTCCAGCCATTGCTGGAATCCACAGGTGCAGGTTATCATACCTCATCGCGGAAACGCTCCGCGACAGTGGCTATTGTACATTGTAAATACGATTTTTGCAAGCGATGATTTTAAATGATAATTGCCAAATTTATTTGTTGAAAATAATCCTAATCCTGTTATAATAGCTTGGCCGCTGAGATTCCGGCGGCAGGGAATAAGAACCCTGTATAAGTACGTCAAGCAGTGTTACGTAAACACGCCTCCTGTTATGGCAGGTGGCCGCGAATACACGAATAAGCGGGCTATTTTACTTATGTAGTTCTTATCCTCCTGCCGCCTTTTCATATACAAAGGCGGTTTAATTTTGGGGGTATGTGATTATTTTTCTCTCTCCAAGACAAAAATACTTTGCCCCCAAAATTCTCCATCATAGTTATATTTATCACTGGATTGCTTCGCTGTGCTCGCAATGACACACTCTGGAATAATATTCTTAATTCTTATTTTTTAATTCTTAATTGTTATATATTATTTTGCAAATATTTCTTGCCTTATTTCAAACTTGTACTAATATGCGGATCATGAGAGAAACAAAAAAGGCTTGACCGCAATGAAATATGTCGAACACTACGCTCTCTTTGGAATTCCTTGTTCCGGCAAGGGCGAGCATTCAAAAATCATCAACGGCTTTTCCAACAACGATTTGCAAATTATCGAAATGGGCGCCGAATTTCGCAAGGAAATCTACTCCGCAACCATGCTGGGCCAAATCATCGCCCCGGACGTCTGGGCCGGCAATCTGTTGCCAGACCATTACGCGACCCATATCGTGAACAGATATTCATTGGCGCAAAACACGCTGTTCGACGGCTATCCGCGCACCCTCGCCCAGGCCCGGGAATACCATAAACGTATTAAATCCCTGCGCAAGCGGCACGGCTATGAAGTCCGACCCATGGCCATATTCATAGACACCAAGGAAGAAACAGCTGTCGCGCGAATGAAGAACCGTATCGCCACGGCAAATCGCAAAGGCATTCCGGTTCGCGCCGATGATGTTGAAGAAGTGCTGCGTCACAGAATAAAGCTGGCGAACACTGTTACCGCCCAGGCAATGGATTATTTGGATTCCAAAGGCGTGCCCGTTCTTGTTGTGGATGGCCAGACAGACATTTTAGGCGATGATAAAAATTTATACACCCAGCGTGTTGACGAGATACAGGACTTTGTTTCACATGTCAGGGATTCCAGGTAAAAAACCGCCCGTTGGGCGGTTTTTACGTGATTCGTAATTCGTGACTCGTGATTCGCGAGCATTGCTTTCCAAAAATTAATCAGAATGTCGCAGGTTTGCGGTATTTCATGACGGGAGTGTACAAAGACGTACACGACCAAAATGAAATGCCGCGAAAATGCGGCATTATCATTAATTTTTCAGAAGCCGAAGACCATTCGCTGCTTGGACTGGCGCTTCTTTTCATTGCGAACGGATTCTTCTTTTAAACGTTTGCGTTTGGTCGTTGGTTTTTCATAACGCTGACGCTCTTTCATTTCGCGATATAGTCCCTCTTTCTGGGACTTGCGTTTGGCAACGCGCAACGCCTGTTCGACATTATTGTCGCGTACAAGAACTTTTACCATGGGTTTACTCACCCCCTTTTCGAATGCTTGTATTAACTTACTTGGTGGCTTGCCATCCGTAGCCCGAAGGGCGAAGGATGGTGGCCTTGGTCGGAATCGAACCGACACTCCTTGCAGAACTTGATTTTGAGTCAAGCGCGTCTACCAATTCCGCCACAAGGCCATGACTGACAAATTTGCGCGATTTTCTTGTGGCTCCATTGGTATCCGCGCGTCTACCAATTGTTCGCTTCGCTCACCACTCGTACGATTTGCGTTGCAAATCTCCGTTTCGCTTCACATAACAGTTCTGCGAAACTTAACTCGTATACCACCACAAGGCCAATTCTCAGTTATAAGTTATAATGGATAAGTTATAACTTTTTTGATTCCACTTTCTTGACCAGACGGGCGCTGCGCAGCGGTTTGTGCGCGGGCTTTTTTTCGGGCGCGGCCGGTTTGCCGATTTTCTTTTCAATCGCCTTTTTAACGGCGGCCATATCTTCGGTCAAACGGGAAACGGGCTTGGACATCACATATGCGTCCAAACCGCCGTGCTTGGTCAATGTGCGCAGGCCGGCCGTCGAAACACGCAATGAAAAATCGCGTCCCAAAATATCGCTGCGGAACTTTAATGCTTGCAAATTAGGCAGAAAAGTGCGCTTTGTACGTCGGTGCGAGTGGGATACATTCATTCCGACCTGAGTTTTCTTTCCTGTAACTTTACATACGCGTGGCATATTATAATCCTTTAATAACTGGGCCTTAATCTATAATAAAAAACGCCGGAAGTCAAGCTTGAATTTGCGAAAGTTATAACTACATAAAGGACAAAGATTACAAGGAGCACCGAAATGAATCCAGACGAATTGCAGGAAACGCCCCAGCAGGCGGTCGAAAAGTACACTACGGATTTTACCAAACTGGCGGCCGACGGCAAGCTGGACCCGGTCATCGGCCGCGAGGAAGAAATACGCCGCACCATCCAGGTGCTGTCCAGGCGCACCAAAAACAATCCCGTTTTAATCGGCAATCCGGGCGTGGGTAAGACCGCTATCGTCGAAGGGCTGACCAACCGCATCATATCCGGCGATGTGCCGGAAAACCTGCTGCGCCGGAAACTGCTGTCGCTGGATATGGGCGCGCTGATGGCGGGCGCGATGTTCCGCGGACAATTCGAAGGCCGGTTGAAGGCCATCCTGAAGGCGGTCAAAGATTCGAACGGCGAAATAATCCTGTTTATCGACGAACTGCACACGATGGTGGGTGCTGGCAAGGGCGAGGGTTCCATGGACGCGGGCAACTTGCTGAAACCGATGTTGGCGCGCGGCGAATTGCACTGCCTGGGTGCGACGACCTTGGACGAATACCGGCAATACATCGAAAAAGACCCGGCGCTGGCGCGGCGTTTCCAGCCGGTCTATATTGACGAGCCCACCGTTGAAGACAGCATTTCCATTCTGCGCGGATTAAAGGAAAAGTACGAGGGCCATCATGGCGTCCGTATCGCGGATGCCGCGCTGGTGGCGGCTGTGCGGCTGTCGGACAGATATATTACGGACAGGTTCCTGCCGGACAAGGCGATTGATTTGATGGACGAGGCAGCCGCCCGCGTGCGTATCGAAATCGCGTCCAAGCCCGACAAGCTGGACGAAACGGACAGATATTTGATGCAGCTAAAAATCGAACGCACCGCGCTGAAAAAAGAAAAGGATGAAGAATCCAAAAAACGTCTGAAGGATTTAGAGGGCCTGATTGCCGAAACCGAAGCCTCGTCCAAAGCGCAAACAGATGTATGGCAAGCCGAGCAAACAAAGATGCGGATGCTGTCCGACGCGATGGCCGCGCTGGACGCCGCCAAGGCCGAGGTTGCGGCCGCCATGCGCAACGGCGATTATGAAAAAGCGTCCGCCCTGCAATACGGTAAAATTCCGCAGCTGGAAGAAGATATAAAAAAGCTGAACAGCGAATCAAAAGAGTACAAAACCGTTCTGCCCGAACATATCGCGGCGGTCGTCAGCAAATGGACCGGCGTTCCGGCGGACCGGCTGACCACCGAAGAGCAATCCAAACTGCTGAACATCGAAGACGAATTGCGCAAACGCGTCGTGGGCCAGGACCAGGCTTTGTCGGTTGTCGCCCGCGCCATCCGCCGGTCGCGCGCGGGATTGTCCGACCCGCGGCGGCCGTCCGGTTCGTTTATGTTCCTGGGGCCGACCGGCGTTGGAAAAACCGAAGTCGTCAAGGCTTTGGCGGATTATCTGTTCAACGACGACGCGGCGATGACGCGAATCGACATGTCAGAGTATATGGAGTCGCATTCCGTTTCGCGCCTGATTGGCAGTCCGCCGGGATACGTCGGATACGAACAAGGCGGCGCGTTGACCGAAAGCGTCCGACGCCGGCCTTACCAGGTATTGCTGTTCGACGAAATCGAAAAGGCGCATCCGGATGTGTTCAACGTTTTTCTGCAGATATTGGACGACGGCCGCCTGACCGACGGCCAAGGTCGCGTCGTCAACTTTGCGAACACAATCATCATCATGACCAGCAACCTGCAGGGCATGGACGCGGTCCGAAAACACTTTCGCCCGGAATTCATCAACCGCATTGATGAAATCGTGTTTTTCAACCAGCTGGGCAAAGATGTCATGGGCGGCATCGTTAAAATCCAATTGCGCGGTTTGGAACAGCGTTTGGCGCAACGCCGCATCGCGCTGCGCATATCGGACAAGGCAATCGATTGGCTGGGCGGGCGCGGATTCGACCCGGTGTTCGGGGCGCGTCCGCTGCGCCGCCTGATTACAGCCGAGGTCGAGGATAAAATCGCGGACCTTGTTTTATCCGGCGCGGTGACCGACGGCACCACTGTCGGCGTCGATGTCAAGGGCAAGAATCTGGTTGTGGAATAAAAAATAGTTCGTGTCGAAAATAAAAACCCGCAGGCTTATTGGACCTGCGGATGGTTTATTTTATGCGCGATTTCTATGTAGTGAATATGTAGCTTTTAAAATTTATGCGCTGTATTTTTTAAACATTTTTATGGTTGCTTTTAACGCTTTTTCTATATTCCCGTTATTCACATTTTCCGCCCAACCTTTTACATTTTGCAGTGATTTAGGCAAAGTTTTTGGTCCCAGTGCTTTTACAGGATTCATTTCAATCGTTACAGGGAAGTCGTAATTCATCTTTTTTACTTCGCCAAGAAACTTTTTGAAATCAACCCCACCTATCCAAAACGGATTGTGCAAATCTGAACATTTGTTAGTATTATGCAAATGAAAGTTAAAAACTTTATGTCGCATGATATAAAGCTTTGCCCGCAGCTGTTTGATGCTCAACCGCGATAAATCAGCGACGTAAAATTTGGATTCCCGACGCTGCTTTTGCTGTGGCGGAATCTTTTCCGTTTGCGGCGTTTCATTTGTCGCGGACGGTTCCAATACCGCGGCATTATTATTGGCAGGAATCGCGATTTTCGCGGCGACCCTGTCCGCAATCGCGTCAATGATTTTTTCCATAAAGGGCGACGCGGCCTGGGCGATTTGGGTCAGAAGTTCTGAAAAATCTTTTTCGAAAATGGCCATGATTTCCGCGCCAAGCGCGACAGCTGCACTTTTTTCCGAATCTTTTTCCGATCGAACCTCTGCGACGATTTCCGCCCCGACCGGCGCAATCGGCGCCACGCTGTTTTCAATGGCCGCTGCCAGTTTCTGGTCGGCACACCATGTTTTTAATTTTTCGGGACGCGAATCCGGGCTGGTTTTTACAATTTCTTTTTTCCCGGACAAATCCAAAACGGAAACATAACTTTTTATTTCCCGAGCAATTATATCAAAGGGCGCGACATAAAGCCGGTTCAAGTTAAAGTCATAATCAATCCGCGCCGCGCCATTCCTGAACGGGACGTCGCCGTTGCTTATATTCACCAGAATCAAAGAGGGTTTTTCGGCGGCATTTTTCTTGCGCAGGATTACAAATGATTTTCCGATTCGCGCGACCGTGTCAATCGCGCTATAGGACCGGAACAAACGAATCTTTTTCCCGTTCTTTACGAACGATGCCGAGAAAATCACGCACCCGTTTTTTAGGTTCGTGCTTTTCTGTATCCGTATGGGGTATTCCGCCGTCGCGGCTTGGAGTGTCTTTTTGCTGTAACGCGTACTGTCGGGGTTCGGATTCCCTCTGGTTTTCTCTAAATGTTCTATCGGCATGCTGGTCCTTCTTTTATTTTGCCTCTCTCCCTATTCTCCCGTTATTTCTTTTTCCTTTCCGTGAACTGAATATCGCGCAGCTTTTTATATTCGCCGCCCAGCGCGACCAATTCGCTGTCTGTGCCCCGTTCGATAATCCGGCCGTCCTTGACGACGCAGATGATATCCGAATCCAATATGGTGGACAGCCTGTGCGCGATGACGAATGTCGTGCGGCCCTTCATCAAACCATGCAGGGCGGATTGAATCAGTTTCTCGCTTTGCGTATCCAGCGCCGACGTCGCTTCGTCCAGCAACAGTATCGGCGCATCCTTTAAAATCGCGCGCGCGATGGCAATTCGCTGCTTTTGCCCGCCCGACAGCAACGCGCCGCGCTCGCCCACGCTGTTGTTGTATTTTTTCGGAAATCCCATGATAAAGTCATGCGCGTTCGCCGCGCGCGCCGCGGCCTCGACCTGGTCGCGGGTTGCATTCGGCGCACCGTATTTGATATTATCGGCAATCGTACCGTTGAACAGAAAGACGTCTTGTGAAACCTCGGCCATATTCCGGCGCAGCGATTTCAGCGTGTATTTTCTGATGTCGGCGCCGTTGATTTTGATTCTGCCATGCTGCGGTTCATAGAATCTTTCCAGCAGGTTGAACATCGTCGTCTTGCCGCCGCCGGACGGGCCGACCAGTGCGCATACATTGCCCGCCGGGACGTCCAGTATGACGTCTTTCAGCACTGGCTCGCCAGCGTTATATTCGAAAGACACCTTTTCAAAAGCAACGGACATTTTGCCTGATTTCAATTCCCTGGCGCCCGGGGCGTCTGTGATGTCAGGCTTGCTGTCTAAAAAGCCGAACAGGATTTCGGCCGCCAACAGGCCGTGCTGGACGGTGTTGCCGGTGCCGGTAATGCTTTTGGCCGGCGCGTACGCCGCGGACAGCGCCAGCAGAAATGCGACCAAATCGCCGACGGTTATCGCGCCGCTGACAATAAAGTGCCCGCCGAAAATAATCGCCGCCGCCAAGCCGACGGAAATCATCATTTCCAACAGCGGAGATTGCAGCGCGCCGGCCTGAGTATTCTTGTACGAATTGGAAACGGACCTGTCCACGACGTTGTTAAAGCGGCTTGTCTCTGTATCTTCGGCCGCGAAAGCCTGGATGGTCTTGATGCCGTGCAGCGTCTGGTTCAATTGCTGGGTGACATTGTTCGCGATGTCGAACGATTCGCGCGACAGGCGGCGCTTGCGGCGCATAATCAAAACCATCGGCAGCATAATCGCCGGAACCAGAAACAGCAGCAGCGCGCACATCTGCGGCGCGTACCAGACCATAATCGCCAATGAAATCAGCAGCGTCGCGACGTTCTGGACCAATTTTATAATCGTGTCGGTAACCAGGCTTTTGACGGCGCTGGCCTGGACCGTGAAATAGTTCAAATTCTTGCCGATGCCGTCGCCATAGAATTTCGAAATATTCATTTTAACCATATGGGAATAGACGCGGTTCTGCAGTCTGGCATGCGCCAGCAGACCGGCCTTGGCCATGGTCAGCGCCTTGGCATAGGTGAATATCCCCTTGCCGCCGAATGTCGCGATAATCTGCAATGCGAAGAAGTATATGGATTGGATGTCCTTGTCGAAAAATGCCGTGTCGACGACCTGCTTGACGATGGTTATGGCAAAGCCCTCGGCACTGGCGGCGATAATGGTAAATATAACACCGGCCAGCAGCCATTTCCACTGCGGTTTTCCGATTTCGCGCCAAACACGGCCGTACAGAGACCACTTGATGCCGGCATTGTCAGCATCGCCCTTGATAAAAGATTTAATTTTTGAGATTTTTTTAGTCATACGCCGATTATACAGGCCCGAAAGGGAACTGTCCAGCGCAAAACATCAGTCCTGAACCTAGCCCCAGCGTCTGTGCGCCCACAGATATTCCGATGGATTTTGCATTATCGCGCGACCCATCGCGTCGTTGACCATCTGCATGCCGGCGACAGCGTCCCGGTTTTTATCGCCTGTGTCGGGCATGTGGATGAATTCGTCGAAAACTATCTGGTGATGCGCGCCGCCGGTCCGCGTTATATGCCCGACCAGCACCGGCAGGTTGAAGCGGCAGGCCAGCTCAGCCAAGCCAATCGACGTCCGGGCGACGTGTCCCATAAAATCCAAATCTTCGCCGATTTTCGGACGCTGGTCGGAATTTATGTTCACGATGTCGCCGGCCTTCAGCGCGCGCATCAAAGGCATCGCGTTGCCGACGGGGATAAAGTAAGCCTCGTCAACGTTGCCAAGTCCATAATTTTCAAGAATCATGCGGTTAGTCAGCGGATTGCTGGGAAATTTATAAGTCACGCCCAACTTTTTTCCGGCCCCGACGAACATCAAAGACATCATCCCCATATAGCCGAAATGCGGCATCGCCAACAGAAATTGCGCGTGCCGGTCGATAAAATCCCTGTTCTTCATGGTGACGTACCGGTCCATATGCTTCTTGTACGTGCGGAATTTCAGCCCTTCGGCAAAAACGCGCCCCCAGTTGTTCCAATTTTTTCGAATAAATTCCGGGTTGTTATTTTCCGGCATAATCATCGCCAGATTCCGCTGAATCAGCTTTTGCCGGCGCGTGTGCGGCCCGACCAGTTCCAGCAATTTTCCGCCCATCCAAGAAAGAACCGGCAGAGGCAATAATCTGAGAATACTGGAAAACGAATGATAGGCGACGACTTCGGCCGGATGTTTCAGCCATTTCTTTTTAAAATGGCGTT
Source organism: Rickettsiales bacterium (assembly GCA_031266915.1). Lineage (GTDB taxonomy): Bacteria > Pseudomonadota > Alphaproteobacteria > Rs-D84 > Rs-D84 > JAIRLB01. The sequence goes on along the minus strand of JAISAB010000026.1, from coordinate 14,238 downwards.
TCCTGTCGCCGTGATATTCGGGCCATTTGATGTATAATCCGTAAATCCCAAGGCCCGCGTATATCGCCGCCAGCGGCAGCAAGTACAGAAAATCGACATGTATCGCGGCCGTCGCGGCCAAGAAAAGCAGGAATCCCCACGTCATATACTTGGAAATTCGCATGTCTTTGGCGGTGCATATCCACAAAGAAACGAACATAACGAGGCTGAGCATAACAATCCTTTTCGATTTCAGAATTACAATGGAAAGATAGAGCATGTACGGAATTCTGTCAAGAAGATTGCCCTTTTTGCTTTTCCAATTCCATATATTTTCTGACAATGTTTTCATCAAAGAACTTTACGCGGCCGCTTGGCAGCATAAGCATTCTTTCCACGCCGAGGGTTTTTAGAAAATCCACATCATGGCTGACGATGACAAGCGTCACGCCGTATTCATGAAAACTTTCCGCAATGGATTTTCTGGTCGCGACATCAAGATGATTTGTCGGTTCGTCCAACAGCAGCGTGTTTGCGCCGGACATGCACAGTTTCGCCAATTCCAGGCGACTGCGCTCGCCGGGCGACAATGTCGCGGCACTCTGTTTCACTTTGTCCCCGTTAAAATTAAACCTTCCCAGCAGCGCGCGTATTTTTGTCGATGACATGTTTGACGATTTGGACGCATTTTCCAAAACGCTTATATCTTTGTCCAGCGTTTCATATTCCTGCGCGTAATATCCCAAGTCTGTTTTTGGGCCGATTTTTAAATTCCCGGCCTGGGGGCGTAAAACGTTGTAAATCAGTTTTAATAAAGTGGACTTTCCGACGCCATTTTCGCCAATGACTATAAATTTTTCCCCGCGGTTTAATGAAAAACTAAGATTCTTGATAACCTTTTTTTCAGGCGTATAGGAAAAATATAAATTTTCGGCCGTTACCGGATTGGCGTCGCCTTCGCGGTTGGGCTTTAATTTTATATCAATATCTTTTTTCTCCCGTCGCGGCGCAACCAAGTTTTCCTTCATTTTTTCCAGCGCTTTTTCGCGGCTCTGCGCCTGGCGTTTTCTTTTGCCGGATTTTCCTTTCATGGAATCCACAAAGTGCTGAATCCTGTTTATTTCGCGCATTTGATTTTGAAGCTGCTTTTCAAGGCTGATGTTTGTTTCCGCCAAAGTGCGCAAAAACCTGTCATAACCGAAATTATACAGTGTAGCACCATGCGTCATTGCATCGATATACAAGGTTTTTCTGGCGATTTTTCGGATAAAATCCTCGTCATGCGATATGAATATCACGTTGGCGCTCATCGCGCCCAGGTATTCAATCATCCAGTCCCGGCTGGCTGCGTCAAGATGGTTTGTAGGTTCATCCAGCAATAAAATATCCGGCCGCGAATACAAAGACCGAATAAACGAAATTTTTGATTTCTGACCGCCTGACAGTTCCCCTAAGTTTTTATTAAGGTTTTCCAAATCTACATTCATTTGGGCAATCATCGTATCCAGTTCGGCATCTGCCGAATAACCGTCCCAATATTCGAAATCGGATTGTAATTTCCCAAGCCTTTCCAATAATTCAGGAGAGTTGTTGCCGGCCGCCATATCGGAATAAACTTCTGCAATCCCAGCTTCTATTTCCACCAATGGCCGGCCGGAGCGCAAAAAGTCGCGCACATTGACATTATTCGGCAAATCAAGTTCGTCGACGGTTTGCGGCATCCATCCGATGCGCGGGCTTTTCCCTATAAAAAAATCACCAGAATCCGCGGAAATCTGATTCAGTACAATTCTGAACAAGGTTGATTTTCCAGCACCATTCAAACCCACGACTGCGACTTTGTCCATGTCCAAAATCGAGAAATTCAGATTTTTTAATATTATGTTCCCATCAAAGGATTTATTTAAATCACGAACTTGAAGCATATAACACCCACTTCTTTTCCGAATGAGTCTATAATATATTTTTCAAAAATCAAGTTTTTTAATTTTTTACCCTTGCAAATTGGGAGTTTGTATGTTAGATTCAGCACCGTGGCTGTTGTGGTTTGAAAATAGTTCTGAGGAAAGTTTTGGGGTCATAGCTCGGTTGGTAGAGGCTCAGTTGCTTTGCAGTGCAGTGGGTTGGTACCAGATGAAAAGTTTTGGGGTCATAGCTCAGTTGGTAGAGCACCTGCTTTGCAAGCAGGGGGTCGTCAGTTCGAGTCTGATTGGCTCCACCATAAATACAAACCGGCTTTATGCCGGTTTTCATATGCCTAAGTTCAAAACAAACCGGCGCCGCGTGCAATGCGCAACGCCGTAATACGACAAATATGAATTTTGACGCGACTTAATCTTTGACGCAGTCATCGCCGCCGGCGCCATAAAACGTCATCTCGGCGCGTTTACCGTCTGTCCAGAACTCGATGCCGTTCGCGTAATACAGTACTCCGGAATGAAAATTCGCATTTGTTACAAAAAGCTGCATTTTTTCCGCGCCGTCGTTAATGTCAATGTCCAGCCCGCCTTCAAAGAAACTCGCCTTTACCGTATGTGGCGGACCCTCTTCCCCGCTACAGGTATAGCTTTCCCATTTCTTATCTTCATAGCTATTTAATTTTTTATTTTCTGCGCACGCGCAAAGGGCGCAAAGCACGGCTAGAACGGTTAATTTTTTCATTTGTTCTCCTTTTTTTAGTTTTTTGTTCGTTTTTTTATTTGCTGAACAATTAAAGTCCTTGGTCGCAAAACACTGCATATCCAGCGGTCGAAACCACAGCAATAGACCATGCAAAACACAGTTGCTATATTTTCACGGTAAATCACTTTGGAAATTGATACGTCACCTATTGTATGTAAATTTTGGAAAAAGTCAAGCCGCGGAAATTCGAATACAATATAAAAGAAATAATAAGAAGACGCCAAAAGATGGTTGAGATGTTTTGTCAGCCAGGCTTTTAATTTATCTTGTTTTTTATCGCGCGAATACGGGCCAAAATCTCTTCCAAATCCGGGTCTGCGGCCGGCGCGCGGCAACGGGAATTGACTTCGTCGGCCAAAACGATGCACAATGTCGCCAACAGCGAATTTTCCGGCAAAGGACCAATCTTGTCCAAAATCTCGCGGGCCCGCGCATCCACCATTTTGCCCAATTCAATCAGGCGGGATTCCTGGCCGTCTTCGCATCCCATGGGATAATTTTTATTTACAATCGGTATGGATACAACGCTCATCGTTTATGCCCCGCCGGCTTTCAAAGCATTCAGGATGGATATGGATTTGCCAATCAAATCGCTGGCCGCCGAATTCTTTTCGCGCAGAGTTTTGACCTGCTCGGTTAAAATAGCGACTTCCAAATCCGTTTGTTTTCCAGCGTTGGCCGCCACCGAGCGCAACTTCGCCACGGTTTCTTCCAAGCTGGACAATTCTTTAAAGATTTGCTGTTTTATATCACTCACGGTTTGCATGATAGGATATTTTTTGTATACGTTCAACACCAAAATGTGATATAATGAATCCGGCGCATCAGGGAGAATGGCTTTATGAAAACTAAAATCGTCTATATTTCCGGCAGTGAAATTTTCGATACCGCGGATATTCGCGATGCTTTTGAAGAAATGCGCAATGCATTGGGCCTGGCGCGGGACACCGTTTTGTTCGGCGTGCCGGTCGACGACGTGGACACCACCGGATTATCCGCGGACAAACCTGTAAAAACCGCCCAAGCCTTGGAATTCGTCCCGGCGCCGGAAATAATCGCCGAGGCCCCGGAATTCCCGGATATTGAAATTAAACTCGACGTGGCCGCCGAAAAACCAAAGCGCGGCCGCAAGCCGAAAAATAAAGCCGAAACTGCGCCGGCGGAAACACCTGTCGCGCAGCAGGCGCCGGACGCGGCGGAAAAAGTAATTCCGATTTTATCAATTCTGTCCGGTAAAGCCGACCCTGTTTTGAAACAAGACGCACCCGAAACTGCCACCACAGAACCGACCCCAAATGCCATCCGAATCGAAAGCGTCTCGGTAGAAAAGGTAACGATACAAAAATCTGATGAACAGGAAATCACGACGAGTCAGACCGTCGCCGTCGAAGACATCGCAACCGACGACGAGCCGGAAACTCTGTTGGAAAAAACACTGGAACAGCTGTTGGAAAAAATGGCCCCATTGCGTGAGGATTTGAACGAGGATTCAGACGCCCCGGCCGCGGTTCCGGACGTCGGTGATGACGTTTCGGACGAACCTGAATCCGATACTGACGCGACGCTGGAACAGCTGGCGGCGGAATTCGCGACCAAGCAGGACGAGATTGCGACGACCCCCGCCGCCGCGCCAGTGGGTAAAATCGGAAAATTAAAAAACATTCTACCTTTTAAAAAGGCAAAGCGCGAAGAATCAGGTTTAATGGGCGACTTGTTCGGATGGGCGGGAATTGCCGCGAATGACGATGAATTTTCAATACCTGGATTTTTTACCGCGGGGGCTTCTAAAAAGTAGACGGCTTTTGGCGGGTGGACGTTGACTCAACCTTTGGATTATCTTAGATTACTGAAAAACGCCGGCTTTACGGCCGTGAACAGCGACGGCGTCCATATTTATATGGAAGACCCCAGCTGCATCCTACGCAGTTTCGAAACCTTTTTGGATTACGCCTGGGTTGCGGTCACTTTTATCGCGGGACTGTTGCTGTTCGGATGGGCGATAGCGTACATCCGCGGTTCGAAAATCGACGGCCTGCTGACGAATCTGCGAAACCTGACGCTTATCTTTGGCATTCTGGCGGCCGTCAAGCCCGCCATTGGACTTATCTGGGGGGGCGATGTTTTCGCGCGCGGATGCAAGGTCATCCAAGTGTCGGTCGGTGACGTTCAAAAGATTCTGGACGCGCGGAATTCAAAATTAAAAACGCGCGACGAAAACGATTTGTACGAAGATTTCGACATCTATGATTCCGGCGCGGGCGACGCGCTGGGGATGCCGAACGAATTGCATTATGCCGCCGCGCCGCTGTACGGCGCGGGCGATGCGGAATCCATACCGGTGTCCGTCATCGGGGGCGACCGGATGTATCCTCTGGATCAGAGCCCGTCCGGCGCCGCGGTATCCGGCAAAGAAGTGATATACACGGACGCCAACGGAAACTGGTTCAAGAAAACAAACGGCTCGACGGCATGGCGCAATAATAACCCAGGAAATATAACATGCGGCGGCGGATTGATGTTCGGCGCGATTGCCTGCAACGGCCGCTTTTTGGTGTTTCCCGATGAAGATACCGGAATGCGCGCAATCGTGTCGCTGTTGAAAACGCCCAAGTATCAAAACGCCAGACCCCGTGAATGCCCGTCCGTGCCGACGGGCTCGCTGGGGGCGGCGATTTGCCGATGGGCGCCGCCGTCGGATAATAACAACACCGGAAATTATCAGCGCACGATGGAACGAAAAACCGGAATTCCCCTGAACACGCCTTTGTCGCAGCTGAATGACGTGCAAATGCAAAGGGTCTCACAGACAATCCGCGCGTTCGAAGGATGGAATGTCGGAACTGAAACCAGACTATAAAAAAGGAAGCAGACAATGGAAAAGAAATCGAACGGACCGATGATTTTGCTGATTATCCTGATTGCGGTTATCGCTGTGTTGGCCTGGGTTTTGATAACGCGGCCCGGCGACCGGCCGCGGGCCGGCGACATAGATTCGGACACGCCGGCTGTTTCAAATTCGGACGGCGAATTCAACGACGGATTGGGCGCGCCGATTTCCAGGACGACCTATCCACTGGATGAATTCGGCGAAGGCGTCGCCGCCGCCGATGCGTTTGACGTCGACATCAATAAAGATTCGCGCCCAGACAGAATTACCAGGACCCTTACAGAAACGGGCGCGGACCATTTCTATTACGACTATAAAATTGAATTGGATATGGGCGGCTATTACGCGAATATCACGCCGGCGAATTTCAGAACGGTCGAGGGCGCCGAATGCGCGCTGAAAAAATTGAAATTCGTTTTCCGGCCGAATTTTCAGGTCATCGTCATATCCCGCGAGTGGCAGGAATCATGGACGACGCCAACCCCGGCCAGTCGGACGATTTACAAACTTGAAAACAATGAATTAAAGGCCGGCGAAGCCCGGCGCCTGAAGACGGTCTGCGACGTGTCGGGGCTGTTTTAAGTTGGTAATTGGTAATCCGTAATCCGAAAGATAAAATTTGTCTCGCCCGGTTCACGGTTTTCGGTTCACGGTTCACCATCAGTCCTTCAGCAAAAACATATTCCTGGCGGAATGCACGATTGCGCCCGACACCAGCATATGGTCGTACACGGACACGCCGACGGATGCCAATATCTTTTTGATTTTTTCCGTGGTCAAAATGTCATCTTTGGAAAAAGAAGTTTTCCCGTCCGGATGATTGTGCAGCATGACAATCGAATTGGCGTTTAATTCCAGCGCGCGCTTGACAATCTCTCGGGGGTAAACGGCGGCCCAGTCGACGGTGCCGCAGCTGTGCAAATCATCCGACAGCAATCTGTAATTGACGTCCAGGTACAGGATATGAAATTCTTCCACCGGTTTGCCGGATAAAGTCAGCCGGCAATATTCGGCCAGTTTTTTTGAATCATGAAAAATCGGCGTGCTGTCCAGATAATTCTTGTGGCCTGTTATAATCAGCTCTTGAACCGATTTGACCAGAACCGCGGTGTTTTCCTTGATGCCGACGACCCGCATCAAGGATTCAATCGGCGCGACCAGAACGTTGTAAACGCTGCCGAACGTTTTCAGCAATTCGCGCGCCAACGGCCGGACGTCACGCCTGGGAATCGCATAGGTCAGCAGCAGCTCCAACAGCTCGTAATCCATCAGCTTGCGCTGAATGAATTTCTGACGCAGCCTTTCTCGATGACCGACGCGAAAAGATGAATCTGATGAATACAAAATCGCTCTCTCCCCTAATAGCCGGGCGCCTAAACCATTTTTTCAGTAAAGATTATGGCGCCGTCTTCGGTAATGCCAATCGTATGTTCCCATTGGGCCGACAATCCGCCGTCGACTGTGCGCGCGGTCCATCCGTCGTTATCGATTTTGCATTCGGGCGCGCCGGTGTTAATCATCGGCTCGATAGTGAACACCAGGCCGGGAACCATCTTCACCTTGTCCCAGCGCTTGTCATAAAAGTGATAAATCTGCGGGTCGTCGTGCATGACCTTGCCGATGCCGTGCCCGACAAAGTCGCGCGAAATCGAAAATCCGTGCGGATTGACAATCGCCTCGATGGTCTTGCCGATTTCGGACAAGGCCACGCCCGGTGCGCACACGGCAATCGCCGCGTTCAGCGCGTCCTGGCAGGTCTGGACCAGCTTGCGCGCATTTGGCGACACATTGCCAATCATGAACATGCGCGACGCGTCGCCGTGGAATCCCTTGTACTCGGCGGTCAAATCGACGTTGACGATGTCGCCGTCTTTCAGCACGACGCTGTCCGACGGAATGCCGTGAACGATGACGTCGTTCACGGAGGTGCAGACATGCTTGGGGTATCCGTGGTATCCGAAATCCGAAGAACGTGCTCCATTTGCTTTCAAAAATTCCGCGGCTATCCGGTCGATTTCGCCGGTCGACACGCCGGCCCTGACATGCGGGCCGATATGGTCGAAACAGCGCGCGACCAAATCGCCGACGACGCGCAAACGTTTAAAATCTTTTGGTGCGTACACCGACGGCATCATGATGTCATCCCCTTTTTTTTACAGCCAGCCGTGCGCCGCGCATCGCCAGTTTCAGCGCGAAGTCGCGCAGCAATATCTCGGACGGCATGCCGGTTTTGCGGAAATCTTTTTCCAGTTCGTTCAACCTGACCAGCACGGCTGTTATTTCGTCCGGCGGCCAAATCCGAACCGCCTGGTTGAATTTGTCCGCGACTTTCCAGAACAGCCTGGGCATCTGGCCCTCGACGACCGCGGTCAGCAATTTCTTAAAATGCGAATCCAGCATCCGCACCAGCATGTTCGGCTCGGCATTGTCATAAAACAATCTGTCCAGCGCCGTCATCGTCTGGTGAATATGGCCGGCGGTCAGCGAAAACAAAAATTCATCCGCGTCGGCCGCGCCTGTATCCGGCAGACATTTTTCCACATCGTCCAAATCGACCGTCTTTTTATCGTCGACATACAGCGCAATTTTTCCCAGAAAACTGCGTGTGATGCCGCGGTCGCCGCCCAGATGCGACGTCATGTATCCCATGGCGTCCGGCGTAATCTGACGTATGCCGGCGGCGAACAAATCCTTTTGAATCAGCGCAGCCAGCGTGCGCGCGTCATCGGTATAGCACGGCAGCGCCGCAATCCCATCACCGTTTTCGAACAGGGAACGCAGTCCGCCGCCCGCACGCAGTTCCCCGGCGGTCACAACCACGGTCGCGTCCAGGGACGGATGTTCCACCAGTTCCGCAATTTGTTTGGCGTCGGCGTCGCCCGCGTTAGATATGACGACCATCTTGCGGCCGCCGAACATGGACGGAGAACAGGCCTCGGCGAACAAAGCGTCCTGTTTTTCCTTTAAATCATTTGAATCGATTGCGAACAGATTGTCTTTTTCTATTTCGCATTTTTCGATGGCGCCGTCGCAGAATTCGTCGACCTGGCCGGCGTCCGGACCGTAAATCAACAGGGCGCGAATCGCGTCGATGCCGCTGTTAAAATCCGATTCTTTCCATTTCATCAGTCCGCCGTTTCCGCGATGACGCGCATTCCAATTTTGTCGGCCAGTACGGTGATGGAATTCTGTACGGCATTGTTATAAGACGCGTTCGCCGCGACCAGATAACGCACAAACGTATAAGATTCGGCCGCGTTTTCGCGCCCCGACGCGATTGTTTTGTCGCCATCGGCCAGGGTATAGGCGGCGCTCAGCCGCACTTCCTGCCACGTGGCGTCGCCTGTGGACTGGATGGCCTTGTATGTCGTAATTGGTTCAGCCAGCTCCACCGTCAGCTTGTATTTTGCGTTCGCATCGACCGCGCCGCCGAACTTCGCATTCAGCGCGTTGCGCAAATCGATGCCGTTCGTGCCGCTGATTGCAGCGACATACACGTCCGCCTTTTGCGCAGAGTACATCGGGCTGAAACCGCAACCGCCCATGCTGAAACAAAGGCAGAAGACGGAAAGCAAAAGGCAAAATGATTTCTTCATCTTATTTCCTATTGAAGTACACGGCAATATTAGCTAGAATTTTACCGAACTGCAAGAGAGAATACAACGTCCCCCATCAAATAATCAAGGCAAGGGTCGCCGGGTTGCGTTTTATGTCTTTCGGGGGGCTTTATGAATATTTTTATCATGGTTTTGGTGTTTTTGTTTATGGCTGGCTATTACCTGATGGACAGCCCCAGCCAGCGCGTCGTCCATACCGAGCTGGAACACGCCATAACGCGCACCGATTTGCGCTCTATCGCCGAATGCGCGGCGGCCGCCCACACGGCCGCAATCCGGGGATACGAATTCCAGGACATCTGCGTCGAACAGTACCGTATCGCGACCGAATTCATTTGCCTGAACGAAAGACAGGCGGTAACCAAGTGCGAAATCGTCAGAAAAAAGAAACCTGCGTTCAGCTTCGTCGTCACGTCGACCGCGCCCATCGACCCTCAGGATTACAACGGCCTGTTGGAATTGTTGGAAGAATATTTTCCGAATTCGGGGGCTTTTGGGATTTATACGGACGACGTCGTTCTGGGCGGCACTGGCAAGCGCGACGTGCCCCAAAGCGTGTCGAAATCATTAGAACTGACCGACGGTCAATTGGTTTACCTGACCCAGTACGAAATGCCGGACGAAGAAACGGAATACATCGCACCAAATGCGATCGACATCAACTGCCCGTCGGGGACCGTCAAAGTCTATCGTTTCAGCAGATGGCAATGCGCGCTGAAAAATGAAAAGGCCAGCTGCGCCAGCGACGAGATATGGAATTTCGACACTCAGAAATGCGTGCCCGACAATTCCCGCAAGCCCTTGTGCGCGGCGCGCCAGACGGCCGTGATGGTCGACGACATCTGGGAATGCGTCGATCCGTTCAACGAACGGGATTGTCCGGCCGGATGGGTCGCCCGATTGAATTACAATAACTTGGAATGGGAATGCGTCGAAGATTCGAACATTGTCCGGAATACAAAAAAATGCCTTATGCCGGCTGGCGCGATATACGGGGGATTCGGCGCGACATTGCGCATTTCGCCGCTGGCTTGCAACGATTGCGAGACCATGGTCACAGATTCGGAAACGTGCGAAGTATCATGCGTTCCCAACCCCGGCAAATTGAACGATACGAAATGTTATCCGGGCCACGCCGCCGAGTGCAGCGGGTCGTCGCGCGCGTTTTACTTTGGATTTCCGAACGCCGTCTATGCGTCCAAAGTGCCGGATGTGGCCAAGCACGCTGTTCCGTTTGACGCGCAGCATTCGCAGAACCGGCGCTTTAATTGTCTGGATTGCGGCGAAGGCAGTATTGATACGGACAAATCGCTGCCGCCATATATCGCAATATGCAAATAAAATAATAAAGAATAAAGAGTAAAGAATAGAGAATAAATATTAAATGAGCCGTTTAGCAATAAGCCATAACTATTAATTCTTAATTACCCACCATTTCGTCATTGCGAGGTGGAAAGTTCCCCTCTGCCGGAGGGGTGGCCGCGTCCTTGTCCCCCGAAGCCTTGGCGAAGGGGGAAGCGGACGGGGTGGTTCGAGACTTCGAGATTAAACTCTCATTCTATTACCACCTCCCCGGCTGCGCCGGTACTCCTCCACAGGAGGAGAACTTAAGTTTGTTGATGCGCTCCACATTTATTCTTTATTCTCTATTTTCTATTCTTTACTCTTTATTATTTGCTTCTTGGCGCATATTTCAAGCATGTTTTTGCCCCGTATAATTTTTCCAACTGAGCGCATAATTCTTTCAAACGCGCCTGCGCTTTTTCTATTTTTGACAATTCGGCATTGCGTATCTCTCTATTTTCCCTTTCGTTAACCAAAGGAGTCTCTTTATCTTCTTTATTGCAGAGTCTGATTGTGTTGTTTGCGGCGATAATATTGTCTTCTTCCTCTTTTATCCACGCACGCAAATTCATATAAACCGGGTCGACTTTAAATTTTTTTGCATTGGCAGCGATTTCCTTTTCCAAATCCTCTTTCGCTTCATTTATCCAATTGAAAATATTGCGGCTCAGGACAAACGCACCACTGTAATCGTCGCGCAATACCTTGATTTTTGTTTCCAATTTGGACCTGTCTTCACGTTTATTTTCTGCGTCTTTTTCGGCTTCATGTCTTTCCGCGGGGTTATTATTTATCGGGTCGCCAGCAATTCTGTCATTAGCCTCGATTTGTTCGGTCAATATTTTAATATCATTGCCCATGGCGAAGCCCTGGGACGTGATGTCCTTGGTCTTGGCTTCAGCAATTCCGCCCAAAACAGCCATCAATGATATGATTTTGTTCTTTTTGTCTGTAAATGCGGACACGACAACACCTCTTATTCAATTCATGTTATGAATTATAATACAAAATAATGTTTCGTCAAGATAAAATAAGTGATTTGTTTCGGCGCTTTTGGGTACTGGGTATTAGGTACTTGGTATTAGGTATTGGATACTGAATCACAGGATTGTCATTGCGGGTCCGCAGGGCGCGACAATCCAGTTATAAAATAAGCTCTTCTCTATGTACCCCCCTTTTCTTTGAGGGGGGGGCTGGCGCCGTAGGCGACTGGGGGGAGCTCCCCCTCCCCGGCTTTCGCCGGTACTCCCCCCCCAAGAGGGGGAAGATAAAAAGAAAGTGCGCCCAACGGGCGCACAACATTGTTTTACTGGATTGCCGCGGGGCTGATGCCCCTCTGATAACATTCTTAATTGATAACTATTATTTGTTACTTCTGCCTTCTGACTTCTGCCTTGCTACTGCCCTTCCCGGTTCGGGAAATCGCCCCGCTCTAACATCGCGCTTACTTCAAAGTGTTTGATTTTCTTCGCGGATGTTTGCGGCAGTTCGTCTTCGGTAATCGCAAAATGCTTGACCCACTTGTACGGCGCGATTGTCAGATTCGACGCCTTGACCAGCAGATCGACCTTGGCCAGCGACGTTCCCGGCCTGACCTGAAACACCGCATAAGGAACAACCTTGTCTTTGATTGTGTACTCGAACACGGCCGCCGACAAGATTTCATCATTTTGCAGATACAGGTCTTCCAGTTCTTCGGGATAAATGTTTTTTCCATTGTCCAGGACGATAACCTGTTTCTGACGCCCCTTGATAATCAAGCGCTTTTTCCGGTCGAACAGGCCCAAATCGCCCGTCTTGTACCATTCGCCTTCGAACGCGGCGGCGTTCGCTTCGTCATTGTCGATATATCCCGGCATGACCAAATTGCCGCGAACCCAAATCTCGCCAATGCCGTCTTTGTCAGGATTATGGATTTTGATTTCGTTGCCCGGCAGCGGACCCGCGTAATGCATCGCGCCGTCCGGCAAACGGAACTTGAAGTTAAAGTTCGCGGGCCCTGTCACCTCGGTCAGACCGTAACAATCGCCCACGACAAACCCCATGCGTTCATAGAACCGACGGATGCTGGGTTTCAGCGTCGCGCCGGCCGAAACCAGAACCTTGGTCCGGCCGCCAAAGATTTCGTGGACAGGTGCCGTAACCTTTTTAACCAAAAATCCCAGCCCGACCGCGCGCAGGAAACCGCGCAGCGCGATGATGATTCGCATCGCGGCGTATTTTTTCTGTTCCTTGGCATTTTCGATAATTTTTTTATAGAACGTTTCCCATATGCGCGGAACGGCGGGGATAACCTCGGGCTTGTACATCTTGAAGTCTTTCAGAAACTCCGTCGGCTTCAAAATCGGCTGCAGCAACAGCGCCCCCCGCAAAACCAGTGGCGCGATAATGTTGATGACCACGCCATAGATGTGATACAGCGGCAAAAAGCCATAGAAAATATACCCGGGCTTGATGACGGCGCCATAGAGCAGCGCCCCCTCGCCCAGTGACACGATATTGCTGTGCGTCAGGCCGACGACCTTTGGATTTCCCGTCGAACCGGACGTGTACGACAGCATGGCCAAATCGTCGCGCGCAACGTCGCCCGCGACGAATTCGGATTCAGGTTCCGAATCCGCGGTTTCAATATCGAACATGGCCGGGCCGCCTTCGACAAAATAGTGTTTCTGCGCCAGCGCCAGCTTGCAGTCTGTGCGTTTCATCATGTTCAGATGCTCGGTCGCGGACAAGCCCGTATCCAGCATCAGAACCTTGGCGCCCTGCGAAATAATCGCAAAATAAGAATTGATAAATTCCGGCGTGTTTCCTGACAGAATCGCGACGGTGTCGCCCTTGGTGATTCCAAAGCGTTTCGCCAACATAACCGCGCGCTTTTTTACCTTGCGCAGTAAATCCGCATAAGTCTCGTTCTGCCGCAGATAAAAGACGTGCTCTGAATTGGCCGAACAGACGTTATGCAGCATTTCATAGATATTTTTAATCATAAATAAATGCTCTTTGTTTTTTTATTAACTTTGTTAAGTGCGCCGCGGGTCGTCCCGACCCGGGCATGGGTAGTATATAATGTTTTATAAATCAAAAACAACAGAATTAATAGAAAAAGACCGGAATCAAACTATTAAAAATAACAATAATTTAAAATCATACGATTAACTAGTTCCCGTGCTCAAGCCACGGGATGACAGCTTGATAAATACAGTTATTAGTCAGTAGTCAATAGTCGTTAGTGAATGTGTCGGCGAAGCCGACGACTTTATTAACAAATGACTATAGACTAATGACTAACGACTATTTTTATCTTGCCCGTTTTCCTTGGGCTACGTACTGGGCATATTCTTCGGACGTTATCCAAAAGAAACTCTTTCTTTGCGGCAAAATCCCCGCGCCGGCGGAATTTACCTTGCGGTTCGATATTGTGATAACGCCGTCGCCTTCTATTAATTTCATGACCTTTCTGTCATTCTCGAATTGCACGACGAATTCGTCGCCCGCATCCAATGCGACATTGGCGGGCACCACAAAGCAATACTTCATCGCGTCAATCGTATACGGAAAAACGTGCAAGTCCGCATGCTCGGCCAATACAGGATTATTCAGCGGCAGATTGTTGCCGTTGATATGCATCAGAATAACCTGAATCCGCTCCGTGCCGTCCGGCGATTTTGTCACCAGATTCGCATTTTCATAATAATGCGTGATGTTGTACGTGAAATCGGACGACATCTT
>JAISAB010000008.1 GCA_031266915.1 Rickettsiales bacterium | reverse complement strand
CCACATTAGTCGGTGGTTTTTCATTTGCTGAAAAGCTGAAAAATGGAGGTCTTTAATGAAAAAATCAACTATAGTCTTAGCATTGCTTGTCTGTGCGTTCGTGTTCCAGGGCGCTTTTGCTGATGTGGTTACACTTTCAGATATTACTGGAGATTATGAAACTGATGGCGCCACGATTTCGACCCCGGATGAAGACTACGCCAATGGTATATATACGACTTATAATGACGGGACGAGGTGCTTGTCCTCTGACATCTATAAGGGTTTTGAGAATTTTGTTCCAGTTTCTGCTAACCATGTTGATTTAGATGGATATTTTATTCAAAGCCTATGCGCATCTGGAACCGGCGTTTTTGCCGAGGAGAGTTGTGATATTCCAAGGACCAATCTTAATAATAATTACAGTGATTACGAAATTTATATCTGGTGTCGTTTGAAAAGAATCAGTGATAATGTAAGCTCTAACAGTTGGGTCTACTACGGCTTTAACCCCGCGGGCGAAGACGCCGTTAATTGCGCGCGGTTCAGCCAGTACTCTTGCGTAGGCGAATCCCATGACAATCCCGCCTTTCGGTCGGCATTGCTGGCGCCGTTTGAGCAATGATCGCCTGCCCATGCGGATGGTGCGCCGTGGTTGCTTGCAATGACGCGGTGGCATAAAGAATAAAGAGTAAAGAATAAATAATAAATATTCGGTCTAAGTTCTCCTCCTGTGGAGGAGTACCGTCGCGCCATAGCGAAGCGAAGGCGGACGGGGAGGTGGTTAGAGAATCAGAGTTTAATCTCAAAACCTCTAACCACCCCGGCAGCTTCCCCCTTCGCCAAGGCTTCGGGGGACAAGGACGCATGCCACCCCTCCATAGGAGGGGAACTTAAACTGAGCACATCAATTATTCTTTATTCTCTATTCTTTTTTCTTTATTAACTGTTATCTGTGCTCTGTTAATTATTAACTAACCACCCCGTCCGTCCCGTCGCACTTCGTGCGCCGCGGCCAGACACCTCTCCGTCGGAGGGGAACTTAAATTGTCATTGCGCGGCGCAGCGAAGCAATGACACGGTAGCGGGTAATTAAAAAATACTACATTCCTGTCCGTTGAGCATATCTTTTTGCAAATACATAATATATTACCAAATATTAATTTGTCAATAATTGTCCTGGCGGCTTGAATTTGCGTCAATCTTGTCTATATAGATGTTAAAATTCGCGAATCGGGTTTTTCTGTGCTATCATAATACTTATCAAGACAAAAGGATTTTTATTATGGCTTTAATCCCAATGGTTATCGAGGAATCTCCGCGCGGGGAACGCTCGTTCGACATTTATTCGCGCCTGCTGCGCGACCGCATTATTATGATTAACGGGCCGATTGAACCGCAGATGGCCGGCGTGATTATCGCCCAGATGCTGTTTTTGGAATCGGAAAATCCAAACGCGGATATTGCGCTGTATGTGCAAAGTCCCGGCGGCAGTGTCGATGCGGGCGAGGCAATCATAGACACCATGAATTATATCAAGGCCGATGTGTCCACGATTGCGATGGGCTCGGTTGCCAGCATGGGCGCGATGATTCTGGCGTCCGGTCAAAAGGGCAAGCGTTTCGCGCTGCCTAATTCGCGCATCATGATTCACCAGCCGTCCGCCGGTATGGAGGGCAAAGTCACGGATATGGAAATTTATTTCAAAGAGGCGGCCAAGACCAAGGAAGTCTTGAACGAACAGCTGGTCGCGATTACCGGAAAAACGAAAAAAGCAATCCATGACGCGATGGAGCGCGACAATTATATGTCCGCCCAGGCGGCCAAGGATTTCGGCCTGATTGACGATGTTTTGGTAAAGAAATCTTAATTCATTCGATAAGGAATTGAAATGAGCGACGACAAAGCAATTTCGCAGGAACAAAAGACCGAAACGCCGCAGAACGTCTGCAGCTTTTGCGGCAAGGCCGTGCACGAGGTCAAAAAGCTGGTGTCGGGCAAAAACGTCTGCATCTGCGACGAATGCATCAACCTGTGCAACGACATCATGGCGGACGACCTGCGCACGGAAATATCGCGCGATGCCGCCAAACTGCCAACGCCGTCAAAGATTTACAAGTTCCTGAACGAATACATCATCGGCCAGGACGACGCGAAACGCACATTGTCCGTCGCGGTTTACAACCACTACAAGCGCCACAGCGTCGCGCTGTCTTCCAATGTCGAGATTCAAAAGTCCAACGTCCTGATGATTGGGCCGACGGGCGTCGGCAAGACACTGTTCGCGCAAACGCTGGCGCGCATTCTGGATGTTCCGTTCGCCATCGCCGACGCGACGACGCTGACCGAGGCCGGATACGTCGGCGACGATGTCGAAAGCGTCCTGACGCGTTTGCTGCAGAACGCGAACTTTGATGTTGAGCGCGCGCAAAAGGGCATCATCTATATCGACGAACTGGACAAGATTTCGCGCAAGTCTGAAAATCCGTCGCTGACACGCGACGTTTCCGGCGAGGGCGTCCAGCAGGCGTTATTGAAACTGGTCGAGGGCACCGTCGCGAACGTTCCGGCCGGCGGGGCGGGGCGCAAGCACCCGGGCGAAACGACCGTACAGCTGGACACGTCCAAGATACTGTTTATCTGCGGCGGCGCGTTCGAGGGCCTGAACAAAATCATCAGGGACCGTTCCGGTGGGCGCCGCGGAATCGGATTCGGCGCGGACGTCAAATCATCGAAAGAACTGGCCGAGAAAAACCATCTGGGCGACGTCCAGCCCGAAGATTTGGTCAAGTTTGGAATCATCCCCGAATTGGTCGGCCGTCTGCCGGTCATCACCGCATTGACGGAACTGGATCAGGAATCATTGATAAAAATTCTGACGGAACCGAAAAACGCGGTTGTAAAACAATTCGTCGCGATGCTGGAAATGGACGGGATTAAGCTGACGATAACCGAAACCGGCCTGCGTGAAATAGCAAAATTCGCGGCGGCGCGAAAGACGGGCGCGCGCGGTCTGCGCAGCATATTGGAAAAGATTCTGCTGGCGCCGATGTTCGACGCGCCGGACAAGGAAGACTTGAAAGAAATCGTTATCGACGACGAAGTGGTATTGGGCAAAAAGCCGCCGGTTGAGATATTGTCCGGCGCGAAAAAAGCCGCATGACAAAAAAATCCGGCGATGCCGGATTTTTTCAAATAGCAATTATCAAATAGCAATCAGGTGACCGATTTAAGATTATCTCAACGGACAGAAATGTATCTTTTTAAACAACCCTCTGAAAGAAGTTTGCCATTCCGGTCTGCGCCGGTATGACGAGTCTTGAGGTTTTGGCGCCAAATAAGTTTCATTCGTATTGGCGCTGATAAAATTCGCTGGTATTTTTGATATGATTTGCTACACTGGTAACATGACTTTGCAGAACATAAGTTTTAATCGAAAAACGCTGATGCTTGGGGGTGTAAAAATTCCCGATATGATGTTCGCGTCCGCTGTCGCGTCCCAAATATATGAAGGGTTCAGGCCAACAAACAAGGGCATTTCCGTAATCGCCGATTATGCCGCCGGGAAAATAACAATCGAAGAATTGGCCGAGATAGCAAAGAAAAAACTCTATGTCTGAGAAATATGAATATATCGACGCCGACTCTGTCTACACCGACCCCAAAACTGGCGTGTTGAAGAACAAGCAAAATATATCGGATTCCGAATCGCTGTTGTTTTTTGAGAGCGCCGCCGCCGCCGCAAGGTTGAAAGAATTGGCGGCAAAGCCCATCAAGGTAAAATTCGCAAATGACCTGCTGAAAATTCACAGTTATCTTTTTCAAGATGTTTATAATTGGGCCGGCGAAGTTCGCAAGGTGGAAATCAGCAAAGGCGGCCGGCAGTTTTTGTCTATGCATTCTTTCCCGCAGGCGTTCGCTTTTATGGGTTCATTGTTGGCGGAATACGAAAAAATCCCGGCTGGCGATCAGCGTGCGATTGCGGGTAAATTGGCGGAAATCTTGGATAACATAAACTTTCTACACCCATTCCGCGAAGGCAATGGGCGGGTGCAGCGCGAATTCATCAGAACTCTTGCGTTGCAGAAAGGATATGAATTGAACTTGAATCCGATGGATGACCAATCTGTTTATGACCGGTATATGGATGGGACAATAAATGGCAAAGTTTCGGAACTTGCGGAATTGATTTGGGAATTGTTGAAATAAAATCCGACCCTAGTTTTTGTTTTTTCGATGAAGCTATTGACAAATCCCCATAATGAGATTACAAAATCTAACTTACTTGAAATACTGCGCCTTTTTTGCGGCGGATGCCGCCTGCATCGTATCAAATAAAGATTTCGCCGCGCTGGTGTCCGTCGGATAATTGTAATTTCCCGCGCTGGTTCCAACAACCGCAATCGCGCCGTTCAATTCAATCAGACGCGATGGCATAACGTCATTACCGCTGCACTCGATATAATAAGCCGACGGGTCGTAATATTTTCCATAGCATTTCTGATTCAGCGCCGCGACCCAGCCGTTCTGTGCGATGTCTTTGCACTTAGGCTGCGCGCCAAACGTGATTTCGCCAGTGGTCAGCGTTTCGTCAGGATTATCCAAGACGCCGTTGCACCATACGTTCACATATGTTCCATTAACTGATGCCATGGACCCGTTCGCGGTCGTTTTGCGCGTGCCAAAGCAGTCGGCGTTCAGCAAGTCCGTATCGAAGTCGGGACTAATCCCGGTACTGGCGGCAATCGCGGTTTTTCCCATCGCGACAGAATCGGACTTTGTGGGTTTCAGCGCCGCGCCGCAAATCATCTTCAGCCCACGGCAATTTGAAGTCGCATCCCACATCTCGCCGTCAAAGCCGGCGCCCATTACGGCATAGCATCCGGTCGGATTCGGCCGGCAAATCGTCGGCTGCAGCCACCATGGAACCGCCGCATCCGCCGCGCCCGCGAAAACCGTGGCGCACAGGGCGCACAACATGGAAAATGATAATAATTTCTTCATTTTGATGTCTTCTCTTACTCTTTTCATTCTACCAGATTTTCACAGTTTCCGCAAGGCGATTAAGAGCCGGAACTGGAAGAGTCGTCTTCCGGGGGCTGGTCGGGGACCTTGCAATAGCCCCACTTGGTATTGGAACTGGTCTCGGTATAGAATAGTGCATGTTTATCATTGCTTGTCGTGTCCCACGGCGTGCTGACCCACACACCAGTCCTGCGTTCGCATTCGGCGGACAACTGCACGCCCATCTGAACCTTGATTCTGTCCATGACGACGTTGACATCGGCCAGCACAGTCGTCGGAATGGGGGCATTCGTCTTGCTGGGACGAACGCAGACTTGCAATGCGTAACGGACCAGTTTCTGGTACAGACTGCCGATATAATCGCCGCAGGTCGAGTCCGTGGCGGAACAAGAATAGTTTTCCGTTCCGCCCCTGCAGATACAAGTGGCGGGACAGGGGCTGCACATGTTGCCGGCGACGGGCGTTCCGTTGTACGCCCCGCCGACGGTCATATAATAACCCGTGCCGGGCGTTCCGTCGCCCTCTTTGCATCCCGTGTACATCTTGTGTGTAGGACAGCTGTATCCGCCGCCGCCGCTGCCAGTGTCACTATTACCGCCACCGATGCCAACGATGTTGTCGTTTGATAAATCCGGCTGCTGGGTGAAAGTTATGTTACAGTCTGCAATCGTCGCATATTTCTGTTCACCGGGCGTGTAAACGCGGCATGCATACGGATAACCGTGAACGATGTCGTTGGACGGCACCATGCAGATGTCCTTGGCGTATTCCTGCAAAGCCTTTTGGCAGTCTTGTGCGATTTTCTGGTCCGTGGAATGGTTCATCACATTGACCATTTCGGTCAGGCCGGCATCGCCGCCGCCATATAGGTTGCTGCATGCGTCCAGCTTTTCACGGCACATTTGTTCTGACAATTCCATACGAGATCCCAGCAGCAATTGCTCTTTTACATTGCTGAAGTCTTTCAAAGACTTGCTTTGGGTGTCATAACAGTTGTTTACTACATCAATGCATTCGTTTTTAACCTGGCGGATGCGGTCCTGCTGGCCTTGGTAGATTTCCGCGACGGCCTGGCGCATGAATTCATCCCATACCGCGTCGGACAAATCGCGGCAAGTATCCAGCCCGCGCGCGGCGAATTCCTTTTTGCGGTTCAATTCGGAAACCAGCATGCGGTTCGTCTGATTGGACAGCACGTCGCCGGACAGGGATGTCTGCAATTCCATCTGATAAAAATCGGGACTGTATATGGGCTCGCCCGTGTCCCGGTTCAAATATTTTCCCGTGATGTCCAGACAGTGCACGTAATCTGGACCGCAGGCGGGTGCGGCCGTGATGTCTTTGCGAACCTGGGCGATGCAGTCGTTGATGGATGTGGAATTATGCGCGTCATAGTTCTCCAGCCGGGCCGCGCCCATTTCATATTCGGTCTCGCGGATGGCGCCGTGCGCCTCGGTTATTTTCTTGCCCAGGGCGTTGGATAAATTCGAGCAGTCGTTCTCGATATACATTCCATAGGCCGATACGACCATGCTCAGCGTGGCGGACGATTCGCACGCGTCCCCGGTCATGGCGGCGCATTGCGCGTGCACCGCGTTGTACAGCTTTTCCCCCGTCAGATTCGCCAAATCCGCGCCGGCCGCCAAATCGGTCGTCGACCATATGGCGTTGATGTCGCCGGCAATGTCCAGCCGGCCCTGGGTGGACAATGAATCGGACTTCGTTTTTTTCAAGACCGCGCTGATGCCGGCCAGCTGCTGGGCGCTGTTGGATTTGTCTTGTTTGCCGCCTGCGGATTCGCCGGGCGTCGCGGTCAGCATTGCCTTGACCTCGGCGCCGGTCTTGGATATGGAATCGATGTTGAAATCCTTGAAGTCCTGCAGCTGCTGGCCGGTCTGTCCCAAGGCGCGTTCCTTGGATTTTATATCCTCCAGTTTCGAAGAACAGACGCAGCGGCGATAGGTGTCGTCCGTCTTGGCGCAGAACTGGTCCATGCATGTGAAATAGACATCGCGGCACGCGTTGTATCCCGTGCCGAATGTTTTCGACGCGGCGCCGGTCACGGCGGCGCGTGCGGTTGACGCTTTCTGCGCCGTGGCGCTGCGCCCGATGGCGGCGCTGCGCGCAGCCGATGTCACGGTAGCCATCCGGGCGGTGGCGGTTGTCGCGGTTCGGGCTGTCCGGGCCGCGCCGGCGGCGGGCGCAGCGGTTCGCGCAGTCCGGGCGCCGGTGGCCGTCCTGGAAACATTGGATTCACTGCGCGCCGAAATGTCGCGCGCGACGTTGGTCGCCGCGGTTCGCGCCGTCCGCGCCGGCGCGGCGTCGGCCGTTCTGGAAACATTGGATTCATTGCGCGCAATGATTGAATTCGAATCTGAATTCTGGCGGCTTACCGCCGTTTGAGTACGAACGGCAGCATCGGCCGCGCCGATGCAAAATAATACACCCAAGACAAAAGGCAGAGTCTTCTTCATTCCTATCTTTGAATGATAACAAAAACAGGCAAGTCAGCACAAGGGAAATAAATGGATAAAGGATAAGGGATGATGGATAATGGAAGAGGGATAGTGGCGGGCAAATATATAACGCTCCTGATACTCAATATTCAATACCAAGTACCATCATCCCTTATCCATCATCCATTGACTGGTGTTGGGCGGTTGCGTTCCACAAACGTGATGCGGCCCTTGTCCAGGTCATAAGGCGTCATCTCGACGCGGACCTTTTCGCCGACGTTGACCCAGATGCGCGCCTTGTGCATTTTTCCGCATATGGTCGCCAGAATTACATGGCCGTTTTCCAATTTTACGCGAAACATCGTGTTGGGCAATTTATCCTCGACCGTTCCGCTGAATACAATCACATCGTCTTTTGACATTAAACATCCTTTGAATTATGGCCTTGATAATAAGCCCATGCGCCGAAAAAATCAAGAGATTTTTCAGATAACATGGGTATTGGGTACTGGGTATCAGGTACTGGCTTATTATTATCCGTTAATACCCAACGCCAAATACCTAATACCCAGTACCTAGTACCAAATTATTTTATCCGCTTGCTTGAAGCGCCAGGATTTGATAAAATTGCATGTGTAATGTAGGTGGGAGCATATGAAATTAAAAATGTTTTTGGCCGTTCTGTGCCTGGTGCCGGGCGCCGCCTTGGCTGCAACGGCCAGAACTGAAGAGGCGCGCATCGGCGTAAATCGCATGTCGCAGGCCGCCGCGCGTGCTCCGGTGGTTGATGTCGATTCCGCTTCCGTCGCGGCCGCCCCAGTGGTAAATTCCACGACGACAAGCGCGACAGTGATCGTCACTTCCGCACCTGCGCCCGCGCCGGCCGCCAGCAGTGCGGCGCCCGCGGTTGTCGAAAGCGCGGCCGATTCCAATTGTCGCGACGCTTACCGCGAATGTATGAACGAATTCTGTCTGCTGGATGAATCCGAGGGCGCGCGCTGCGCGTGCTCGGCGAATATAAATCAATCCAAAAAGCTTATCCAAGACATTCAGAAAATTCAGGACGACGCCGACAAGCTGTACACCGAAGGGGTCGAGCGCGAACAGCTGGGCGCCAAGGCCAGATTGGTCTTCGGTACCAGCGAGCAGGCGAAGAAATCTTCGCGCGCGTCGGGCCTGAGTTTTTCCGAATGGCTGAATTCCGACAGCGGCGATGACGGCGCGCTGGATGCGGACGAGGACATCGGCGACAACCTGTATTCCATGGCGGCCGATTACTGCAAAAACAAATTAGATACATGCGGCGGTTCCGCCGATATGGAAGAAATGCTGTATTCGCGCACGATAGTCTCGGACTGCAAGGCGTTTAATACTTATCTGTCCGACCAAAAGCGCGAGGCGGAAAACAACAAGAAAATCGCCGAGGCCGCCGTGCGCAAGGCCCGGCTGGAAATGCTGGACACGACGAACAAATACAATCGCGGCGAATGTCTGCTGGCATACAAGTCGTGCATTGCCGACAAGGGCGGATGCGGCGCGAATTTTGAAAACTGTCTGGACCCGGATTTGCTGGGCCGCCGCGCGAACGCCTGCGAAAACGTTCTGGACCAATGCATGGCCGTCAAGAATTATGTCTTGCAAGACTGGGAGGCAGAGGCGAAAATGACCCTGGCCGATGCCGAGAAATACGCGGATAAAAATCGCCGCGCGACCTGTTTTGCCAAGATTCAGGCCTGTTTGGAGGATGGATGCTCGACCCAGAGCAACTCGGCCTGTCTGACGAACGTCAATGTTGCGGCGGGCATCTGTCCGGTCATCGACGAATGCAACGAAATCATCCCGGGTATCAAAAATTCTGTCAACGACAAGCTGGGCTATCTGCGCACCCAATTCTGCCAGAACGATGTCGACAAATGCCTGCAGGACAAGTGCGGCAAGAATTACAACGCGCCGGAATGCCTGGGCAAAAAGACTTCGGAAATCACGGCGCTGTGCCCGCAGAAAATGTTCCCGTCGTGCAACGGCGAAACCCAGTTCAAGATTATCGTCCAATCCGCGCTGCTGCAGATGGATTACCAGATGCTGCAGGGATGCGTGAATTATTTCGGCGAACAGCTGGGCACGGTTTGCGGTACCGACATGTCCTGTCTGCCGACAGACACGACTATCGCGTCCATGACGACGATTCCCGATACCGAGGCGGGCCTGGCGGAGCTGCGCGTCAAGATTCGCGATGATTCCAAGGCCGCCGTCAAGGAATTCTTTAAAAAGTTTGAAAAAGACGTCACGGTCGCCGCGTGCAAGGATTCCAAAAAACCGACCGGCCGCGCGTCGCTGGGCGACAGCGTGTTCAACAGCGCGAAGCTGATTGCCGAAATCGGCGCCGAGAATCGCGCGCTGCGCGAACTGGAATTAAAGATTTCCGAACTGTCGCGCAAACAAGACGTCGAGGCCGCGAAAAAGAATTGCTATACGATTTACGAGGTCGAAACGCCGGACAAATCCAGCAAGAATTACAGCTATATCCGCAGCGTCGCGTTCGAACCTTCGCTGCGCAACTGCCATGTCTGTCGCATGCAGCAGGTCTGCGAAACCGGCGGCGAAAGCAAGGCGACATCGGGGCTTAAGGCTGCGGCGGGCGGTCTGGCCGCCGGCGCGTCGGCCGGCACGATGATTACGCCGGGCTGGGGCACCGCAATCGGCGGCGTGGTCGGGGCCGTCGGCGGATTCTTCGCCGGCAGCGCCAGCGGCGGCAAAGAAGACTTTTGCCAGGAAATCGAATCGTGCGAGGACGTAAACATGTAAACCGGCAAGCCGGTTTACATGTTCAAAGAATAAATAATAGAGAGTAAAGAATAAATGGGGCGGTAAGGGTGAAAGAAAATATAGCGATGCAGAAAAGCGAAGCTTTTGCCGTAAGAATCGTAAGGTTGTCGGATTATTTGCGCCAAGAGAAGAAAGAGTACATTCTGTCGAAACAGATTCTTCGTGCTGGAACCAGCATCGGCGCCAACCTTGCGGAGTCCGCATTCGCGATAAGCAAGAATGATTTTTTGGCAAAGGTTTATATATCTATTAAGGAAGTATCCGAGACTTTATTTTGGCTTAGACTGCTAAGAAAGTCCGAATACGTGACTGAAAAGGAATTCGAAAGTTTGTATCGCGATTGCGAAGAACTTGGAAAAATACTGATGGCGACAATTAAAACAACAAAGAGTAATCTGGCATGCAAAAAATAAAAATTTATTCTTTATTCTTTATTCTTTTTTCTTTATGTGCAACGGCTTCGCCGTTGCATGCGGCGGCTGCCAAGGCGAAAACTCAGTCCGCGGTTCAAAAGGGAACCAACGTCCGCGCCAAGGTCGCGCCGTCGGGCCTGTATTCCCAGGAATGCTATGACACCTATTACGGATGCATGGACCAGTTCTGCATTCCGGACAACGGCGATGGTGGCTCGTGTATGTGCAGCGACGACCACGCGAAATATGAAAAGCAACTGGAAGACATCAAGCAGATTCTGACCAACGCCAACGACATCAGCACTGTTGAGGTCGAAAGAATCAAGGCCGGCGCCCAGGCCGACATCATTTTCAACGGCTCGCGCCAATATGACGAAAAGGGCAACGTGTTATCATCCACAGCCCTCTCGACGGAAGACATCAAGGCCCAGAAGAAAAAAGACCTGTTGGCCAAATTCGAAAGCACTCTGTACGACGATGACGAAGATATTTGGGAAGACGGCATCGACGGCTTGGCGTCCAAGACGGGCAGCGCGCTGTATAATTCCGCCCATCAATTATGCACGGAACAGATGCCGGCGACATGTTCCAAGGACATCACTATCCTAAGCCAGATTTATTCCACACAAATCAAGTCCGACTGCAAGGGATTCGAAAACGACGTCGCGAACAAAAAGCTGGCCGCCGAACAAGAATTGGCCTCGGCCAATGCGGATGTTCGCGCCGCGCTGAAGCAAAGCTTTGACGAGGCGAACAAATACGACCGCGGCACCTGCATGGTGGAATTCAAGAAATGCATGCAGACCACCGATGCCTGCGGCAGCGACTGGTCGAACTGCGTGTCGACAATCGCGTCGGAAAATATGCAAAATCAAAAGGCCGTCAGCACCGCCGGCAGCACTGTCAAAACCGTCGACAAATACGAAATCACAAATTCCACGATGGAAATCCTGGAAGCCAAGCGCAACATATGCGAAAGCGTCCTGAACAGCTGCGTCGCCGTGCGCGACATGGTCTGGCCGGACTTCCTGCGCGAGGCCGCGCCGACCATCAAGGTCGCCGAACTGAACGCGGAATCGAAAATGCGCCAGTCATGTCTGACCGATATTTCCGACTGTATCCAAAAGGCATGCAAGGACGACATCGTGGGCAAGGGCGTCGAGACGATGGATTCGTGTCTGTCGCGTCCGGAAATGGCGCGCAGTTTCTGCAAGGTCCAGGTCGATTCATGTGAACGCATGGAGCCGCTGATTTGGGGCTATGTCAAAGACAAGCTGGCCGCGATGCGCGTCGACGCATGCACCGCCGAGGTCAAGGAATGCTTTACCGCCGAAGACAGATGCGGGTCCGATTACAGCAACTGCATCGGCATGGATTACGACTATATCCACGACATTTGCCCTATTGACAAGCTGGTCGTGTGCAAGGCGAACAATCCGAAATTCTCGATGGCGGATTTGGATTCCATGCTGATGGGATTGTATCTGAATATCGACAATTCGGCGCTGGACACGTGCCAGGAAAAAGTCGATTTGAAAATGGCCGAGGTCTGCGGCAGCACCACCGACTGCAACAAATTCGCGACCGACGACACAATGGGAACGGGCTCTTTGCGTGCTCAGAAAGACGGAAATATCTACCGCGTGACCGGCATGATTTCATTCGGCAGCATCAAGATGGGTGACGCCACCGCTCGGATGACCGACAAGGGCGCCGGCAAGACCACAAAATTGGGACCCGGTGAAATCGGCGTCCAAGATTATCTGGAAACGGTTCGCGAAAAGAACGCATCGGTCCCGAATGCCGAGGGTATAATGTCTTCGATTGAAGAGGAATTGAACCATATTGCCGGCACCATCAATCGAACGATTGAAATGATAGAGCAAGACCCGGAAATCCAGTTCTGCGTGTCGGGCCGCAATTTGGAACAGATTACTGGAAAGGCCAAGCAGAAAACCACGGCGCGTTTTCCGAACCTGCTGAACCAGGTCAAGATGCAGATTGCCATCGCGGCGCTGCGCCAGGCCAACAACAATTACAACCAAAAGCTGAATACCGAAATCGCCAATGCGACCAAGGACGCATCGGCAGACTTGGCACAATATATGTGCCAGAGAATTTCCGCGACGGGCGGCGAAGTGATGGGCACGTCGACTGAAATCGATACGCCGCTGGCGCCGCCGTACGCGATTTCGTACGACGTCGGATTGGGATTGAACGCGTCCGAATTGCTGACGGGCGGAAAGAGTACTTCCGAGGGTGGAAAAATAAGCTCGGACTTCAGCACCAGCGGCGCGGATTTTGCATCGTTGACGTTCGGCACGAAAAAGCATAAATTTGAAGCGGCCGGCGTAACCCGCGAGATGTGGTCGATATTCTCGCGCGATACGCGCAACTGCCACTTCTGCACCAGCACCGTGACGCAAAGCTGCAAGACGAAGAAAAGCAACGGATTCCTGGGCATCGGCGGCAGCAACAGCACCGAATGCACGACCGGCGACCCTGTCGAGAAATGCGAAGACATCGCGATGTAGTAATAAAAAGAGTTCCGCGCAAAAAATAAAACCCGCAGATTCAAACGGTCTGCGGGTGGGTTCTTTTTAATTCGCCAATTTCTATGTTTGTGATATGCAGCGTGCCGTTAGTCCCATTATCTATAAAAACACCTTCTTTTTTCCCATTATGTCTGATTTATTCATTGTCTTTTCAGTATATTGAATCTATAATAAAAGGTAAATTAAGGAGAGTTTTATGAACAAAGAAACTTTTAAGGCAAAATTTCTGGAATTTATTAAAGAATTAGAATTATATGCCGTAGATAAAAAGAAAGAATGGAAAATTAAAGGTTTTATTGATATAGAAAAAACAATTTTTACTATATCGACAGATACCAAGATAGTTTCTAAAATTATAGAAATTCATATTTTTCCAAAAATTGCAGAATTTGCTCATAAAAACGGATTTATTTTGACATTGCCCGATAGTCAAAACTATTACCCAGATTTAAGTTTTGAATTTGAGAAAGATAGAAGTATAAAGTATGCCGTGGATATAAAAACAACATTCACAAGAGACGGAACAAAAAACTATTGCGGATTTACTCTGGGTTCTCACGGCGCATATTTCAAGGATAGAGATTCTAAAAAGAATATACAATATCCATACAAGGAATATAAAGGACATTTCGTGCTTGGGGTCGTATACAAACAGTTGTCTGATGTTGATGAAACAAAAACATATAACATATCCGATTTAGATAAAATAGAATCTGTTATAAACAATTTAAAATTCTTTTTTATAGAAAAATGGAAAATTGCCAGCGATGGCCAAGGAAGTGGCAATACTGCCAATATCGGTGGATTGCTAAAACAAGAATCTGATATGATTAACGGTAATGGGATATTTGAAAGTGAAGATGAATTTGATGACTATTGGATGAATTATAATGTTATAACAATTAAAGACAAAGATGGTAGTGATAAAACCATCAGAAAATTATCCGATTTTCGTGAATACAAGGGCAAGAAGAAATAATAATGCCTGTAATAATTCCACCTATTAAATGCCAGGGCATCAAGTCAAAACTCGTTGATTGGATAACCAAGAAAACACCAAAAAAATATAATGTTTGGTATGAACCGTTTATGGGCTCAGGCGTTGTTGGTTTTAACATCAGACCTAAAAAAGCTGTTTTTGGGGATACAAATCCAAATTTAGTAAATTTCTACAATGATATAAAAAATGGTGTTATTTCTTATGAAAAAATGAGACAATTCCTTGTAGAAGAAGGAAAAAAACTTTCAGAATTCGGCGATGATTATTACAAGCAGGTTCGCGCAAGATTTAATATACAGCCCAATTCATATGATTTTTTATTTTTGAATCGCAGTTGTTTCAATGGAATGATGCGTTTTAATGGCAAAGGTGGTTTTAATGTTCCATTTTGTAAAAAGCCAAATAGGTTTTCACAAGCATATATTACAAAAATTACTAATCAAATAAAAAATATATCTGCTTTGATACAAATGCACGATTGGCAGTTTGTTTGCGACACTTTTGAAAATACGATAAAGAAAGCAAAACCATCTGATATTATATATTGCGACCCGCCATATATAGATAGATATTCGGATTATTTCAACTCATGGACCGAAATAGATGAACAAAAATTATTTGATTTGCTAGATAAAGGCAAGGCGCGATTTATATTGTCCACTTGGCATCATAATAAATATCGTCAAAATAAATACATAGATTCATTATGGAGCAAGTTTAATGTTGATACTAAAAATCATTTTTATCATCTTGGTGCAAGTGAGGATAATAGGAATGAAATGGTCGAGGCTTTAATTACCAATTTTTAAGCAAAAATAGTTCCTATTAAAAAATAAAACCCGCAGATTCAAACGGTCTGCGGGTTTTATGTTTGATTTGCCGAATTAACGTTGTTTTTGAATTCTCAGCCTTTCCTTAAGGGTATTTTCTTTACCCACAATTTCTTCTTCGCATATAAGACACATGATAAAGCCCATCACCGTCGCTAAAATAATAGCTTGTCCTATTCTACTTTTCCAAACGCGATTGGCAGAAACCGGATACTTGACCGGTGGTCTTCCGTAACGAAAACGGATTAATTCATACCATTGACCATCAATGTTTTCATAATTCACAACTTAATCCATATTTTTAAGATTTGTTGCCACGACCCTCCAATAAAACACCTCTCTGCTTTATTTTTAGAACAACAGTCAGAAAAAAGCAAGCATTTTTTATCCCTTGAAATTTGGGTGGAAAAATCCTATATTGAACATAGGATTTAAAACGAGAGGTTCGATTATGGCTGAACGTTGGAATCAAAAATATTATCCGCACGCAGGGTACATTTACCGGAATTGCAATAATTCCGGCGGTTATGACGCCGCCTGCGACATATGCGGCAACGCAATTCGATACATTCACCATATTTTTAATCAAGGAATCGGACTGGAACTGGCGCGGTGCCGAAGAACACAAGGTGCGGAACTATGAAACAGTGGAAGATGCGAAAATTGCAGCTTATCTTAAAAAGAAAGAGATTATTGACCACGGAGAAATTAAAGAATCCGATTGAACAACAATAGCAATTGGCAAAGAACAAATAGCAAATGGGCGGCGTTTGCATTACTTCGACACATCGCCCTTGATATACGGATGGCACAGATAATTGAAACGGGCCGTTTGCGCGTCCTGGTGACGCCGCAGATAACTGTGCCAATTCGGGTCGTCGGCATATTTCTTTTCAAACATTTTCAACATTTTTTGGTCATAAACTAAACGAAAATCTTCGTATCTGAAATCTTCTATGTTTTTCACATCCGGATTTATTTCCAATTTCGGCAAGGGATAGGGCGGGCGCAGCACCTGTTTTTCCACCTGTTCGAAATGATTTGAATAGATGTGATTGTCGCCGAACGTATGAATGAATTCGCCCGGCCGCAAACCGCAGACCTGGGCCACCATGTTGGTCATCAAGGCATAGGACGCGATATTGAAAGGAACGCCCAGGAACAAATCCGCGCTGCGCTGGTATAATTGACAAGAAAGTTTTCCATCCTGGACATAAAATTGATACATCGCGTGGCAGGGCGGCAATTTCATATTGTTGATTTCGCCGACGTTCCATGAATTCACGATATGGCGGCGCGAATCTGGGTCGTGTTTGATTTGCTGGATTACATTCGACAGCTGGTCGATTTTTCGGCCGTCGCCGGCGTTCCACCGGCACCACTGGGCGCCGTAGACCGGTCCCAAATCGCCATTTTCGTCGGCCCATTCGTCCCAGATGGTAACGCCGTTGTCGCGCAGATATTTTATATTCGTGTCCCCCTTGACAAACCACAGCGTTTCGAAAATTATCGATTTAAGATGTAATTTCTTTGTCGTGGTCACGGGAAACCCGGCGCCCAAATCATATCTGTTCTGGTATCCGAAACATGATTTGGTCCCGGTCTTGGTCCGGTCAGGCTTTGAAGAGCCATTTTTCATAACATGCTTTAAGTGATTAAGATATTGTTTCATAGTTGCTTTCTCGTTGGGACAATACTAGCTTTTTTGGCAAAGAATGTCCAATGTAAAAGATATATTCCTGCTAGTTGAGCAATTTTTTATAAAAAAAATCGCCTTGCAAAAGGCGGGGCGATTGGATATAATTTTCACATCGCAAGGTGTTCTTGCGACGGAGTGTAGTAACTCCTGCATTAGGCGTCGTGAATGAAACGGGGTGCCAACGTGTGCGCCGTTTTTGGTTTTGCGACGATGAAAAACTCCTGGCAAAGGTCAGGAGGGCGCGCGGAATATTCAATACGCGGCACAATTCCTAATGATTGTTACTAACCTCCTGACCACCATATTCGTCGGTGGTCTTTTTACTTGCAACAGGAGGTCTGCAAAATGAAAAAATCAACCATTATCGCCTTGCTTGTATGGGCATTCGCGTTACAGGGCGCCTTTGCAAGGTATGGTTCAGATACTACCGGAAATTATGAGGAATACGGTTATTCCGAGAGTTCAACCCCAGCCACCGACTATAACAACGGCATATATACGACTTATAATACCGGGATGCAGTACCCGGGCGTTAGTAGTACATATAAAGGTCAGGATGTTTTATTTAGTGGTTATCCCAACCGTACTGATTTAATAAGCAATTATCTTCTTCAAAGCGTATGCGCTTCTGTAGGAGGCACCAATAACGAGATTAGTTGTAGTATTGGAAGGACAAATCAAAATAATAATCTTAGTGATGACGAAAAAATTTGCTGGTGCCGTTTGAAAAGAATCGGCGATAATTTAAGCTATGACGGTTGGGTTTTCGTCTATACGACCTACGAGGTCGGCGCTTGCGCGTCGTACTGCCCGGACGCTTGCGCGGCATTCGCCAACAACAGTCCCGACTTCCGGGATGCGTTGCTGTCTGCGTTTTACGTATTCTAATAATAAGAATGTATCAAAAGATAACCACCCCGGCCGCTTCCCCCTTCGCCATCCGTCTTCGTCCATCGCCATAAATGGCGCCGGAACTACGCCGAGATTCAGGCTACGGGGGACAGGTCGCGTCCACCCCTCCATAGGAGGGGAACTTTGGGGTGCAAATATGCGCCCATACGATAATACAAGTAGTACATAGTGAATAGTGCTTAGTTAATAGTGCATAGTTAACTATTTCACTAATCGCTATTCACTATGCACTAATGTTTTTTGAACCCCACCCAAGAAATTCTAGTTCACTATCGTTCACAAGAATTTCTATCCCGCCCCACACATGGGGCAGGTAAGTCAAAAGGCAGAAGTCAGAAGTAGGAAGGCAGAAGTAAAAAATAGCAATTAGCAAATATTGCGCTGACAACGCGGAAATATCCTAAATCAGAAATCATAAATCTTAAATCAGAAATCGGC
The DNA here is from genome assembly GCA_031266915.1 of Rickettsiales bacterium. Classification (GTDB taxonomy): domain Bacteria; phylum Pseudomonadota; class Alphaproteobacteria; order Rs-D84; family Rs-D84; genus JAIRLB01. The sequence continues at coordinate 6,370 of JAISAB010000008.1, read as the reverse complement.
TATCTGTTCGTCAACTGTAATTCGATGCGGCGGTTCTTTTGTAGGCTGACCGCGTCATCGCCCAATTCGACCGGGTGCAGTTCACCGAATCCGCTGGGGACCAATCGGCGCTTTGACACGCCTGCGTCCGCCAATTCGTTCGCCACTGCCGTCGCGCGCAGCAGCGACAGCTGTGTGTTGTTCATATAGCCGCGCGTGCCGCTGACCACGGGCTTTTTGTCCGTATGGCCGTCGACGCGGATAATCCAATTCACGTCCGTCGGAATTTTATTTTCCAAATCCTTGATGACGTTCGCAATCAGTCGCAGCTGGTTCTTTCCCTCGGGCGACAAGGTGTATTCGCCGCTGCCAAACAGGATGTCGCTGGATACGATAAAACGGTCGCCGTCCGGCTGGACGCTGGTTCTGTCGCCCAGTGTCGATTTGATGGCACGATAGAAATCGGATTGATACCCGCTGACCTTGTTCAATTCTGCAACCTTGTCGGCCAGAGCTTTGTTCAAACGGGACGACATTTCGACGTATTGGATTTCCTGGGACTGAGATTTCGCCTCGGCCGCGTCCAGCGATGCCTGCAGGTCCTGCAGCTGCTGTTGCAGCGACATGCGCTGGGCCTCCATATTCGACTGCAGCTCGCGGCGTTCCTGTTCCAGGGTCGCGGTCTGTTCCCTGTCGACGGCCGCCTGGTTCAGCTGAGCGTTCAGTTGCGCAATTATCGCCTCGACGCGCTGCTGTTCCAAGGCCATGGTTTGTTCCTTGTCGACGGTCGCCTGGTTCAGCTGGGCGTTCAGTTGCGCAATCATTGCCTCCATATTCGCGCCGGATTGCTGCATCTGGGCAAGCTTGTCTTCATACGCGATGACCAATTCCTCGACACTGGTGTCAATCTGTTGGATTTCGGCATCCAGCGCGTCGACCCGGCTTTCCAAAACAACTTTGTTGTTTTCCAAATTCTCTAATTCGCCGCGGGCCAGAATCAGCAGACGCTTGGCCTCTTGCTCGTCAGCGGCCATCAGGCTGATGGTCTGCGCCTGTTCTTCGTTAGTCTTTTTCAGCTCAGCCACTGCCTTCATCCCCGTGCTTTTGTTAAAGACACTGGTTGTGGTCCACAGGAACACGAAAACAATCAACAGAAAAATCAGTATGATTACCAGGTTCGAAAACAAGTCCACAAAACCCGGCCACGTATTGGTCCTTTCACGAAAACGAATGTTAAGCATTTTAATTCCTCTCTCTCGCATGTGTTGCGGTATCAACTATGTCAGCCGCGCGACGGTTTTTTCCAGTTTTGCGACAGCTTTGGTCAATTCCTTGGCGGCCAGGTTTATCTGGGGTATCGAAGTTTGGCTTTCTTCTGATTCAGACAATCCCGCGCGCGCGGATAAATTTTCCTCTAATTCGCGGAACACGGCGTTCTGGGCCAATTGCACCTGCAGAGACAGAAAGCCCACAATCAGACTGCCCGCCAGACCGAACAGCGAACTAGTGAACGCGACGGCCATGCCGGCCAACGGTTTCGACAGGCCGGTCTGCAGAGTGTTCATAATATCCGCATCGTTAAAGTTCAATGCGCCGACCAAATCGGCAAAGCCGCCGACCGTATGGACCAGCCCCCAGAATGTTCCCAACAGCCCCAGAAAAATCAGAGTATTGGTAATATATCTGACGCTTTCGCGCTGGTCTTCGAATCGGTTGACGATGATGTCCAGAAAACTGTGCAGCGTATTCGCGGATATTTTCGCGGCCGGCCGTTCGTTCCGCAGAATCATGGCCACGGGCCGCAGAATTCTGGGCGGCAAGGCGGCGTTTTGATTTTTATCGATAAAAAAGCGCTTTATCCATCCGTATTCGGGCAACAGTTTGAACATGTCGACGAAACACAGCCCCACGCCGAACATCGTCGCGCCGATAATTACGCCGTTAAGCCATATGTTCGTGCATGCGATGCGCAGAAATTCGTCATGGAACAGAATAACGCCGGCAATCGCGAATGCCGCGAAAAGTGCCATCCTGTTAAGATTTCTGTGAAACTGGTTGGTCATCAAATCCCTCGCTTTGATTGGATGGTAATAAAATTGCGCAAACGAAGTCAATAGGTAAAAGTAGCAATCAGCAAATATCGAATGGCTTGGGATTTAAAAATGCCCCCGTTGGAGGCATTTTTGTTCTTGGCAAACAAGACTGAATTTTAAATCAGACCGCCGAATGGGAAACCATCGCGGGTTACAGGTTGCGCCGTTGTAGAGAACGGGATAATCCAAAGAATATCGTGTTTCACAGGAATAACCGCCACTTTTTCAGAAGTGGATTCCTGGACACCAGTCGGCAAAATATGAAACAGAGTGTTTGTGTTCACTTTGTTGGTCGGTGCACCATAGTGGGCCGAACACGCGCCAAGTGCTGCGACAGAGGCTAAAATAATCAAGCTTTTCTTCATTTTTTGGTCCTTTTTTTGCTAAATCTTGGGACTAATTTCCCAATCAATTTTGATATTATCGTTGTTGACGATGCAAATCAAGTGTTTTCTGGTGGTTATTTTTTACATTAGGGTCAGGACTCAATGAATTCAGCCGCATGGTGCGAGAGAAAATCGCATGCTGCGGCGTCAAACCGTCTCGTCGTATTAATATACGCCTTCGCCGGTTTTCCTGGCATCATGCGATTTTCTCTCGCACCATGCGGCTGAATTCATTGCGTCCTGACCCTAGTCATATATTTCCACCCGAAAATTAATGGCGCGGTTTTCGCGCCCCATATAAAAATTGGTGATTTATAAAAGGATGACCGGCGAATTTTTTCTTGATTTTGTTTGAAAATCCTTCATAATGGGGCCTGTTCCTGCTGGCGGCACTAAGGTCGTCGGCCGATTTATAAAGACCAAAGGAAATAAAATGGCTTATTATGAAAGCGTCTTGGTTTTCCGCCAAGACCTGACCGAACCGCAGGTCAAAGAAAAAGCGGCTAAATTCGAAAGCATCGTCAAAGAGCTGAAAGGTTCTGTAAAATCCTCGGAATTCTGGGGACTAAAGAATCTGGCTTATATCATCCGCAAAAATCGCAAGGCACATTACGTCATGTTCAACATGGAACTGGACGGCGCGCAGGTGTCGGAATACGAACGCCGCATGCGCATTGACGAAGACGTCATCCGTTTCCTGAACGTTCGCGTGGAAGAATTGGCCAAAGGCCCGTCCATCATGATGAAAAAAAATAGCGAAGAGGTTGAATAATGGCAGTTCGTGCAGCGATTTATCGCAAAAAATCAAACCCGTTAAAGGGCAAGGTCATCGACTATAAAGACGCAAAGCTGTTGGGTCACTATATCACCGAGCGCGGCAAAATCGTTCCATCGCGCATATCGGGCGTGTCCCAAAAGGACCAGCGCGCCCTGGCCACGGCCATCAAACGCGCGCGTCATTTGGGGCTAGTACCGTTCGTGCGCAACAATCTGGGATAAAAATCAAATATAACGGCGCATCTGTGCGCATTTGGCTTCGGTCATGTATTCCAATACACTCCCTGCGCCAAACTCGCACACCTGCACCATTCTATTTAATTTTTTTAAATGAATTTGAGTTTTGAAGCTCTAACTTGAAAAAGGACAGATAAAATGAAAATTATTTTAACGGAAAAAATCAGCAAGCTGGGAAATATCGGCGACACGGTGGACGTAAAGACCGGCTATGCGCGCAACTATCTGCTGCCGAATAACAAGGCGCTGCGTTTCTCGAAAGAAAATGTCGCCGTGTTCGAAGGCAAAAAGGCCGAATTGCAGGCAAAACATGACGCGGCGCGCAAATCGGCCGAATCAATGGTCGACGCGGTCAAAAACGCCAAGCTGCATATGATTCGTCAGGCCGGCGACACGGGCCAGCTGTACGGTTCTGTTTCTTCCCGCGACATCGCGCGGATGTTGAACGAAATCGCGAAAATCAATATCGAATCGGCCCAGGTTCTGCTGGGCGGCCCGATTAAGACCGTGGGCAGTTTCGATACCAAAATCGCGCTGCACGCGGACGTTATCGTGCCGGTTAAAGTCTATGTTGCGCAGACCCAGGATGAAATCGATGCTCTGGTCGCGGGCAAGGTCCTGACCTTTGGCACCAAAAAGGTGGAAGAGGTCGAAGAACCGGCCGCCGCCGATGAAACTGAATCGGCCGCGAACGCCGAATCGGCAATTAAGACCGAAACCGCGCCGGCCGCCTGACAAAAACCCGCCGTTCGGCGGGTTTTTCGTGAATCGTAATTCGTAAAACACTAGTGAGTAGTGATTAGTTTATAGTGCATAGTTAAATAGTTTTTTAATAACTAAACACTATGCACTATTCACTATAAACTATTCACTACTTGTTATATATTCTGATATAATAGCTAAAGCTCCAACCGTTGGTTGGAGGGCTGGTGGAATAAGGCATGCCAAATACACCGCACTATTCTGTGTAGTAGTTCTTAACCTCCAACCGCCTTTATATTAAATGCGGTTTTTATCTTTGGGGGTTGTCTCTCCAAGACGAAGTGTGTCATTCGGCCCCCAAAGACCTAAATATTTTGGCTCAGCTGACAGGAATGTACCTTTTGGGGCCAAAAAGATACGTTCCTGTTAATTGAGCCTTGAGTTTTATCTTTTACGAACTTTTGCAAATTCGGAAAGAAAGTTTTCCAGTACGGACTTTTGTACCGGATATTTTTCAAGAGGTTGGTATCGCACCATCACCCAGTCGATGCCCTTGGTGAGGTCTTTGTAGACGGCTCGCTCTTTTAATATTCTCTCTAATAGGATGGAATCGGCCGTAATCATCTCGATAAAATTGTTCGCCACATATATTTCAATTACGTTCGCAATAATTTCATCGATTTTATATTCCATAGTTCTAACCCCCATAGGTCGTCAATTATTAGGCAATGATAATACATAAAATATTCTTGTACAGAAAAAATTATTAGAATTTCCGCAAAGCATTTACTATAGTCTGTATCATGAAACTGGAATCCCACGGAATTTTAATAGGCATGCGTCCGTTCGGCGAACGCGATTCGATTGGCATCGTTTTTACCCGCGATTTCGGGGTGATGCACGGCATGCTGAAGGGCGCCCAGGTCGCCAAAAAAAACCGCCCCCTGGTGGGACAGCGGGGCGCGGTTTCATGGAACGCGCGGCTGGATTCGCAACTTGGCGCATTTCACTGGGAGGCTGAAAAGAACCTCTCGGCCGAACTGATGTCGAATCCGAAATTGCTGGGGTGCATGAATTCAGCGTTCGCGCTGATTGCCGGCCTGGTGCCGGAGCGCGAGGCGTGCGAATCGCTGTTTATTCGAACCGATGAAATGCTGCGACGATTGGCCGGCTGCAACGGCGGTTCCCCGGCCGACGCCGCGCCGCATGAAATCTATTTGGATTGGGAAAAGGAATTATTGCGGGAATTGGGCTATGCGCTGGATTTGACGCGCTGTTCCAATTGTCGGAAGACGTCCGACTTGAATTATCTGTCGCCGCGCACAGGCCGCGCGGTCTGCGACGAATGCGCCGTGCCTTATCTGGATAGGCTGTTCAAACTGCCGCTGAGCCTGGACGTCATGCGGAAATTCTTGGACAAGATTTGCGAGCAGCAGGGCGCCGCCTTGCCGCCCGCGCGCAAAACACTTGTTTGAGATAGAAGATACGAGATAGGAGATACGAGATATTGGCACTGTGCAAGCGTGGAAAGATTTTATTATTTTGAATAATCTTCAAACTGTGCCGAATCAATATCTCCTATCTCGTATCTCCTATCTTCTATCTCTTATTCTTCTATCTCTTTTTTATTTTTGCCCTAGAAATTTCTGAAATAATAATGTATAAGTGCTGTGCCTTGGGTGATACTCAGGGTGAGGCTTAGAATCCTCCGAGGTTGGCTTATTAATCATAAGCCATAAAACTGCACACCCGACTACGGTTGGGAGGCTGCAGAATAAGTGGCATGCCATGAATATGCGCGCTATCCTCGATAGATTCTAACTCCCAACCGCTTCTCATCAAGGCGGTAATTTTTTTTACCAAATAGGGGGAACGGATGCTCGGTGCGGAAGAAACACACTTTAATGAAAAACTGGGTAATCTGATACGCCGTCTGCGCGAACAACGTGGCATGTCACAAAGACAACTGGGGAACGCTGTTGGTGTGACCCATCAGCAGGTTCAAAAGTACGAGGCTGGCGAATGCGGTATCGGCAGCTATCGATTGCATTTGATAGCGAATGTGCTGGAGGTACCTGTATCGGATTTGTTAAAGCGCAGCACAAATCATCCCGCATTGCAAGAGGATGATTTGATAAAGCTGATGTCTGATGGTGAAATCGTGGAATCCGCAGTGGTGTTCTTCGGCGAAATGAC
>JAISAB010000023.1 GCA_031266915.1 Rickettsiales bacterium | reverse complement strand
TGAATGGTCAGTCCACCACCTATGGGCAAAACATTACGGGCAGCAATGTCATCGCCAAAAGCAAAGTCGACATAGAATTGGAAAAAATCAAATATTGCGTGCCCGGCACTTATATGCCGGCGGACAGCAACGATTGTTCAGATTGCGGTATTGGGCATTATTGCACTGGCGGGATTCATCGCGCGCCGTGCACAGGCGGCGCGATTGCGTGCCCTGGCGAGAACCATGACGTGGACGAGTTAGTGGTAGATAGTCTGATGAACCGTATTCTGACATTCTCCGAAGTGAATGCATATATCCCGGCCACGGATATATCCCAGTGGCAGAAATTGAGCGGTTGCGGTACTCAGATGCCGGGCGGAGAGGGGGCAGTAAACAATATCGGTGCGGCATGCGCCTATGGGGTTATCGGCCCGGGAACTTATATGTTTGTCCAAAGGTATCCTTGCAGTATATACGTGCCGTCGGGCACTGTGGACCCGTTGACCGGCGAATGCGGACATGCCAATATTTATCTGGCCGTGTTCGACCACGCGGTCGGATACCGCAGTGTTCATGTCAGCGGGGTGTACAAAAATCTTGTCGATGTCGACCATGCGCCTTACCAAGCGTACACCATGCAAATCCCAGCAGGAGCCTGGACAACCAACACAAATCAAACAAATGTGTCGAACATCATCCAGGAAGTTCCGACAACTTCGTTGTATGTTTTTGAGTTGAAGTAAAAGCAGTCATTAAGTCCTGATCCTAAAGTTAAATAAGGTTTTAAAATCCTGGGTCCCATCCTGCGACGGGGTGACGGTGTGGGAAAAACAGAGATAATTTCGAAAATCAAAAACCGCTTGATTTTTAATCAAACAGCCTGCATAATCCCGCAAGTAATCGGAGTATAGCTCAGCCTGGTAGAGCGCTACGTTCGCCCGTCTCGCCCGCAGCTGTGCTGCGGACAAGCCGAGGTTGGCGAAGACAACCGATGGCGCGGAGATGGAGCGTCTCGGTCGCGGTGCCGCAAAGCGGCAACGGAACGGACGGGACAAGATATGTTTTATGTTTACATTTTGCAGAGCATGGGTAAACCTGAACATTTTTATACTGGATTTACGTCCAATCTTAAACTAAGATTAGGCGAACATAATTCTGGTAAAGCGCGGCAGACGAATAAATTCAAGCCGTGGAAATTGAAATGTTATTTTGCTTTTGATGACAAGGAAAAAGCGGGGGCATTTGAATTATATCTGAAAACTCATGCCGGTCGTGACTTTCAGAAAAAACATTTTTAATATCGGAGTATAGCTCAGCCTGGTAGAGCGCTACGTTCGGGACGTAGAGGCCGTGGGTTCGAATCCCGCTACTCCGACCACCCTTCGCCAAGGCTACGGGTGGCAGGCCACGAGTTTTCGCCGGACGTTATCAGAGCGGACAGTTCGAAAATTATAAAATCATTTCCCGAATGGATAAAAAACATCAACATGAAAAAGAAATCCAAAATCCTTACCAGCAGATTGCTTGTCAAAGCGGTTGTCGCCGTCGCCGCGCTGGTGATTGTGTTCGGCGTCTATGTGCTGGGCGTCCAATCGCCAATCCGCGAGACCGTATTTTATCAGGTCGCATCTGGCGCCAGCATATCCGCCGTGGCCGCGGATATGAAAGGCAAGGGCCTGATTGCGTGTGAAACCTTGTTCAAAGCGTCCGTTCTGCTGCAGGGCAACCGAGTTCAAAGCGGTGTCTATGAATTGCAGCCGGGCGCCGGCATATACCGAATCAGCCAAAAGCTTAATCGCGGCGATATTGCGTCTGTAAACGTTCTGATTCCCGAGGGCCTGACCGTCAAGCAGATAAAAAATCTGCTGATGGAAAATGATGTGCTGTCCGGCGAAGTTGAATGCGCGCCGGCGACCGCGGATTCGACGGCCGGTGGCGCCGCATCCGTCTGTGATTTGAAAGAGGGCGACCTGTTCCCCGATACCTATCGCGTGGCCCGCGGGGCAAACCGTCTGGCCGTTTTGGAACGGGCCGTAAAAAAGATGGAAACGATTCGCTTGGGATGGAACAATTCGGGCAAACCGATGCCTTCACCGTTGAAATCTTGGAACGAAGTAATCACTTTGGCGTCCATTGTCCAGAAAGAAACGCCCAAGGTTTCAGAAATGCCGATTGTGGCCAGCGTCTACTTAAATAGACTGAAAAAGAAAATGAAGTTGCAGGCCGACCCGACGGTCGTCTATGCAATTACAGACGGGCTGGGCGACATGCGCGGCCAGGCTTTGTTCACTGGACACCTGAAAACCCAGAATCCTTATAACACGTATGTCAATTACGGCCTGCCGCCGGCGCCGATTGCCAATGTCGGACGCCATGCGCTGGCGGCGGTGTTGAACCCGGCCGATACGAATTATCTGTTTTTCGTGGCCGACGGGCAGGGCGGGCATAAGTTCGCGCGCTCGTACGAAGAACACCAAAAAAATCACGCCGATTGGCGCGTGCTTAAAAAATCTTTGAATTCCAAAAAGGATTCCGGCAGTTCGGATAAAACGCAATAATTATAATTTTTAATAATTTTATCGCTTAATAAATACGGCCGCACGCGGACAACCCAGAAAGACCTAGCCTTGTACGGCTTTTTCGCCTGCGGGGATTTCGCCCGGATACGAATCGCGGACTGGCGGAGCATATCATATTTTGCAGTGTTTTGCAAAAATCTTTTCCCTTGAAAGGATTTTCATTCAATGGCAAAATTAACACAGACCAGAAGTCTCTGGTGTCATTTATAAATCTAAATAGAGAAAGATGAAATATGAAACCAAGGGTTGCATAACCATCTTTTTCGTTAATTTATCAAAAGGAGAAAACTAATGAAGAAATTAGCATTGTTATCATTATTGGCCGTTTTTGCAGTCACCGGCGCGCACGCTGCGAACACAATTAACGGAAACCCGCTGTACCGCCCGGACGGAGGCAAGTTCTATAGCGTGACATCGCTGGGCTCGCATTCGGAAAATACCAACGCGTGGGGGTTGGGTGAAGAATTCGGTTACGGAATTACGGACAAGTTGGCTGTGATTTTGGGAACGACGGTATCGGAATCCAACACGTTTGATAGAAACGCTTGGAACGACTTTTCTTTGGGCTTGAACTATCGCGCATTTGAACAGGGCAAGATAAAGGCCGACGTATTCGGTTCTTACAGGCTGGATTCTGTTTGGGGCGACCATGCGTCATTCTTGGACAAAACCCTGACGTCATATGCTTGGACGGTCGGCGCGCGCGTCGGTTATGTTGCGGACGACTTTACAATCGCCGGTCATTTCGCGTTTGACTATCTGGGCTCGGAATCGTTCAACTGGGGCGACGAAGGTTGGCACCGTCTGCGTCTGGGCTTGGATGCGCAATACTTGATTGACAGCAACTGGAACGTTATCGCGGGCGTCGAATATACCGGACGGACGGACGATGGCGTCAGAGATGCCGGCGAATGGACCGGCGCGGTCGGCGCGAACTATAACATCGACGAAGACAAATACGTCGGTGTGTTCGCAGGTTGGGCGATGAGACATGCGACAGGCGATTGGGAACTCGACGACGGATTCGAATTCGGCGCGAAGTTCGGAATTCAGTTCTGACGAAAACAGTAATAAAAAGCCGGCTTTCGCCGGCTTTTTATATTTGATGACCTATTGATTTCTTGACTTTTTCATGTTGTTTTTGTACAATCGTGGGAACAAAACAAGGCAATATCCGATGCAGGAAGATTTTGAAACATTGTCCAAGGAAGAGCTGATAAAACGGTTGCAAGCTCAATCGGTCGAAATGGATGACTTGCGAAAACAAAACCAACAATTGAAAAGCGGCTTGTCGGCTGAAAGTCTGAAAAAACTGAATGATTTGGATTCTTTTGTTGAAAAAATGCATAAGCATTATGTCAAGGAGTTTAGGGAACATTTGAAATTTCTTGATAAAACAGATAATATCGACCCGGTCAAGGAAGCGGATTGGCTGATTATCACGGCCTTGAATATGGCTTTTGCCGCAGCGGATTACGTTGATTGTATAAAAAACAACGCGTCGCAAATATACTATTATAATTATGATGCTTTGGCCAAAGATTATCCGGGTAATTACGGCAAAGAATATCATTATAACCATGCGGATAAAGCGACTCTTTTGACAGATAATATTGCCGATATGTTGTCATCCGTTGGAATGGAAAACGAAAGTTTGAAAAAATTAAAAATTTTAGTGGATAAATTTCGCATGAGTCTGGAAACCGTTCCGGAAGGCAAAAGAACAGAACTCTTTAATAGACGGTTTGTTCAATCAAAAGCGCAGGAATATATTGATAACTTGCGAAGAAACAGCCAAGGCAAACAAGGGCTTGAGACAGTTGCTCGGGCGCTTAAATTTTATAAAGGAATAATAAATGTCAGGCATGACGGGCCGGATGACGATTTAACACCTTTGACTGATTTACTTAAACGCGCAAGAGAAGAGCAAAATAATTGATAGCATCAGTGTAACAAATATTTGCCGCGCGCGGATTTATATTTAAGATTTGCTCAATCTTAAATCCATTCATGAATCACTTACGCTTTTCCGCATTTTTCCCTAGATTTCTCTTGACAACCGTGGTCGCGGAAGTTATAGTGTATTCGCTTTCCGTGTAATCAAGGAAAGCATAAAAGCACAGAAAACGGCGGGTTTTGGCAGATTTATAATCACGTGATTCACGTTGAAATAAGTCTGATAGGCGGGCTTTGTGCAGAAAAAACGTTGAACAAACAAAGAGATTTTTGAATGCCAACAATGAACCAACTGATTCGGAAACCGCGCAAGAAAGTTGTCGTTAAAAGCAGCGCGCCGGATATGAAGGCAAATCCGCAGAAACGCGGCGTCTGCACGCGCGTTTACACCACCACGCCGAAAAAGCCTAACTCGGCGCAGCGCAAGGTTGCCCGTGTCAAGTTGGCCAATGGACGCGAAGTTACGGCGTATATTCCGGGCGAGGGTCATAATCTGCAGGAACACAGCGTCGTCATGATTCGCGGCGGCGCGGTCAAGGACTTGCCGGGCGTGAAATACCACATCATTCGCGGCGTATTGGATACCAAGGGCATCGAGGCAAGAAAGCAAAGCCGTTCCGTATACGGCGCCAAGGCAAAGAAAGCGTAACTTTCCCACGAAGGTGGGAAACCCTTGGATGGATAAAAGGTCCAAGGCATATTAATAACTGAGTAATCCGAAAAGGGTGAAGAACAACAGGGGATTCCCGCCTTCGTGGGAATAATTGAAGAAAATGTCAAGACGTAAAGCGGCGAATAAGCGTGAAATTTTACCGGATTCGAAATACGGCAACCTGGTTGTCGCCAAATGCATCAATGTCGTCATGTGGGACGGTAAAAAAGAAGTCGCCGAGAACATTGTATACGGCGCGTTGGAAAGATTGAAAAAAGTCGCGAAAGACGGCAACGAATTGATTGCGTTCTTGGAGGCCGTGGACAGCCTGAAACCGTCGGTCGAGGTCAAAAGCCGGCGCGTCGGCGGCGCCACGTACCAAGTCCCGGTCGAGGTTCGCAAAGAGCGCCAGCAGACGCTGGCCCTGCGGTGGCTGGTCGGATATTCGCGCAAGCGCGGCGAACGCAGCATGGAAGAAAGATTATTCGGCGAGTTGCGTGATTCACTGAACGGTCAGGGCAGCGCGTTCAAGAAAAAGATTGACACCCACAAGATGGCCGACGCCAACAAGGCGTTCGCGCATTTCCGCTGGTAAGGACCAGCGTCGCTGGTCCTTACCAGCGGAAATCGTGACACGTGATACGAAACACGTGACACGAATATGACTAGAAATAAAGCTCGTATTTCGTATCACGTATAACGTGTCACGATTTGCGACGATAGGAGCAAAACAGATGTCTGTTGGAAAATATGTGACTTTGGATATGTACCGCAATATCGGCATTATGGCCCATATTGACGCCGGCAAAACGACGACTTCGGAACGTATTCTTTTTTACACAGGCAAAACGTATAAAATCGGCGAAGTGCATGACGGCGCCGCGACCATGGACTGGATGGCCCAAGAGCAAGAGCGCGGCATCACCATTACGTCGGCCGCGACAACTTGTTTCTGGCGCGACCACCGCATCAACCTGATTGATACGCCGGGCCACGTGGACTTTACGATGGAAGTAGAGCGCAGCCTGCGCGTTCTGGACGGCGCGGTCGCGGTCTTCGAATCCGTGTCCGGCGTTCAGCCCCAGTCGGAAACCGTATGGCGCCAGGCGGACCGGTACAATGTTCCGCGCATCTGCTTTATAAACAAAATGGACCGCACGGGCGCGAACTTCTTCCGCTGTGTGGAAATGATACGCGAACGTCTGGGTGCGAACCCGTTGGTCGTCAACTTCCCGATTGGCGAAGAAGATGCTTTCAAGGGTCTGGTTGACATCGTCGAAATGCGCGGCATTATTTGGGAAGACGAAACGGGCTCGGACCCGAAAGTTATCGAGATTCCTGAAGAATTAAAGGCCAAGGCCGCGGAACTGCACGAAAAGCTGATTGAAGAAATCGTGACCCTGGACGACGCGATTATGGAAGCCTATATGGAGGGCAACAAGCCGGACGTCGATACAATCAAGAAGTTAATCCGCAAGGGCACGATTGCCCAGAATTTCAACCCGATATTGTGCGGCACGGCGTTCAAGAACAAGGGCGTTCAACCGCTGTTGGACGCGGTCGTGGACTATCTGCCGTCGCCGCTGGATATTCCTGCCATTCGCGGCACCAAGATGGACGGCGAAACTGTGGATTTCCGCAAACCTGATGTGACCGAGCCTTTCAGCGCGATTGCGTTCAAGGTCGCCAACGACCCGTACGTGGGCAACCTGATGTTCATTCGCATATATTCGGGCAAGCTGCAGTCGGGTTCTTATATCTACAACTCGACCCGGGACAAGCGCGAACGCGTGGGACGCATGCTGTTGATGCACGCGAACACCCGCGAAGAAATCAAAGAGGCCGAGGCTGGCGACATCATCACCTTGGTCGGCATGAAGGAAACGATTACAGGCGACACCTTGTGCAACGAGGACAAGCCGATTATCCTGGAATCAATCCATGTTCCGGAACCGGTCATGTCGATTGCAGTCGAACCGAAAACCAAGGCAGATATTGAAAAGATGTCGCTGGGCCTGCAGGCTTTGGCCAAGGAAGACCCCAGCTTCCGCGTGTCCGTCGACCAGGAATCCGGTCAGACGATTCTGGCGGGCGTTGGCGAATTGCACTTGGAAATCCTGGTGGACCGCCTGTTGCGCGAATTCAAGGTGGACGTTACCGTCGGCGAACCGCGCATTGCTTATCGCGAGGCTTTCCGCCGCCAGATTGAAGAAGAATACACGCACAAGAAACAGTCCGGCGGCTCGGGCCAGTACGCCCAGGTCAAAATCTTGTTCGAACCGTTGGAACCGGGTTCCGGATACGAATTCGAAAACAAGATTGTCGGCGGAACCGTTCCGCGCGAATACATACCCGGTGTGGAAAAGGGATTAAGAATCGCCCAAGAAACCGGCGTTCTAATCGGCTATCCGACGGTGGATTTCAGGGCGACCTTGGTGGACGGCAAATACCATGATGTCGATTCCAACGTGTTGTGCTTTGAAATCGCGTCGCGCGCCTGTTTCCGCGAGGCCATGAAAAAGGCGCAGCCGAAATTGCTGGAACCGATTATGAAGGTTTCGGTAAACACGCCCGAGGATTACGTCGGCGACATCATCGGCGATTTGAACAGCCGCCGCGGACAAATCAACGGAATCGAAACGCAGTTCGGCAACCAGCTGATTTCGGCGTTTGTTCCGCTGGCCAACCTGTTCGGATACGTCAAGACGCTGCGCTCGTTGTCCCAGGGCCGCGCGAATCCGTACATGGAATTGTCGCACTATGACGACGTTCCGCAGAATGTCGCGGACGAAGTCATTAAGAAGATGACGAAATGATTTATGATTTCTGATGTATGATTTAATCTCAAAAAATCAGAAATCAGAAATCCGAAATCAGAAATAAACCAAAAACAAGCCAAAGGAGAAAACCATGGCAAAAGAAAAGTATATCAGAACCAAGCCGCACGTCAATATCGGTACTATCGGTCACGTCGACCATGGCAAGACGACTTTGACGGCCGCCATCGTGCACTACTATGGCGTCGGCGCCGACAGAAACAAAGGTGTCAATGACATCGACAACGCCCCTGAAGAAAAACAGCGCGGCATTACAATCAACACGGCGCACGTCGAATACGAAACGGAAAACCGCCACTATGCGCACGTCGACTGCCCGGGACACGCCGATTATGTTAAAAACATGATTACCGGCGCGGCCCAGATGGACGGCGGTATCTTGGTTTGCGCCGCGACGGACGGCCCGATGCCTCAGACGCGCGAACACATCTTGTTGGCGCGCCAGGTCGGTATTCCGAAAATTGTCGTTTACCTGAACAAGTGCGACTTGGCCAAAGACGAAGAATTGTTGGAATTGGTTGAAATGGAAATCCGCGAATTGCTGTCGGCCAATGGCTTTGATGGCGAAAACACGCCGATTATCCGCGGTTCCGCCGTTTCCGCCGTCGAAGGCAAAAGTGACGGTCTGGGCAAGGAATCCATCGACAACCTGATGAACGCCTGCGATACTTATATTCCGCTGCCGGCGCGCGCGACGGACAAACCGTTCATGATGCCGATTGAAGACGTGTTCTCAATCACTGGCCGCGGTACGGTTGTCACGGGCCGCGTCGAAGCCGGAATCATCAAAGTTGGCGACGAATGCGAAATCGTCGGATTGCGTCCGACCCAGAAAACGACCGTAACCGGTGTCGAAATGTTCCGCAAAATGCTGGACGAGGGACAGGCTGGCGATAACGTCGGACTGTTGTTGCGCGGCACCAAAAAGGAAGACGTGGAACGAGGCCAGATTATCTGCAAGCCGGGCTCTATCACGCCGCACACCGAATTCGAATCCGAAGTCTATATCCTGACCAAAGAAGAAGGCGGACGTCACACGGCGTTCTTCGCGAACTATCGCCCGCAGTTCTACTTTAACACGACGGACGTGACGGGTACAATCAGCCTGCCGGCGGACAAGGAAATGGTTCTGCCGGGCGACAACGTTCGCATTACGGTGACGCTGATTGCGCCTATCGCAATGGACGAAGGCCGTCGATTTGCTATCCGCGAAGGCGGACGCACAGTGGGCGCGGGCGTTGTGTCGAAGATTATTAAATAATCGTAATTCGTAATTCGTGACTCGTAATTCGAAAGATAACGAGTCACGAGTCACGAATCGCGAGTCACGAAAAGGTAAAACGAAAATGGTACCAGCATCTAAAATTCGCATCAAGTTGACGGCATTCGACCACCGCGTGTTGATTGAATCCGTCGAGGAGATTGTCAAGACTGCCAAGCGCACCGGCGCGGATGTCGTTGGGCCCGTTCGCTTGCCGACATTGATTCAGAAGTTTACAATTAATCGCTCGCCTCACGTGGATAAAAAGTCGCGTGAACAGTTCGAAATCCGCAATCACAAAGCGGTGGTGGACATTGTTAATCCAACCCCTCAGACAGTTGATGCCTTGATGAAGTTGGATTTGGCGTCCGGGGTTGATGTGAAGATAAAATTGTAATCCGTAACAGGTAATCGGTAATCGGTAATCCGATTTTTCCGATTACGAATTACGGATTACCGATTACGAATAAAGGCATAGATAAAATGAAACGTAGCGGATTAATTACAACAAAGGCGGGCATGACGCGATTGTATGACGACAATGGCGCGGCGCATAGCGTGACCGTGTTGTCGGTCGGCGACTGCAGCGTAGTCGGTAATCGGACCATGGATAAGAATGGTTATGTGGCCAATATTCTGGGCCTGCGCGAAGCCAAGGCCAAGCATGTCGCGAAACCGCAAATGGTGGCCGCCGAAAAAGCCGGTGTCAAACCGTACCGCAAGGTTGTAGAATTCCGTGTCTCGGATGATTGCGTGATTCCTGTGGGAACAGCGCTATCAGCGGGGCATTTTATTGCCGGCCAATATGTCGATGTCCAGGCGACCAGCAAAGGCAAGGGCTTTCAAGGGGCCATGAAGCGTCATAACTTCGGCGGAAAAGAAGCGTCCCACGGCGTGCTGAAAGCGCACCGTTCGCTGGGCGGCACCGGTATGCGCGAATGGCCGGGCCGTGTGTTAAAGGGAAAAAAGATGGCGGGACAGATGGGCAACGAAACCGTCACCGTTCAAAATTTAAAAGTCTTCGGAACAGATGAAGCCGAAAACTTGATTTTTGTAGAGGGCGCGGTTCCGGGCGCGAACGGAACGTTCGTCTTGGTTTCGGATGCGATTAAAAAAGAACAGAAGAATTTGCCTGCGCCGACGATAAAGGTACAGGAAACAGAAGTTCCGGCGGTTGAAGAAGTTAAAGAAGAAATGGCAGAATAAAATTCGTATCTCGTGTCACGCATCACGTATCACGGCGAGCGACGAAGGAGCAAGCAAATGCAATTAAATATTATTAATTTTGATGGCAAGGCGGTCGGCAAAGCCGAACTGGCTGACGGCGTCTTTGGTCTGGTGCCACGCGCGGACATCCTGCATCGTGTAGTCACCTGGCAGCGCAACAAAGCGCGCGCCGGCACGCACAAGGTTCAGACGGTTTCCGACGTCACGGGTTCAAGCCGCAAGGTCATCAAGCAGAAAAAGACCGGCAATGCACGCCAGGGCGAAAAATACAACGTTCACATGCGCGGCGGCGGCGTGGTCCACGGACCGGTGGTTCGTTCGCATGAAACGGAACTGCCGAAGAAAATCCGCGCGCTGGGTCTGAAGATGGCTTTGTCGTCCAAGGCAAAGGACGGTTCTTTGATTATTATCGAATCTGAAAAAATGCCTGCGGCGAAAACCGGTGCGTTTGCCAAACAACTGAAAAAGATGGGTATCAAATCGGCCTTGTTCGTGGGTGCGGCCGAATTGGATGCGAACTTCAAGAAATCCGCGGCGAATATCGCGAACGTCGACGTTTTGCCGACAATCGGATTAAATGTTTTGGATATTCTGAAGCACGAAAAATTGGTTTTGACGGCCGACGCCGTCAAAGCGGTAGAGGAAAGATTGTCGTAACTGGTAATCGGTAATCGGTAATCGGTAATCCGATTTCTCCGATTACGGATTATGGATTACGGATTATGAAAGGCAACTAAAATGGCAGAAAAGAAAGTTAAAGAAATTAAAGCCCCGAAAAAAATCGTTGCGACGGCGGGCGTCTATGATATACTGCGCCGGCCGATTATCTCGGAAAAGGCGGCGAAGTTGTCCGAAAGCAACGGCGTGGCCTTTGAGGTTGCAATCGACGCGACAAAACAGGATGTGTCGCGCGCGCTTCAGGCCATCTATGGCGTGAAGCCTGTAAAGGTCAACATGGTCGTCGCCAAAGGAAAGGAAAAAACTTTCCGCGGCCGCCACACTGGAACACAACGCGCCGTTAAAAAGGCGTACGTGTCGCTGCCGGCGGATGCCAAGTTGGATTTGTCGGCGGGGGCGAAATGATTTAGGATTTATGATTTCTAATTTGAAATCATAAATCAAAAAATCCTTTGCAGAGAATCTATGAGTATGGATGTTATTGCAAAGGTGTTTCTGAGAACGTTTCTGATAACCAAATCAGAAATCAGAAATCAGAAATCAGAAATAAAAGGAAAATGAAATGGCATTGAAGCATTATAAGCCTAATACGCCCGGAACACGTGGATTAATCTTGGTCGACCGCGGCGGTCTGCATCGCGGAAATCCGGAAAAGTCCCTGACCGTCGGTTTGAAGTCCAAGGGCGGACGCAACAATTTTGGTCACGTGACGGTTCGCCACCAGGGCGGCGGTCACAAGCGCAAGTATCGCCTGATTGATTTCAATCGCAAAAAGACGGACGTTTCGGCGACGGTTGCGCGTCTGGAATATGACCCGAACCGCACGGCGTTCATCGCGCTGATTGAATACAAGGACGGTGAAAAGGCCTATATCCTGGCGCCGCGCGATTTAAAGGTCGGCGACGTGGTAATATCCGCGGACCGCGCTGATATTAAGCCCGGCAATGCAATGCCTTTGAAGAATATGCCGATTGGTACGATTGTACACAATGTTGAATTAAAGCCGGGCGCGGGCGGCCAGCTGGCCCGCAGCGCCGGATGCTATGCTCAGTTAATGGGTAAAGACGGCGTTTACGCCCAGATTAAAATGAACAGCGGCGAACTGCGCCGCGTGCACAGCGAATGCATTGCGACGGTCGGCAGCGTGTCCAATCCCGACCAAAAGAACATCAACCTGGGCAAGGCCGGACGCGCCCGCTGGATGGGCGTCAGACCGTCAGTGCGCGGTATGGCGATGAACCCGGTCGACCACCCGATGGGCGGTGGAAACGGACACAGCAAAGGCCATACGCCGGTGTCTCCGACGGGCATTCCGTCCAAGGGATACCGCACCCGCACAAACAAGCGCACTGCCAAGATGATTATCCGCAGCAGACACTTGAACAAAAAGAAGTAATTAAGAATTAAGAATTAAAAATTAAAAATTTTTAATAAAAAATTCTTGCAAAGCAAAAAGGGAATTTAATTTTTAAGTTTTGGGAAAATAATTCTTAATTCTTAATTCTTAATTCTTAATTTAAGGAAAAGAAAATGTCACGTTCAGTTTGGAAAGGTCCTTATGTTCACCCGTCCGTCTTGAAAAAGGCCGCCGCGGCGAACGCAAACGACGACCGCAAGCCGATTAAGACTTGGGCCCGCGGCAGCACGATTGTACCGCCGATGGTCGGATTGACTTTCGACGTTCATAATGGAAACAATTTTATCCCCGTGGCGGTCGTAGAAGATATGATTGGGCACAAGTTGGGCGAATTCGCGCCGACGCGCACGTACAGGGGCCATGCCGCCAACAAAAAAGCGGCCGCGAAAAAGAAATAAGTAGCCGTAATCCGTAATCCGTAATCCGTGATTGGATTTTCGAATTACCGATTACCGATTACCGATTACGATAAAGGTAAATAGTTATGTCAGAAAGATACAATGTGAAAGAAAACCAGGCACGCGCGTTCAACAAACTGATACGCGTCAGCCACCAAAAACTGGGCTTGGTCATCGATATGGTCCGCGGTTTGCCGGTGGCGCGCGCGGTCGATGTCTTGAAATTTTCCAAAAAGCGCGTGGCCGGCGAGGTTTTGAAAACGTTGCTATCTGCCGTGGCGAATGCGGAGCATAACAAAAAGCTGCCAGCCGACAGCCTGTACGTCAAGGAAATCTGGTGCGGCAAGGCTTTGACCATGAAGCGCATCATGCCGGCGCCGCACGGCAGCGCGCGTCCGATTTTGAAGCCTTTTTCCAATCTGACAATCATTTTGGAATCCGGTGCCGCGCCATCCAAAAAAGCGACGAAAGCAGAAAAATCCGCGCCGGCCAGGACCAAGGCTGCGGCTGGCAAGAAAGAAACAAAGAAAAAGTAAAAAAAAGCAGTGACGGTGGTATACCCAAGGGTTGAATAAAGTCGAAGACTTCAAGAACGCCGGTCATCAAAACAAGGAAAAAAATTATGGGACAGAAAGTATCGCCGATTTCACAGCGTCTATCCATTAACAAGATTGCCGATTCCCGTTGGATTGCCGGCAAAAAGGATTATGCGGGCTTGTTAAGCGAAGACATCAGAATCCGCAAATTCGTTTTGAGCAAGCTGAAAAAAGCCGGCATCGCCAGGGTCGTTGTCGAGCGGTTCGCCAAGAAAGTGGTCGTTACAATCCACACGTCGCGTCCGGGCATGATTATCGGCAAGAACGGCGCGGACATCGAAACGTTGCGCGGCGATATTAAGAAATTAGTCGAAAACGATCAGGTTGTCGTCAATATATACGAGGTTCGCCGCCCGGATTTGAACGCCGCGTTGGTCGCGCAGAACATAGCGCAGCAAATCGAGGGCCGCGTTTCGTTCAAGCGCGCCATGAAAAAGGCGATACAGAACGCCCAGAAAGCCGGCGCTTTGGGCATCAAGATTATGTGTTCCGGCCGTCTGAATGGCGCCGAAATCGCCCGCAGCGAACAGATACGCGAAGGCCGCATTCCGTTGCACACGCTGCGCGCCGACATTGATTACGCGTCGATTCAGGCAAAAACCACCTATGGCGTTATCGGCGTGAAAGTCTGGATTTACACGGGCGATGTCGTGAACAAGGACAAGCTGGCCAGCGAAATGGCGCGTCCGGCGGAATATGCGGGAAGCAGCGAAAGAAGAACACAGAGTACGGAACACAGAGCGCAAAGATAAAATCGTGATACGTGATACGAAACACGTGACACGAAAATGAAAAAAGTCGTATTTCGTATAACGTGTCACGTATTACGATTTGCGGCAGAATGGAGCAAATAAAATGTTAATGCCAAAGAAAACAAAGTTTCGCAAGCAGCACAAGGGCCGCATTCACGGCATGGCCAAGGGCGGATGCGAACTGGCGTTCGGTTCGTTCGGGCTGAAAGCGATGTCGCCCGAGCGCGTGACCGCCCGTCAGATTGAGGCCGCCCGCCGCGCGATTACCCGCCACATGAAGCGTATGGGAAAACTGTGGATTCGCATCTTTCCGGACGTGCCCGTGACCAAGAAACCGGCCGAAGTCCGCATGGGTAAAGGCAAGGGCGCCGTCGAATACTGGATTGCGCGCGTCAAGCCGGGCCGCATAGTGTTTGAACTGGACGGCGTGAAACCGGAAATCGCGTACGAGGCGTTCGCGCTGGCCGCCGCGAAACTGCCGGTGAAAACAAAAGTCGTCGAGCGGAAAGTCAATTAAGAGTAATTCGTAATCCGTAATTCGTAATTGGATTTTCGGATTACCGATTACCGATTACGAAAAAGGTAATAGAAATGCCAGAAAAAAAAGTTAAGAAGACGGTCTCAGGCGAAGCCCTGACAAGGGACGCTTTGACAAGCAAGCTGACGGACTTGAAAAAAGAGGCGATGAACCAGCGGTTCCAGCATGCGGCCGGCCAATTGCCGAAGACAGATGTCATTCGCAAAACGCGCCGCGAAATCGCCAGGGTCAAAACAAAGTTGAATCAGGAAAAAAAAGGATAATTTCTGATTGCTGATTTAAAAGGCAAATCAGAAATCGGAAATCAGAAATAAAAAGGTAAAGATATGCCAAGACGTATACTGCAGGGAACCGTTAAAAGCGTGGCGAACGACAAAACCGTCGTCGTCGAGGTGGAACGCCGTTTCCGCCACCCGCTGTACGGCAAGTTCGTAAAGCAGAACAAAAAGTACAAGGCGCACGACGAAAGCAACGAATTCAAGGTTGGCGAAATCGTCGCGATAGAAGAACATCGCCCAATATCCAAGACTAAGTCTTGGGTCGTTAAGGGCCGCGTCGGCATCGCCAAGGACGCGACGGTGGAAGTGGAGTAATTTCTGATTTACGATTTCAGATTTCTGATTTAAAAGAAAAATCAGAAATCATAAATCAAAAATCAGAATAATAGGGATTCTTTGAGGTCGCAAGACAGTCGGAGTCCGAAACAAAGTCCGGGGATTGCCCGAACAGAGGAAAGACAATGGTTTGCGGTGGCTGGTGATTAAATCAGAAATCGAAAATCATAAATCAGAAATAGGTAAAAGTTATGATTCAAAGTGAAACAGTTATGACGGTTGCGGATAACTCGGGCGCGCGCAAGGCTATGTGTATCAAGGTTTTGGGTGGTTCTCATCGTCGTTACGCGACGGTCGGCGACAAAATCGTTGTCGCTATCAAAGAGGCGATTCCACGCGGCAAAGTTCAAAAAGGCACCGTGCAGCGCGCGATTATCGTCCGTACGAAATTCCCGGTCAAACGCGCTGACGGCTCTATCATCCGATTTGACGACAACGCGGTCGTTTTGATTAACAAGAACAACTTCGAGCCGATTGGAACGCGTATTTTCGGTCCGGTCGCCCGCGAAGTTCGCCGCAAATACGATGTGCAGAAAATCGTGTCCCTGGCGCCGGAAGTTATTTAAGGTAATACGTAACAGATAATCGGTAATCGGTAATCCGATTTTTACGATTACGAAAAAGGTAGATGAAGATGAAAATCAAGAAAGGTGACGAAGTCGTCGTTATTTCGGGAAAATACAAAGGCGTGAAAGGCAAGGTGCTGGATGCGATGCCGTCCCAGTCGCGCGTCGTGGTCGAAGGCGTCAACCGCCGCAAATGGCACGTCAAGCCGACCCAAGAAAAGCCCGGCCATATTTTGGACCGCGAGGCGCCGGTGCATGTTTCCAACGTCGCCTTGGTCGATCCGAAGACAAAAAAGGCCACCCGCGTCGGATATAAAATCGAGGGCGGCAAAAAAGTCCGCGTGGCCAAATCCGGGGCCGAGGTTTAAGGTAAGTGTTCCCGCCGTTACGGGAACGATATAAAAGGAAAACGAAATGCAGAGCAGATTGCGTGAAATTTACGAAAAGAAAGTCGTGCCCGAATTGGTAAAGGAATTCGGCTATGCGAATCCCATGGCGGTGCCGCGTTTGGAAAAAATCGTTCTGAACATGGGCGTCGGCGCGGCCGTGTCGGACAAAAAGAAGCTGGAATCGGCTGTCGCCGATTTGACGGCAATCGCGGCACAAAAGCCTGTCATCACCAAGGCCAAGAAGTCAATCGCGACGTACCGTCTGCGCGAGGGCCAGGCAATCGGCACCAAGGTTACGCTGCGCGGCAAAAGAATGTACGACTTTTTGGACAAGTTGATAACCGTCGCGCTGCCGCGGGTCAAGGACTTTCACGGATTATCCAAATCGAAGTTCGACGGCCGCGGGAATTACGCTTTCGGCATTCGCGAGCATCTGATTTTCCCGGAAATTTCCGTAGAAAAAATGGATTCGATTATCGGAATGGACATCGTTGTCGCCACGACCGCGAAAACTGATGCCGAGGGCCTGGCGTTGCTGACAAAAATCGGCTTGCCGCTGGTTCTGAAGTAAAGTTACAGGAGCAAGGAAAAAAAATGGCTAAGAAAGCACTGATTGAAAAACAGGCGCGCCGCGAAAAATTGGTGGCGAAAAACGCGAAAAAGCGCGAGGCGCTGAAAGCGCGTATGTCTGTTACGGCGACGCCCGACGAGCGTATCGACGCGATGAAAAAAATGGCGAAGCTGCCGCGTAATTCGAATCCGACGCGTCTGCGCAACCGCTGTTCGATTACCGGACGTTCCCGCGGATTTTCCCGCATGTTCGGCCTGTGCCGCCAACAGGTTCGCACCTTGGCGTCCGACGGCAAACTGCCCGGCGTGCGTAAGTCCAGCTGGTAAAAGGAATTTAAGATTTTAGATTTGAAAATCAGAAATCATAAATCCTGAATCAGAAATAAAAATGTTTCGGCAATCGGCAGAACGAACCGGAATCAGAATGAAGTTCTGCGCAAGAGGTAGAAGATATGTCATTATCACATCCAATCGGAGATATGCTGACCCGCATTCGCAACGGTCAGAACGCCGGCAAGGAAACGGTCACGATGCCGAACAGCAAACTGCGCGCCGCCGTGCTGGGCGTCCTGAGGGACGAGGGCTTTATCGCCGGTTTCACCAAAGAGCAGATTGACGAAAAACGCAGTGACTTGGTCGTGTCACTGAAATATGTCGGCGGCCACGGCGCCATCCAGGAAATTTCCGTCGTCTCGAAACCAGGTCGGCGCGTCTATTCCGGCAGCGTCAAGATGCCGAAAGTGTTGAACGGTCTGGGCGTCGCAATCGTATCCACGCCCAACGGCGTCATGACAGACCACAAGGCCCGCCTGATGAACATTGGCGGCGAGGTGTTGTGCAGAATTATTTAATGTAATCCGTAATCCGTAATCCGTAATTGGATTTTCGGATTACCGATTACCAATTACGAAAAAGGTAAAGAAAATGTCACGTGCAGGAAAGTATCCGGTGGAATTCAAAGACGGCGTTTCGGTCGAAATCGTCGGGGCGAACTTGGTCGTAAAAGGTCCGAAAGGCGAATTGAAAGTGCGTCTGGATACCAAAAACGCCGGGTTGGTTGACGTCAAGGTCGACAGCGGCCAGGTTGCGATTACGCCGAAAGATGAAGACGACAAGACGTCCCGCGCGATGTGGGGCACGATGGCCCGCAATGTCAAGGCGGCCGTTGTTGGCGTCACAGCGGGTTTCGCCAAGGAAATGTACATGAAGGGCGTCGGTTACAAGGCGGCCGTCAAGGGCGACGACCTGGTGTTGGCCGCCGGTTATTCTCATGACGTAGTTTTGCCGATACCGACGTGCCTGACGGTCGAAATGGGCGCGGCGCCGACCGAATTCACAGTCAAAGGCATCGACAAAGTCTTGGTCGGGCTGTTCGCGGATAAAATCCGCAAGGTTCGCAAAGCCGACCCGTACAAGGGCAAGGGAATCTTTTACAAGGGCGAAAAGGTTCGCCGCAAAGAGGGCAAGAAGAAATAATGGGCGGAATATTCGCGAACATTCCTCCGTCAGCCGTGGCTATTGTCATAGTCGTGTTCGCAGGAATGAAGTTTTATTACAAGGTCAAAAAAACTCTGGCGGAACAAAAGAAAACAAAACAAAAATAATCTCCGCTGTTACGGGGATTTGGAAAAGGAATCGAAATGTTGAAACATTTGTCTACAAAAGAAAGACGCACGCTGTCGAACCGCGGTGCGCTGAAAAGCAAGAATCCCGGCAAGGTCCGCCTGTCGGTGTTCCGTTCGGACCGCCATATCGAAATCCAGGCAATCGACGATGCGGCGGGCCGCACTGTGGCGGCGGCTTCGTCCAAAGAAAAAGATTTTCAGGGACAAGGTTGGAATATTGCGGGCGCCGCAGCGGTCGGCAAGACGTTCGCGACGCGCCTGCTGGCGGCGAAGGTTGCCAATGACTGCTATTTCGACCGCGGTGGCTATCGTTATCACGGTCGCGTAAAGGCTCTGTGCGAGGCAATCCGCACAGGTGGGGTTAAAATATAATTAAGAATTAAGAATTAAGAATTAAAAATTCTGAGTTCGTGGTTCTGTAACAAAAAAGGGTAAGGGTTTTGATTAGGGTTAAAGGTTAAAGTCGGTTTAATTTTTAATTCTTAATTCTTAATTCTTAATTTTACGGAGTATGTAAATGGCACGTTTTGATGATAAAAAATTACAGGCGGACAATTTGGTGGATAAACTGGTTTCCATCAACCGTGTCTCGAAAACTGTAAAGGGCGGACGCAACATGTCCTTCAGCGCCCTGGTCGTTGTCGGCGACAAGGCTGGCCGCGTCGGCTTTGGCAAGGGCAAGGCCCTGGAAGTGCAGGCCGCCGTGCAAAAGGCGACCAAAGCCGCCAAGGCGAAGATGGTTCGCGTTCCGCTGAAAGAGGGCCGTACTCTGCATCATGACATCGATGCCAAATACGGCGCGTCCAAGCTGGTTGTGCGCAGCGCCGTTCCGGGTACTGGAATCATCGCTGGCGGCGCGTTGCGTGCAGTGTTCGAATGTCTGGGCGTGGCCGATGTCGTGGTCAAATCCCAAGGCTCGAACAATCCGAACAATATGATTCGCGCCGTATTTTCCGCCTTTGGCAAAATGAATTCTCCGAAATCGGTCGCCACACGCCGCGGCAAGACCGTTGCGGAAATCATCGCCGGCCGCGACGGAAAGAAAGCCGGCGAAGCCGAAGAAGTCAAGGAATAGAACGTGATTCGTAACAGGTAATCGGTAATCGGTAATCCGATTTTTCCGATTACGGATTACGGATTACCGATTACGAAAAGGTAAATCCATGTCTAAAATAATTGTAAAGCAGATTAAAAGCACAATCGCGCGTCCGGAATCCCAA
Source organism: Rickettsiales bacterium (assembly GCA_031266915.1). Taxonomy (GTDB): domain Bacteria; phylum Pseudomonadota; class Alphaproteobacteria; order Rs-D84; family Rs-D84; genus JAIRLB01. Next base: position 9,061 of record JAISAB010000023.1, on the reverse strand, counting down.
ATCAAAGTCTTGAAAGCTTTGGGATTGGGCCGCATCGGCAAGACCAAGGAATTGACCGATACGCCGTCGGTTCGCGGAATGGTCGCGAAAGTGGCGCACTTGGTCGAGGTTCAATAGAGGAACAGGAACGAGGAACAGGAACGAGTGTTTTTGTTTCTTCGCGCATGTAGAAAAATAAAAAGCTAAAGGGAAATGGAAGAAGGAATTTTTGGAAGAATTTAGAATTGTTCCTTGTTCCTGTTCCTTGTTCCTATTACGGAGTAATAAAAATGAAACTTAACGCATTGATGGATAATTTCGGCGCGCGCAAGGATACGAAACGCGTTGGACGTGGCATCGGGTCGGGTTCCGGCAAGACGGCCGGCCGCGGCCACAAAGGTCAAAAGGCGCGCAGCGGTTCCCGCAAGCAGGCCACTTTCCAAGGCGGCCAGATGCCGATTATGCGCCGTTTCCCGAAATTCGGCTTTAACAATCCGTTTGCGAAAACTTATACGACCGTCAACCTTGGCGATATTGAAAAGTTCGTCGCATCCGGCAAAATCGACGCTAAGGCACCGATTACGATGCAGTCCCTGATGGCCGCGAAAATCATCAACCGCGAAAACAATGGCTTGAAGATTCTGGCCAAGGGCGAAATCAAGACGGCGGTTAACGTCGTGGCCGACAAATGGTCCAAAGCAGCGGAGGCCGCGATTGTAAAAGCCGGCGGAACGATAAAAAATTCGTAATTGGTAATCGGTAATTGGTAATCCGATTTTCCGATTACCAATTACGGATTACGGATTACCAGTCACGAGAGAATAATGAAATACCTAAAAGATTTCTTTGCCAGCCTTTCCGATTTGCAGAAACGCATTCTGTTTACGTTGGGTGCGCTGCTTGTTTATAGAATCGGTTCGTTTATTCCCCTGCCGGGCGTGAACGCGTCGGCTGTTCTACATTTGTTCAGCGGTGAAGGCGGCGGCATGATGGGCATGCTGGACATGTTCAGTGGCGGTTCCTTGGCGCGTATGTCCGTGCTGGCCCTGAACATCTTCCCGTACATATCCGCGTCCATCGTTATCCAATTGTTAAGCGCCACGTCCAAATCACTGGGCGAATTGCGCAAAGAGGGCGAATCGGGCCGCATAAAAATCAACCAATACACGCGCTATCTTGCCGTGCTGCTGGCGGTTGTCCAGGGCTGGGCCGTTGTACGCGGGCTGCAGTCGATGGCCCCGACGGGCGGCGTCGCGGCGGTCGTCAACCCGGGATTTTCATTCGAATTATCGGCTGTCATCGCGCTGGTGGGCGGCACCGTGTTCGTCATGTGGCTGGCCGAGCAGATTACCGCCCGCGGCATTGGCCAAGGCGCGTCTCTGCTGATTTTCGCGGGTATCGTCGCCGAGGTTCCGTCCAGCATCGCAAAGATGTTCTCACTGGGGTCGGTCGGTCAGATTTCCCCCGCGATGATTGCGCTGATAGTCGTCTTCGTTTTGGGCATTGTCGCGCTGATTGCTTTTATGGAACAAGCCCAGCGCCGCATCCAGATTCTGTACCCCAGACAGGTTATGGCCAACGGCGTCGCGAACACCAACGCGTCGTATCTGCCGATTAAGGTCAATATGTCGGGCGTCATGGGTCCGGTGTTCGCGTCGTCCATCATGATGCTGCCGGCGTTTGTCCAGCGCTTTGTGCAAAGCGAAAACCTGGTCGTTCAGAATATCATGGGATTCTTTACGTACGGCACTTGGACGTATATGATTCTGTTCACTATGCTGATTGCGTTCTTCGCGTACTTTCAGACGGCGGTCGTGTTTAATTCTGAAGAGACCAGCAACAATCTGAAAAACGCCGGCGGGTATATTCCCGGCGTACGACCCGGCGAACAGACAGTCAAATATTTGGACAACGTCGTGTCCCGCACAACCGCGATTGGCGTCGCGTACTTGATTGTAGTCTGTGTGGTGCCGATTATTTTGAATACTCGTCTGGGAATGCCTTTGGTCATCGGCGGAACCAGCGTGCTGATTGTCGCAGGCGTGGTATTGGACACCATGAACCAGGTCCAGTCTTATCTGGTGGCCAAGCAATACGGCAGCGTTATCAAAAAAACGCAAAAAAAGGGCAGGTTCAGAGGGTGAAAATTTATGATTTACGATTTCTGATTTACGATTTGTATTTCGGAATTTTAAATCAGTTGACTTTTAAAGCAACAAATGTAAAATGAATGAACGAAAATTTGTGACGAAAATTTCTAAATCAGAAATCATAAATCATAAATCAGAAATATAAAGGTAAAAAATATGGCACGTATAGCAGGTGTGAACATTCCGACGGAAAAGCGCATTGAAATCGCATTGCGATATATTCATGGCATCGGCCCGGCAAAGGCGAAACAGATTTGCACGGCTTTGAAATTCAAAGATTCTCTGCGCGCCAAGGATTTGACAGATGCCGACGTTATCAGCATTTCCAATTATATCGAGCAGAACTTTAAGATAGAAGGCGACGTTCGCCGCGAAGTTGCGATGAACATCAAGCGTCTGCAGGATTTGAAGGCGAACCGCGGCATTCGTCACCGCATGCGCCTGCCGGTGCGCGGCCAGCGCACCCAGACGAACGCGCGCACCAGAAAGGGCAAGCGCGTTGTGGTCGCGGGCTCGGCATCAAAGGGTAAATAAAATTCGCACAGCGAATTTTATTCGTGACACGTGATACGAAACACGTGACACGAAGTGAAAAGATAATAAAAATCGTATTTCGTATTACGACTTGCGACGATTAGGAGCAGATAAAAAAATGGCAATTGTAAAAAATAAAAAGAAAGCAGTTAGAAGAGTGTCTCATGGCATCGCGCACGTTGTGGCGACCAATAACAATACGCGCATTACAATCACGGACCAGTCGGGCGCAGTTCTGACATGGGCGACGGCCGGCGCGAACAATTTCAAGGGCGCCAAAAAATCGACGCCTTATGCCGCGACGATTGTCGCCGACGCGATTGGCAAAAAAGTTTCCGAAATGGGCATGAAGACCGTCGACGTTCTGATGCGCGGCATCGGCCAGGGCCGTGAATCCGCGGTTCGCGCGCTGGGTAATGCCGGCTTGGTCGTCCAGTCCATCACCGACACGACGCGCGTGCCGCATAATGGGTGTAGGCCAAAGAAAGTCCGCCGCGTCTAAAAAAATTAAATTCTATGGATGCCTGCTTGTTGTTGGCTCGCTCATGTACCTATGTGTACACTACGCTCGCCAACAACTGCGCATTCATCTCATAGAATTTAATTTTTGTCACTTGGGCAAATCTTAAATCCGTAAATCGTAAATCTTAAATATAAAAACCGCCGAATGGCGATTTTAATTTGATATATATCATTTACAAAACCCGAAAAATGTCCTAGCATTGTATGTAACGTCAATCAAGGAGAAATATTATGAAATTATTTTTCGATATGGATAATGTCTTGGCGGATTTCGAATCAATCGCCCAAAAATATAAAGTCAAAGGGATAGAGGTAAACAGGCCCGATAGCTTACTATCCGCCCAGGTCTTGGACGCGAAAAAAGAATTCTGGCGAAGAATCGAGCAGGCGGCGGGCTTTTGGGAAAATCTGCCAAAAGTCGCGAACATTGATTTACTGTTGACGATGGCCTATGAAATGGGCGATATGCATGTGCTCAGCAAGGCGCCGTCGCCCAAGCATTTCGTTGGCGGTCAGGCCTATGTCGCGCATATTGAAAAAGCGAAAAAAGATTGGATTGCGCGGCATATGGGGAAATTCTTTCCGCCGGAAAATGTAATCGTATCCGAATTGCCAAAGGAACGTCTGATACAACCGACCAAAACCGATATTCTGATTGATGACCGGCCGGATAATATTACACCTTGGCTGGGGGCGGGCGGTGTAGGCATCGTTTTTAAAACGGCTGACCAGGCGGTAAAAGATTTGAGCCTGATTAAACAGGGGAAAATATCGCAATTTATGCGATGAAATCTGGGCCGGGTCCAATAAATTGCGAATAAATTATGTGATTATTTAGGGTTTAACGTTTTGATTATCAGCCGCTTGTCTGATTCGGAAAATTTGCCGCCGACAATCCGTCTATGAAGCTCGGTGTCTGTGCAGTGACCGGGATTAAGTTCGCACCCTTCAAATATTTTATCCAGTTGCTCTATTTCCGCATCGGTAAGATTTTCAAAATTGAATTTACGTTCTCCGGCAAGATTATGGAATTTCAGCCCGTTTGAATCAAGATTCGATTTAACATTTTCATGTTCTGCTAACGTTTTCCTGTTTTCATCAATTCCCTGGTCGAATTCAGATGATAAGGAATGCTGTTCAACCAATTGATGTCCAAGTTTTGTGCCCAGATTCTTCGCCTGATTTATTTGCGATTGTCGCGTGTTGTATTGCGCGACATTCGTCGCCACGCCGACGGCGGTCAGTCCCAGCGTGATTCCGCCAGCGACCTGGAAGTTTTTGGTTTTCTTGGCGCATGATTCCAATTCGGACATCTTGCGCGCCAGTTCGGATTCCAAAGACCGGATTTGCGATTCCAAATTGGTTGCCGACGATTGAATCACAGTCGCGCCGCGCGCCGTCGCGGCAAAGCAGAACACGGTCAAAAATGCGAAATATTTCGTCATTGCTCCATAGCCTCCAGGAATTTGTTGCTTGTTTCCAAAATCTGTCGGTCGTTTTCAAGCATTTCTTTATTCTGTTGTATAATTTGCTTGTCTTTGTTCAGTTTTTCTTTGGCGGCCGCCAAGTCTTTTGATTTTTCGTCCGATATGGATTGATACATCTGCAAATCTTTCTTATTTTCATTTATCGCGGATTGCTGGGCCAGCGCGCCCACCCCAGTGGCGACGGTGCCGACGCCACCGATTATTGTCGCGATTTTCCAATTTTTCTGCTGTTTTTTGCATCGCGCCAACTCGGCGTCGACCGCTTTTATCTGTTCCTGCAGCTGGCTGTATCTTGTGGGCAAATCAAGGTAGTCGGCATGTCCGCGGCCCGGCAGCAGAATCAGCAATGCGCAGCAAATATATCTCATAGTGTAAAACCTCCGTATCAAAAAGCCGCGCAAAAAAAGGCGGCAGGAGTTTTTCGTCCGTCCGGACGCCAGAAATAAAGGGTTATCAAGCCCTGTCGCGAAACTTGGTCCCGCAACGTATGAATTCTATCACAAACGCGGCCGCCGGACAAGAAATTTATTTGACTTCCGCGCTTTTCTGATATAGAATCTGCGGGCGCATGTCAAAGACGGTGCGTGCCCTTGCGGTGAAAATAATAAACTAAGCCATAGGAATAAATTATGATTGAAAAAAACTGGATGACATTGATTAAGCCGAAAAAGCTGACCATCAAAGTCGACGAACGTAATCCCAATATCGCGACCCTGATTGCGGACCCGCTGGAAAAAGGGTTCGGTTTGACGCTGGGCACGGCTTTGCGCCGCGTTCTGTTGTCGTCCCTGCAGGGATGTGCGCCCATCTGTATCAAAATCGACGGCGTCCAGCATGAATTCAGCAGCATTTCCGGCGTCCGCGAGGATGTCACGGACATAATCCTGAACCTGAAAGGCGTGTTTTTCAAATCATTGACCGAGGGCCAGTACAAGGCTTATCTAAAAGTCAAAGGTCCGGCGGTCGTCACGGCCGGCATGATTGAAACGACTGGCGGCGTGGAAATCATGAACAAAGACGCCGAAATCTGCAATTTGGACAAGGGCGCCGCCCTGAATATGGAAATCACGCTGGGCACGGGCCGCGGCTATGTACCGTCCAACGCGCATGCCGAGGAATTGCCGCTGGGCGTGATTCCAGTCGATTCCATTTACTCGCCTATTTTGAACGTGGCCAGCGCGGTTTCCGAAACGCGTGTGGGCCAGTCGACGGACTTTGACAAACTGGAACTGACAGTGAAGACGAACGGTTCGGTATCGCCCGAAGACGCGATTGCGTACGCCGCGCGAATCCTGACGGACCAGCTGATTGTCTTTATCAATTTCGAAGACCCGGCCCAGGTCAGCGTCGTATCGGAAGAAGAAAAAATAAAAGACACCTTGCCGTTCGACCCGAAATTATTGAAGCATGTCGACGAATTGGAATTGTCCGTTCGCGCAAACAACTGCCTGAAGAATGACAAAATCAACTGGCTGGGCGAATTGGTCCAAAAGACCGAGGCTGATATGCTGAAAACGCCAAACTTTGGCCGCAAGTCCTTGAACGAAATCAAAGTCCAGCTGGAGGCCATGGGTCTGGGTCTGGGTATGGAAGTACCCGGCTGGCCGCCGGAAAATGTCGCCGAGTTGGCGAAGAAGTACGAGGACCCGTATAAATAATCCCCTTCGCTGGCGAAGGGGTGGACGCGTAGCGGACGGGGTAGTGGTAAATTATTCTGTCCGCAGTGCCAGCGTACCGCCGGGATGCTATATTGAAAAGTAAGTAAAAAAAGATTTGCAATACTGGGATGGTTCAGGTTGCAAAAATCTCGAAATCCCGCCCACTGGGGCAGGGCAGCAACAGAAAAAAGGAGCGACACATGAGACATATGAAAGCAGGACGCACATTCAACCGCGATACGAACGCCCGCAAGGCCTTGTTCCGCGGATTGGCGAAAAACCTGATTGAAAAAGAACAGATTAAAACGACTTTGCCCAAGGCCAAAGATTTGCGCAGCGTTGTTGAAAAAATGATTACCCGCGCCAAGGTCGATTCTGTTGCGAACCGCCGCTTGGCGGCCGCCGAATTGGGTGGCACCAGCGTCGACGCCGTCAAGAAATTGTTTGCCGTATTGGGTCCGCGCTACAAAGAGCGCAACGGCGGATACACGCGCGTGCTAAAGGCCGGATTCCGTTATGGCGACGCCGCGCCGATGGCGATTATCGAATTTGTCGACCGCGACGAAAATGCCAAGAAATCAACGGCGCCGGTGGCAAAAACTGAAAAAGTGGAAAAGACCGAGAAACCGGCCGCAGTGCCTGCGAAAGAGAAAGCGCCAAAGGTCGCTGCAACGAAAATCGCAAAAGGTGTTGCCGTGCCCAAAGCATCCGCTGCGAAAAAGGAAGTTTCCGTCAAGCGCCGCGCCACCGGGAAGTAGGTTTTTATTATCTAGTGGTTAGTAGGGGCGCATAGGCGCCCCTTTTAAATTACCAATTAACAGAGCAAAGATAACAGTTAATAAAGAATAATGAATAGAGAATAAATATATGCTTGGTCTAAGTTCTCCTCCTGTGGAGGAGTACGGTCGACTTGTCACCCGTAGCCTCGGCGAAGGATGAAGACCGGGAGGTGGTTAAGAGAATCAGAGTTTAATCTCAAAGCCTCAAACCACCCCGTCACTTCGTGACACCCCTCCGCAGGAGGGGAACTGTGGCGAGAGTTACCGATTGTTGCACAATGGATTTTATTGGCCACGGGATCCAGGTAGATAAGAGCTTTTGTGCGACAAAGACATAACATAACCCAGGTAAACAAAAACCCGCGCATAGCGCGGGCAACTCTTGGGAGATGGCTGTTAACAACAACTGGCGGATAGTTTATAGCACCTCAATCAGACCGATGTGTGCTACTCGCTAGATGTTGTGCTGGTCTTTCCCAGCATGCCGGCGCCTTTGACCTGGAATTTGATCGTCAGCTTTGTAGAATCCGTATTGTTGTACACCGCACCCGCCGTTTGCAAATCACATATGGGTATGCATTTCTGATTATATATCACGCATTCGCTGCCCAGACTTCCTTCGCAGAAATCATCAGGACACTTGATGTGCCAGCATGTGTCGCCTTGAATCGTGTCCAGCACGCCCGTGCATGGTGTGCATTTATTATGGCTGATTGCGCCATTTGTGTCGGTATCGAAATAACCGGCCCTGCATTTCCATTTCCAACATGTCCTGCCGACGTCGGCGACGGCTTCCATGGTGGCAGAATTAAAACCCTGACCTTCCCATTCTGGACACCAGGTGGTTTCGCAGCCGGTCCACTTATCGACGCCTTTTGTTCTGCAGAAATTCGTCTCTGGTGCTTTGCAAAAGACACGACCACCTTGGGAATGGCTTTCCTGGGTTCCGCCGCCATTGCATCCGCACCCGGCGTGAATGTTCCGCACAGGGTCAAGAGTTTTATCATCGCCCCCGCAAGAGGCAAAAGCCGCCGGCGCATAGGATGCGAACAGTGTCAGAATAAATAATGTCAAAAACCGTTTCATAATTTCACTTCCTTTACTTCTTTATAAAATCCAGGTCGCCCATGATGCTTTTGTCATAGCACATTCCACCGCCGCTGATGTCGCCGGCTGCTTTCTTGATGTCTGCCATTTTTGTCATAGCATCTTTCATCAGATTCTTCAGCTTTTGCTCATAGTTTAACTTGGCGTGTTCCAGGCCGGATTGGATAACAATTCTGGCATATTCGTCCAGCAGGCGCGGAAATCTGGCAGTCGTAGTGCTATTGCGGTCTGTGCGTTGACCGCGGATGGGCTCCATGTTTCGGCCATCTACGCACATTTTAATCTTTGTGTCCTCGCCCAACATCGCGATGATGCGATTGGTTTTGTTTATAACCGAATCGACGTTTTGCTGGGACAGAGTGCTGTACTCGCCGGTCGCTGTGTACTTTACGATGGTTGGAATAGTGCCTGTTGTTTCGGTTATGGCTATTTTCGAAAAATCCACCAGGCCTATAATTTCCATCTCGTCCGCCGCGGTGGTGTTGATGGCCAACATTTCAGCCCCGAACGAATCGTCGTTCGCAAAAGCGGCGTCGCAGTTGAACGTGTCCCCGCAAATTTCGGCCATTTTAGATTCAGCAAAAACCTCGCACTGTTCCATCAGCTCGTTATCTATGCTCAGATAAATTCCGCCGACAATGTTGTCGACGCGTTCCCAGTCGAATGCGCCGTTTTCCTGACAGCCCACAAGTTTATCCGCTGGACATAATGCCCGTATCTCGGTATTATCCAGCCCGACACACTGCGTGTAATCGGCGCCGCATCGATCTTCGGATTGGAGGCATTCTTTGACTTGGGTAGTGCAGCTGTCGACGCGCATGGAAGCGAGGCGGGCGTAAACGTAG
>JAISAB010000019.1 GCA_031266915.1 Rickettsiales bacterium | reverse complement strand
GGGGTCGCCGTCGGCGTGACCCATCAGCAGGTTCAAAAGTACGAGGCTGGCGAATGCGGTATCGGCAGCTATCGATTGCATTTGATAGCGAATTTGCTGGAGGTATCTGTATCGGATTTGTTAGAGCGCAGCGCAAATCATCCCGCATTGCAAGAGGATGATTTGATAAAGCTGATGTCGGATAATGAGATTATAGAATCATCAGTTGTGTTTTTTAACGAAATGGTAACAAGGTCGCTGAAACGGAAGTAGATACGAGATATAAGTATTGTGCAAGCGTGAATAAATTTCATAATTTTGAACAATGTTCAAGCCGCACCGAACTAATATCTCGTATCTACTATCTCCTATCTCGTATCTATTTTTACGGGCACAGCGACAACTGATTCAGCACGTTCTTGACGTCGTTGTTTACAGAAACTGTGATTTCGCGCTGCAAGCCGTCGGTGTACGTGTAATCGAACTTCTCAGCCGCGAATTCAGGCGATGCCTTGTATGCCTCTTGAAACGGCGACAGCATTGCTTTGAACCACTGGCGCCCGCGGCACAGGCATCCGTTGCGCACGTCCGCGGCCACCGCGGCGGTCGCCGTGTTCGGGTATTTCCGGTCAAAGTCCGCGTCGGTCATCATCAGGCAGCGGTTGCCCAGACCATAAAAATTCGCGTCGTCGGACAAAAATTTATAGACCAAGCCGTCCGTCGCGCCGGCCTGTTTCAACCGGTGCGCCATTCCGTCCGCGCAGCAGGCCCGCGCCGATTGCATCAGCATTTTATACCTGTCCAGCAGCGGGGCGGAAACATCCGCGTTCGCGGTGATTCTGTTGTCATCGCGCGCGGCGCAGATAAATTCGTCCATCTTGTCGGCCCGGATTTTTGAGCTGCGCGGCGAAACGGTTTCGCGGACCATCGGCTTGCGCCGCCAAATCGCGCATTCGGCATCCGTTTCAAAGGGGCATCCGTCGCTGATTTCGATAATCTTGACATTATCAACAAATGTTTCTTCAATCGCGGCGGACAAATCCCGGGCCTGGTATTTTTCAGCCGAATTAGTCCACAGATTGTCGCTTGGCCGTTGGGGGGCCAGCAGCTCTTCGACCTCGGCGCGAATATCGGTATTCAATTCGTCGACAAAATAGGTCTCGCTGGGTTCAAGAAACCAATCGCTGAAATCTTTCCGTTGGTAATGGTGAATCGAATCATCCCAAATCGGCACGCCGTCGCGCCAGTCGACGGTCTTGTCGAAATGCGGCTGGTTGTACTTTTTGATTCCGCCGTCCCACAGTTTCGGCCGGTCGTCCGGCACAGCGGGCTTTATCGACAGTAGGTTGACAGACTTCATGCGCGGCGGGGCCATCCATAAATCCATCATCACCGGCGGCGCGCAATCGACGCAGACGTCCGGTTCCAATGATTCGACGCGCGCGACCGTCTGTTGGTACAATTGTCCGATGTCGCAGTCGTCCCCGACGCAATCCGACGCGCTGGCCGCGAAAGCGCAGGTCGCGCAAAGCAGGGCTGAAAAAAGAGCAATTCTTGACTTCATGCTACAAATCATATCATATTTTCGGAAAGAATTAAAACACATAATGTAAAATTTAAGATTTATGGATTTAAGATTTGGTAATGAAGAGCCAACAGAAAAAATTCTTACTCTCCAAATCTTAAATCCGTAAATCTTAAATCTTACAGGTTGCGTTATTTTTTTCAGACGACTATAGTATAGGAATGTAAACCAAACATACGGGGAGAATCCAAATGAAAAAAATCTTGATTTTTGCAGTTTTGACAGCCGTCGCTTTGCCGGCCTGGGCCGAGGATGGCGCCAAAGACATCGTCGCCGTTGCCGATGAAGTCGTCGCAACCAATACGGTCGCCGCGGCCGATTATATCGCCGAATCTGAACCGACGGCCGAATCCAATCCGAAAATAAAGTTCCCGCGCGGCATGCAAATCGGCGTCGGCGCGTCCGTGACCAGCGGCCTGAACGGGTTTGTCGGATATGCGAACAAAAACTTTGAATCGTTTTGGTGGAAAAGATTGGGCGTGCGTTTTGACTTTGCCTCGACATCGCCAATAAAGTCGTCCATCAATTCTGCAATCGATTCCGCACTGAACGACGGCGCCGACATCGGCGACGGTCTGACAATCGGCGGCGGTGCGCTGAAGGCCCAACATATCGGCGCATTGGTAGATTTTTATCCGTTCGGAAACACTTGGTTCCTGGGCGGATGGCGTCTGACCGGCGGATATGTGGCCGGCCGGATGAAATTGGACGCGATGCTGACTGGGACGGTCGAAGGCGCGCCCAGCGACCCCTTTGAATTCGAAATCAACGGCCAGGAATACAAATACACCGGAAATTCCATCGACGCGACCGCGGGATTGGATTGGAAATATTCAGGACCATATCTGGGAACGGGCTTTGATTTGGGATTGTTCTGGGGAATTAAAATCTTTATGGACGCGGGCGTAGTCTTTACCAGCAAGACCGCGTCGCTGGGGATGGACGTTCCGGACGCAGGATTGTTGCAGTGGAACAGTACGGGTAACACCTGGGACCCGGTCAATACTTCGGATTTGAATGATAATATCGATTTTGCGACAGCCGACGCCAACGATGCGCTGTCCGATATAAAGTTCTATCCGATGGTAAAGATGGGATTTATGTACCGATTCTAAAAAACCGGCGAAAGCCGGTTTTTTAAAATAGCAAATAGCAAATATCAAATAGCAATTTGGTGCAGTTTAAAGCATCACAGCTAAATATTGCACCATAATTGCTATTTAAAAAAAAGTTATTCCAATTAAAGATTTTACCTGTTATAATAGAAAAGTCGGCAGGGGTTCTGCCGGCGGGGTGTGATTACCCTTTGATTTATTGCGTCCGCGGGGACGATAAAAGCCTCCTGTTCTATGGACAGGAGGGCTCGCGAATATATCGAATAAGCGGCACTATTTTCAATAAATCATAGTAATCAACCTCCTGCCCACTCTTCTTGAGTGGCTTTTTCTGGCACTCAAAGGCCGTTCGGCATGTCTATGGTTTCTGGATGAAAAAGTTATTGGTGGTTTTCTTTGGCATTTTTATATTCACCACGGCAATCGCGGCTGATGTCGCTTTACAAAAAAACGTTCAGGAAAAAAAGGCTGTCGAACAATCAATGGCCAACCGGGTGCTGGGCGCGGCATCCGTCGGCGCGGTCGGAATCGGCGGGTCAAAGCTGGCCCAGGGTTTGTCTGAAACCAAATCCGACCAGGACGCCGAAACAGATGCACGGGCATATCTGGCGACATTCAGATGTGATTACGGCGGTCCAAGTTTCAAGGGCGGCGAGATGGGTATTTCCCTGCCAGGACAAGAGGGCTTGACCCCGCTGCGCGCGGAATATAGGGAACTGGCGGCAAATTTGAAACAGACCAAGGCGGCGCTGGGCATGGCGTCCGGCATTGAATCCGCCGAAATATTGGATTCAGCCGATTCGGGATTATACGATGACGTCGGCACTGGCATTACCGGCGGCGTTTACGCCAGCGTGTCGCGCGCGCTGCAAAATCCGGCCGGCGAAGACGCAGCCGCATGGGAACAGCAAAAATCGGACGCGCAGCAAAATTTGAAAACAGGCACGGCTTTGGCCGTCGGCGGGGCCGCCGTGGCGCTGGTCGGCAATGTCGTCGTCAATAAAATCGGTTTGGATAAAGTCTTGGGCGCCAGCGGCGTCGGATTGACGCCGGGTTCCATCGGCGATGTCGGCAATGTCGCCGGTTCGTCCGCGGGCGGTACCGCGGGAACCGCGGCGATAACGGGGTATGACGGCGCAGCGGAAAATGCCCGCGCGGCGGAAAAAACAGCGTATGACAGGCTGGGGGAATTCGGCGCCAGGATAGGCGTTACCCTGAATAAGGATATGGACGCCGCCGCCGTTGGAACCGCGTTAAAAGGTACGGATGATTATAAAGACTTTGCGGACAAAATATCCGTGCCTTTGGTGCGCTTGCGAACCGGTTCCGACGGGCTGACCAATGCCGTCAAGAATGTGGAAACCAAGACAAAGAGTTTGGATACGACGTCCGACAAGCTGAAAGAAACCCAAAATACGCTGAAGGAAAAACAAGATGCGTTGAAAGAAAAACAGGATGCGCTGGGAAGAGCAGAAGCCGCGCACAACAAGGCTGTTCAGGCTGCCATAGAAGCCGAAGAAGACGAGCCGGGAACCGATACCGTCGATGACGCCAAGACCGCCGTCAGTACAGCAAAAACCGCAGAGGGCACAGCGCAGAAAAATGTGACGGACTCGGAAAAGGCCTTGGACAAGGCTCGGGCCGATTTGGACCAGGCAAAAAACGATGTTGTAAAAGTATCCCGGGAAATGCAGTCGGCGGCTGTTGAACTGTCGGGGGAAATAGACAAGGGGATGGCCTTTATCAAGCAAACTGAAGAAAAAAACGCAGAGGTTGAAAAAGACAAGCTGATGCGCGCCGTTCAAACCTTGGAATCCGCGATAGAAGAATTGAAAAAACAGATAGGTGACAAGTACGAGTATTCCGGCGCAGCAAACGGGTATGCAGACGAAGTGAAAAAAGCGCGCGACGCCGAGGCCGTCATGTATGAAAAATTAGCGGGCTTTGGCGCCAGCGTGGGCGTAGCCCTGAACAATACAATGGAGGCCGCCGAGATAATAGGCGCGCTGAAAGATGATTACAAAGATTTCGCGAATAAAATATCCGGGCCGCTAAGCCGTCTGAAAACTAATTCGGCAGAGCTGGCATCCGCGGACGCGACCGCCAAAATAAGCGCCGCGGACAAGGCGGCCAATAAACTGAAAGAAACCCAGAACGCAAAAAGCGGGGTTGCCGACGACGCTCGGAAATCCGCAGACAATGCGCGACAAATCGCTGCGGATGTTAAGAGTACGCAAAGTTCGTTCAAGGCCGCGCAAGAGGATATAAGCGCCGCCCAGACCGCCGCAACGGCCGCGAAAAACGCCCTGACGACCGACAGGGCCGCCTTGGACAAAGCGCGCGGTGACGCGGACGCGGCGCAAAAGGAAGTAATTTCGACCGCGCAGAATATATATGCCGACGCGCAGGTGTTGTCACTGGAAATAGACAATGAAATGGCGGCCGCGGCAGAACAAGACAATGACGAAATCGAAGAAGAAGACGAGTCAGACGAAGATTAGACGTGTATGGCGTTTAATAAAACCAAAAGGAAAAAACATGAAAAGAACCAAACTGATAGTCGGCGTGCTGGCGGCGGTGCTGATTGCATCCGGCGCGAATGCCGAATCTCTGAAAGAAATCGAAAACGCCGCGTCGAAAGATGTGGAAACAGTGCAGTCTTTGCGCGCGCAAATCGCGGAAATCGAAAAACGCCCGGAATACAAGAAACTGACCGAGGCCAACAAAAGCGCATCGAACTGCGCCGCGTATGAAGACGCGCTGTATCTGAACAAAGTCTGTACGACCGAAAATCCGTGCGATACGAAAAATTCCAAATTAAAGAGCGCCTGCGACAACACGTTCAGCAAAATAAACCTGAACAATGATACAGCCCTGATTAGATTTATTATTACCTCGATTAATCCGGAATGCGTCGTTGCGGAAGAAACCACCGACATCAAGGCCGGTCGAAACGCGGGCGATTTTGTAAGATGCAAGAATAACAACAAAGTGTACAAGTTCCACAAGCTCAACGCCACCACTGCCAAGAACGGCAAGGATGGCCAGGTGGCCGCCTTGTGTATAGTGTTGGGCGGAAAGCCGGGCGGCAATGAAAAATCAAGCAATGGCGCAAAATGGCTGGGTTGTGCTGGGATTTCCGAAGATAAATGCTCTGAGGCCAAAAACAACGGGAATTATCCAAGGGACCTATATCGCGAAACATATTTCGACAGCAACAACGGAGAATGCTCGATAAGGCTTAATTCTTAACCAGGGTCAAGCCCCGCTCTTAAAAAACCGCCCGCTGGGCGGTTTTTTATTTCTGATTTCTGATTTAAGATTTGGAGAGTAAGAATTTCTTACATTAAATAAAGCTCTTAATCCCCAAATCTTAAATCATAAATCTTCAATCTTAAATCCACTTTTTACCTGCCCCATGCATGGGGCGGGATAGAAATTCTTATGAACGATAGTGAACTAGAATTTCTTGGGTGGGGTTGATGTGGGGTTGGGGGTGATTGCGAAAAACAAATCATTATACTTTCCGCCTTTCCCCCACCCAAGAGTTGCCAAGCTCGTTGCACTCGCAGGCCAACTCTTTCCCGCCCCGTAACCGGGGCAGGTAAAAAATATTTAAGATTTAGAGATGAAGAATTTTTTCTGTTGATTCACAGTATAAAGCTCTTAATCTCCAAATCTTAAATCTGTAAATCTTATATCTTAAATTTCCCGATTCGGTCGCATGCCCGTATGAATGAATCATTTTACGGCGCCGTTACGAATCGCCACCTGGCGTGAAAGCGCCGCGCAAAATAAAAAATGATATTTTTTTGACACGAAGTTTTTACAAGAAAGTACCGGAAATCCGCGATTTTATGCACAAAATCGCAACCCGTTCGGACTTTTTTACAAATATCCGTTAAAAAATGCTTGACTTTCCTGAACTTTACGCGCATACTATGCGGGCTTTCAAGTTGGGAATCAAAATATAAATAGCTCTCAACCCCTGAAATTCTGCGGTTTTCGGGATAACCACCAGAATTGGGTATCCTTCTAAACATGCAAATATTGTGAATAAAAGCAGCTCATCAAATCATTTTTGATTTATGATTGCTGATTTCTGATTTATTAAATCGGAAATCATAAATCCGAAATCAGAAATGTTTCAAGAAGGGATATGCAGACAGTTGATTTGGAACACATCCAAACTTAACATAAGTCAAATGTGCATATCCTAGACAGGTAGTAGGTTTACAAAATCTCGCAATCTTTGATTGCGTATGATTTTGTTATCACGCCGCAGCCGCAAGGCGAAGGCGGATTACATTATCATTAATATAGTAGAACCTCGTTAAAAATACTTGTCTTGCGAATATATATGTAAAGACGAACTGACATTATTATAATAGTCAGCTTTGTTCGCAAGGGTGATGAGTTCATTGGTTCGGCAAGCGTCGTCGGCGATTTCAAAAGTAACAAGCATTTTTGACAAGCGGATATTATCCGGTTGGATAAAATGCGAAGTTAATTGAAGAAATTGACAGACGGTTGTTGTGAAAGAAAACCAAGACCAATGAACTCATCACCCGAGCAGTGCACAGGCTTAAACACAAGTTTCAAAAACTTGAGAGTTTGATCCTGGCTCAGAACGAACGCTGGCGGCAGGTCTTAGGCATGCAAGTCGAACGGGTGCAGCAATGCACCAGTGGCGCACGAGTGAGTAACGCGTGGGAAGCTACCTTTCACTGGGGAATAACGTTTGGAAACGAACGCTAATACCGCATACGCCGACCAATTAATTTTTTTCGCGCAAAGCGCAAAAATTAATTGGGAGAGTTAAAGCAAACGCTTTGCGTTTGCAGGGTTGAAGAGTTAGAGAGTTGAAGATAATAATATCTCCAACTCTGATTTTGCGAAGCAAAATCTTAACTCTCCAAATCTCTAACTCTTAATTAATTTTTCTTCAGAAAAATTAATTGGTCGGGAAAGATTTATCGGTGAAAGATGTGCCCGCGTTGGATTAGCTTGTTGGTGGGGTAACGGCCTACCAAGGCGATGATCCATAGCTGGTCTGAGAGGACGATCAGCCACGCTGGAACTGAGACACGGTCCAGACTCCTACGGGAGGCAGCAGCTAAGAATATTGGGCAATGGAGGAAACTCTGACCCAGCCATGCCGCGTGAATGAAGAAGGCCTTCGGGTTGTAAAGTTCTTTTAGTCGTGAAGATGATGACAGTAGCGACAGAAAAAGCACCGGCTAACTTCGTGCCAGCAGCCGCGGTAATACGAAGGGTGCAAGCGTTGTTCGGATTTACTGGGCGTAAAGCGTCCGCAGGTGGTTTGCTAAGTCAGGGGTGAAATCCCGGGGCCCAACCCCGGAACTGCCTTTGATACTGGCAAGCTGGAGCACGGAAGAGGAAGATGGAATATCTGGTGTAGGGGTGAAATCCGTAGATATCAGATGGAACACCAATGGCGAAGGCAGTCTTCTGGTCCGTTGCTGACACTCATGGACGAAAGCGTGGGGAGCAAACAGAATTAGATACTCTGGTAGTCCACGCCCTAAACGATGCATGCTTGTTGTTAGGCTCCTTCGGGGGTTTAGTGACGAAGCTAACGCGTTAAGCATGCCGCCTGGGGAGTACGATCGCAAGATTAAAACTTAAAGGAATTGACGGGGACCCGCACAAGCGGTGGAGTATGTTGTTTAATTCGATGCTACGCGAGAAACCTTACCGACCCTTGACATGTCGCACGCGATTTCCAGAGATGGATTTCTTCAATTCGGTTGGTGCGAACACAGATGCTGCATGGCTGTCGTCAGCTCGTGTCGTGAGATGTTAGGTTAAGTCCTGCAACGAGCGCAACCCACGCCCTATGTTACCAGCGGATAATGCCGGGGACTCTTAGGGGACTGCCCGCGTCAAGCGGGAGGAAGGTGTGGATGACGTCAAGTCATCATGGTTCTTACGGGTCGGGCTACAAACGTACTACAATGGCGTTAACAATGGGTCGCGATGCGGCAACGCAAAGCCAATCCTTAAAAAACGCCTCAGTTCAGATTGTCCTCTGCAACTCGAGGGCATGAAGCTGGAATCGCTAGTAATCGCTGATCAGAATGCAGCGGTGAATACGTTCCCGGGTCTTGTACACACCGCCTGTCAAACCATGAGAGTCGATTTCACCCGAAGTCGGTAGTCTAACGCAAGAGGACGCCGCCTACGGTGGGGTTGGTGATTGGGGTTAAGTCATAACAAGGTAGCAGTACCGGAAGGTGCGGCTGGATCACCTCCTTTATAGAGATAACCGTTTCATCACGGAACGGTCATTATCCAAACGACTGTCTGAATATCTCTTTTTGAATTTATGATTTATGATGTCGGATTTCTGATTTATAAATCGTGGGCAAACAAGTTTCTGGTATCAGCGGAGCTACGTTTTATGATTGTCAAATCATAAATCCGAAATCATAAATCAGAAATAGTTTCGGGTCAGTAGTTCAGTTGGTTAGAATGCCGCTCTGATACAGCGGAGGTCGAAGATTCGAGTTCTTCCTGACCCACCATCGACCCGCATATTCAAATTTTGATGAGGTTGTAATCTGTAATATTTTGGGTTTGTTGGTTTTTGTCTTCTGTGTTAAATCAGAAGTCGGAAATCAGAAATCAGAAATCTTGCCGATTCCAAATATTCTATAATATTTAGAATCTGTTTTTATATATTGTAAATCGGTTTTTATGTCTCCGTTTGTTACGGCTCGGTCGGGATTTATCTCGGCTGTTGCGCGGCAACAGACGGATGAACATCGTAATAATCTCAAAATATCTTTCTGAAATGAACATCTTTGATGTTCATAAATAGAGAGTAACTCTAGAAATAGAGTAATTCAATTTTCAAATAGAAAATCAAGAATCAACTAACGAACAATTTCTGCAAACATCAATGATTTTGCTTTGAAATTTTCACGATTATCTGCAATTTTTTTATCCGCAATACGTTTGTATTGCGTTAAAAAAATCTTGATACCCGCCAAAATTTCATGTCGCAAAATTCATCGCTGTTCTTGAAATTGTTCTATGCTTAAAAAAACTCATTAAGTAACTTTTTTATATTTAAGATTTCAGATTGAATGATTTAAGATTGAACAAATCTTAAATCCGTAAATCATAAATCTTAAATCCTTGAAGATTTACTCTTCAAGCATAAGATAAGAAGTAACAAAGGGTGTTTAGTGGATGCCTTGGCAATCAGAGGCGATGAAAGGCGTGAAAGACTGCGATAAGTCCGGGCGAGCCGTCAATATGCATTGACCCCGGAATTCCTGAATGGGGAAACCCAATCCTTTATGGATTATCAACAACTGAATACATAGGTTGTTGAAGCAAACGCGGAGAAGTGAAACATCTCAGTAACCGCAGGAAAAGAAAACAATAGTGATTCCCTTAGTAGTGGCGAGCGAAACGGGACCAGCCCAGTGGCAGAGATATTCGTTAGAAAAACGGGATGGAAAGCCCGGCAATAATAGGTGATAGCCCTGTATTCGAAAGCGAGTAATTCTGTCCAAGAGTAGAGCGGGACACGTGAAATCCCGTTTGAATATGGGGGGACCTTCCCCCAAGGCTAAATACTCCTGATTGACCGATAGTGAACAAGTACCGTGAGGGAAAGGTGAAAAGAACCCCGAAGGGGGAGTGAAATAGACACTGAAACTGAATACCTACAAGCTGTCAGAGCACGGCAATTTAATTTGCGTGGCAAATTAAATTGCCGTGTGATGGCGTACCTTTTGTATAATGAGCCAACGAGTTATTATTGTATGCAAGCCTAAGCCGTTAGGTGTAAGCGCAGGGAAACCGAGTCTGAATAGGGCGAATTGAGTATGCAGTAATAGACCCGAAGCGGGGTGATCTAGATATGGGCAGGTTGAAGGTGTGGTAACACACACTGGAGGACCGAACACACTAATGTGTCAATATTAGGTGATGACCTGTGTCTAGGGGTGAAAAGCCAATCGAACCCCGTTATAGCTGGTTCTCCGCGAAAACTATTGAGGTAGTGTCTTGGGTGTTCGTTGCTGGGGGTAAAGCACTGAAATGGCTAGGGGGAGTAAAATCTTACCAAACCATATCAAACTCTGAATACCAGCAAATTATAACCCAGGAAACAGTCTGTCGGTGCTAAGGTCGGCAGACGAGAGGGCAACAGCCCAGACCGCCATCTAAGGTCCCAAAGTGATAATTAAGTGGGAAAGTGAGTCGAGATTCCAAAACAACCAGGATGTTGGCTTGGAAGCAGCCATCGTTTAAAGAAAGCGTAATAGCTCACTGGTCTAATTAAGAATTTCGGCAACCAAAATGTAACGGGGCTAAAATTATCCACCGAAGATGCGGGTGTCAGCAAATTGAACAAAACGCTTTGCGTTTTGTTCAATTTGCAGAGTTATGTCGGCTTGCGCCGACAGAGTTAGAGAGTGAGAGAGTAAGAGATGGTAAATCTCTGACTCTCATACTCTAATTTTGCGAAGCAAAATCTTGACTCTTTTACTCTGCAAATTGAACAAAAACGGAGTTTTTTGTTCAATTTGTTGGCGCGGTAGCGGAGCATTCTGTAAGTCTGTGAAGGTCAAGGCGCGAGCCAGGCTGGAGATATCAGAAGAGCGAATGTTGGCATGAGTAGCAGCTAATCAAGGTGAGAAACCTTGACGCCGTAAGAGCAAGGGTTCCTATCCTATGTTAATCAGGGTAGGGTGAGTCGACCCCTAAGGCGAGGCCGAAAGGCGTAGTCGATGGGAACACGGTTAATATTCCGTGACTCGCGAGAATGTGACGGATTCCGTATATTGTGCATCCTTATTGGATTGGAATGCGCAGTGAAGGAGTTCCAGGAAATAGCACTCGCATATGAATCGTACCCAGAACCAACACAGGTGCTCGAGTCGAGTAGACTAAGGCGGTTGAGAGAACTATGTTGAAGGAACTAGGCAAAATGCATCCGTAACTTCGGGATAAGGATGACCTCCTTCAAGGCAACTTTAATGAGGTGACACAAACCAGGTGGGGGCGACTGTTTACTTAAAACCCAGGTCTCTGCTAAATCGTACAAGATGATGTATAGGGACTGACGCCTGCCCAGTGCTGGAAGGTTAAGTTGAGGCGTGCAAGCGCTGATATGAAGCCCCAGTAAACGGCGGCCGTAACTCTAACGGTCCTAAGGTAGCGAAATTCCTTGTCGGGTAAGTTCCGACCCGCATGAATGGCGTAACGATCTCCACACTGTCTCCAACATAGACTCAGCGAAATTGAATTCTCGGTGAAAATGCCGGGTACCCGCAGCTAGACGGAAAGACCCTATGAAGCTTTACTGTAGGTTCGTACTGGCATATTGATACATTTGCGTAGGATAGGTGGGACGCTTTGAAGTGATGATTTCGGTTGTCATGGAGCGGTTGGTGAAATACCACCCTTGTGTATTGATATGTCTAACCCGCGTTCTTGAAACAGGGCGGGGGACAGTGCGTGCTGGGCAGTTTGACTGGGGTGGTCGCCTCCCAAATCGTACCGGAGGCGCGCGAAGGTTTGCTCAGGCTGGTCGGAAATCAGCCGGTGAGTGCAATGGCAAAAGCAAGCCTGACTGCAAGAGGGACACCTCGAGCAGAGACGAAAGTCGGTCATAGTGACCCGGTGGTCCCGCATGGAAGGGCCATCGCACACGGATAAAAGCTACTCTAGGGATAACAGGCTGATGCTACCCAAGCGTCCATAGCGACGGTAGTGTTTGGCACCTCGATGTCGACTCATCGCATCCTGGGGCTGGAGCAGGTCCCAAGGGTATGGCTGTTCGCCATTTAAAGCGGTACGTGAGTTGGGTTAATAACGTCGTGAGACAGTTAGGTCCCTATCTACTGTGGGCGTTGGATATTTGAGCGAACTTGACCTTAGTACGAGAGGACCGGGTCGAACGAACCACTGGTGTACCTGTTGTCGCGCCCGCGGCATCGCAGGGTAGCTATGTTCGGAACAGATAACCGCTGAAAGCATCTAAGCGGGAAGCTGGTCGCAAGATAAGATATCCCCATGAGTTCAGTCCCAGACGAGGACATTGATAGGTGGCAGGTGTAAGTCCGGTGACGGATTCAGCTTAGCCATACTAATCGAACCATTGACTTTTTATCTACTGTTTGATTTTTTGACGCGTTGCGTCAAAAAATCAAACGAATGCTTGAAGAGTAAGTTAAATGATTTATGATTTATGATTTAAAGCAAATCGGAAATCAACAATCATAAATCTTGTTGATTCTTTGATATTTTGAGAGATTTTTTGCCGATTTCAAATCAGCAATCATAAATCAGAAATTGCGTGTTCATAGAGAATAATTCTGGTGATTATTGAGCGGAAGCCACTCGCTGTTCCATCCCGAACCAGGCCGAGAAACTCCGTATCGCCAATGGTACTTTGGCTTAAGCCACGGAAGAGTAGGTCGTCGCCAGAATTATTCTCTACATGACATAAAAACCGTTTTAAAACACCCAGTTCAGGGCGTTTTTTATTATCCAAGTAATCTTTTCTTTCGCCTGCAAAGGGTATCTTGCGTCATTGTTCACTATAAACACGTGGAACAAAGGGGGGCGATATGGCCGACACACGGAAAAAATTTTTGACCGCGAAGGGTGTAAAACTATGCCTGATATGCGGTCGAATTATAAAAAAAAATATCACAGGCAACCAAAGAGCACGAACCGCCGCTATCTCGTGGCGGCAAGCCTGAAAATTGGTACTGGGCGCATTCCAAATGCAATTGGGACAAGGGGTCGCTGACGCTGCCAGAATATCATCTGTTTTGCAGGCTGGCGCACAAAGCCAGAATTGAAAGGTTGGATTCGGACGAATCATACGCGTATCAGAATTTGAAAAAAATGCGCAAAATGAAAAGGTTCGAAAGAAAACAGAACTTTGTTAAAAAAGAGCAGAAAATATACGGGCGCGAGCAAAGGCGTCTTGAGAAAGAGAAGAACAAAGTACAAGTATTTACGCTGTCCGAGTACGAAGATATAAAAAAATGTCGCCAAGAGATGAAAGCCCGCCGGCGTTTCCGTGTCATCGAGATAAAAAAAGATGTTTTCACAGCCGGGGAACTGACCGAGATTCAAAGATTGCTGCATGAATTTCATAAATAATCGGCCGCGCCGCTATAAAAAAACCGCCTGTTGGGCGGTTTTTTTATAGCAATTAGCAAATATCAAATAGCAATTGACAAAAAAGTATCTTTTCAAACAAACCTCTTTCAGAGTTTTTTTTGAAAAGATACTTTTTTGTCAGTCGAGCGAAATTATATATCCACGCCCAAGAAGTATCCGGCGGCCCGGCCGATTGCAAACGCGATAACCGATACGAAGGCGCAGATGCCCGACATTTCGATAAACAATCCAAAAAAAGGGCGTCGCCGAACACGCGAAACACAATAATTGAACAGAAAAATCACGCATACTGCGACTGCCAGGCTGGCGCCAAAGGCGTGGTATTTGTCCGAAAACACCGCGAACGGCGCAATCAGCAGCGCGGCCGTTATCAGGTACGACGCGCCGGTATAAAGGCCGGCGGACGCGGCGGATTTATCTTCGTTCGTTTTCTGGGCCAGATAATTGGACGCCGCCATAGACAAACTGGCGCTGGCGGCGGCGATAACGCCGGTTAAAATGATGACATGTCCGTCCGCCAGGGCGAATGTCAGCCCTGCGATTATTCCCGTCTGGGACACCAATGCGTCGTGCATTCCCAAGACTATGTCCCGCGTATGTTTCAATTTTTTTCTCATGGAGACATTCTAACATTATTTCGCGTTCCGAACCCCAGGAATCCAGTCCGGGCGCGCGGTTTAAGATTAAGGTGTAAAGCAGAAATAAATAGCAAATAGCAAATAGGGGCTGACAGTCCGAAAATATCCCAAATCAGAAGTCAGAATTCGAGTATGCGAGGAACGAGCAACTACGAGGATACGAGAGCGGAGCGAGCGAAATCATAAATCAGAAATTTCCTTGGTCATAAAAAAATTGCAATTTCGAATATCTGTCCTATAATGGCCGCGTGACGAGAATGTAGGCCGAACAAAAGGTATTTGAAATGAAAAAAATGACACTCGTTTTATTGGCCGCCTTGTTGCCGTCCGCGTCTGTTTTCGCTGGCGGTGGCTATTATCAAAAATCAGTCGACGACTGCAGCAAATCCAGCCTGTACAGAGAATTGGACGGTGCCACTATCGCGGCGCGCGCCGTTACGACCGTTATCAAATGCGACCGGGATGTCGAACTGAAAAGACCGGCGCCGAAGCGTTCGGCGTGCAAAATGCGCGCGGTCAAACCGGCGTGCGGCTGTGGTCAGGCCTTTGAAAAGGTCGTGGACCGCGAATACTATGTCCGCGAAACGCGCGCGATTTATCAGCCTGTGGTCACATACATACCGGTCGGCGCATACACGACGATACGAAAAATCTTAATTAACCAATAGGTTATAGTGAATAGTGATTAGTGCATAGTTCATAGCGCTATGAACTATGTACTAATCACTATAAACTAATTATTGTAAAGAAAGAGGCGACGTTATGGCGAAATTGGAAATAAAATCCACCACAGATGAAGTGCGCGATTACAGGAATATGTACCGATTATCTCGTGATCATGCCGCATACGTCCTGGAAATGCATAATCGGCGTGTTTTTCGAACTTCCGACAGCCTCTTTTTCGATATGCAGAAATTTGTTGCCAGTCACGTTCTGCAACTGGAAAAATATTATAAATACGCCGGTTCGTCCGGTATTGTGGCCGGGCCGGTCAAGCTGGACGCGGATTGGAAAAAGTTTCTGCTGCTGTGGAACAAACAGGTTGTCTTTTCGGAAAAGCAGTGTATGACGCTATCGCCCAAGATGAACAAGGCGGCTGCCCTTATCCAGGGTGTCACCGGTCCCAAAACGGATTTAATCAAGAATTTCACCACGCTGTCGGGTTTGTTCGCTCTTGCCGCCAAAGACAACCGACAGGTGATATACGGTGGTTAGTCATTAGTCAGTAGTGCATAGTGCTTATTTGATAGTGTATAGATTATTTTTTTTACTAGACAGCTATACACTAAAAAATTAACACTATAGCCTAATGATTCTCGCAAG
>JAISAB010000016.1 GCA_031266915.1 Rickettsiales bacterium | reverse complement strand
GCATAGTGCTTAGTTGATAGTGTATAGTTTAGTGTTATAACTAGACAACTATACACTATCAACTAAGCACTATGCACTACTGATTCTCGCAAGGTGGTTTTCTTATTTACAGACCGCGCCAAAAATGTTATAATTGATAAAAAAGAATGGGACTGTTGCGTAACATAGCTGTTGTGCAACAGATTCTCGGGTACGTTTGGGATGACGGGGAGATAACTATGAAGAGTCGTAATTTCGGCGAAATATTCAAGAACGCGGCGGGAACAGTGTTCCTGCTGGCGGCGGCGTTTTTTGTGTGCTCTACGTTCTTGTCGATGCGCGCGGTTTTCGCGGACCCGGTTGCGCCGGCCGTTACGCAGGGCGCCTGGTCGGGCAATGCGGCGACAGACCGCGCTTCGCGGCCCAGCCCGCGCGGAAATACCATGACGCCCGGCGCCGTGGCCCCCGCGTCGCGTTCGGTTTCCGGGCGCACAGTGAATGCGACCAATGCTGCCCGTTCGCAACAGGCCGGTTCGACCGCTAATCGCGCGGTTGTCGCCCGCACGGGCACATCCGCCACATCAAGGGTCGCCGCGAACCGCAACGTCGTTTCCCGTGCGGCAACCGCCGCGAACACCGCCCGCGTTTCGTTAACCGGAAACGCCATCCGCGGCAGCAAAAGCACATCGACGACGTACTCGTACCTAAGCAGCAAACTGTACACGGGCAATTATTCGAATATCATCGATCCGACGACCGGCCTGATTTCGGCCGAGGCATACAGCAACTGCATGGAAAGCTATTACACATGCATGGATGAAATCTGCACCGCGCGCAATGCCGCCCAGCGCCGCTGCGCCTGCGCCGGCCGCGTCAAGGCCTTTGCCGATGCCGAGGCGAAATTGGAATCCGCCAACGAAGAATTGATAAAGGTTTCCGGCGAATTGGCGCTGCTGATTGCGACCAAGGGCAAAGACGTCAGCGCCGCGTTCCAACTGACCGACGCTGAAAAAGTCATGAACTGCGTATCGTGGCAGGATGCCAACAAACAGGGCACCTGGACAAGTGACGAGGCTAATAAATGGTGCACCAGCCACGGCATCTATAATAACTCGGACACATGCGCAAAGCCGAGTTATTGCTCGGCATCGGGCAACAACTTTGGGTTCGATGTGACCAGTCTGAACGGTTCGGGCAGCGATATTTTAGCGTCGCTGAAATCATGGGCAGACGCCAAGGACAAGACGCTGACCATCACGGGCAGCGATAACAACAGCCTGACGGTGGCGTTACAGGGGCTCACGACCGTCGTAGGTGGGCTGACCGGCAACAATTTGTCGTTGAACGGTGATGGCTCGTTGAAAGACAGTCTGGCCGAGACCTGGGGGTACGAGCTGTTCGAATACGCGCACAACAACGTCTGCAACCGCGTGCTGGATTCATGCTTTAACGGAATTTACGAGGCATGCGGCGCGCCTCCGTCCACGGGACGCAAATGCGGCAACGGCGCCAGCAGCTGTCCTTATAACTATAACAGCAATATCACCGTGTCGAACAGCGGCACATACTCGCTGAACTTCGTGACTGGCAACAGCGGCTATACGGCGTCCAATTCCGCCACGTGCTTTGGATATGCCAGCGCTTCGGGCGACCCGTATTCGACCCTGCGCGCGCCCGTCGCCGACGCCCGCCGCAGCGTTCTGCAGAAATATGCGCTGGACGCGAACGCGGACTGCGACGCGTATGGCGCACAACTGAGCACCACCGCGCAGAACATCGGATACCAAAAGGTCGCCGCCCAGCAGGCGCTGCAGAAAAAACGTCTGGAATTCGCCCAGGCGGAAACGTCCGCAATCCTTAATGATGCGGTTGCCGCCGGCACTAGATTCAACGAGTGCATAACCGAAATCTACGATTGCTATAATACCCAGGTCACGGCCAATCCGGGATGGAGCAAGTCTCGCATCAAAACATATTGCGCCACCGTCGCGAACGTGCCAAGTTGCTATGAAACAATGGTATGCAACCCGTCCGGCGCACAGTTCAAGGCAATCATAGACAAACTGGACAACACGGCATGCATCTGGAGTCAGGATTACACTAAAAACACATGCCGCAATATGGTCACGTTGAATGAGATTCTGACATCCGCAGCCCAAAAAGCAGCGACGGCGTTGCCGGCCGAGGGCGCCACCGGCGATTCCGCGGCGATACGCGAAATGTGCCTTGAAAAGATGATAGGCTCGGGCCCAAGTTCGATACGCGATTGGGAAAAGCCGTGTCCGACCGGTACCAGCGAAACCGGTGTTGGAAATCCCGTCCCGGGCCGTGCGGAATGCAAATGCCAAACATCCGGGCAAAATTGGAATGGAACGAATTGTTCGTGATAAAAAACCGCCCAAAGGGCGGTTTTTTCGTGAATCGTAATTCGAAAATGGGTGGGGCAACCTTGTCCCAAGGTTGCCTGGGATTGAAATCTGCCTGAATTCCAGCAAATAAAAAAAGGTGACCTTAGGACAAGGTCACCCCACCCAAACAGCATAAGCACTAGCGGATAGCATACAGCAGGTAGCATTCCGCCCAGCCCCGAAAACCATACAATATCCAGTAATGATAGTTTTATTATATATTGAATATTTTCAATATATAATATATACTTCTGATATGAGTAAAAAAATAATTTTTGTATTCGGTGCAAGCGGTGCAGGTAAAACTACGTCTGTGATTCCAAATGTTGCGAAAGAATTATCAAATCCAAAAATTCTGGAAATAGATGATATAAAACGCGAACTGCCGGATGAGTTTTCCGCCAAGAAAAAGAACGAATTAAAAAACGCTATATTTTTCTTAAACCTAAAAAATTTGATGGGCAATAATGAAAATATTATTATTTCATATCCTGCGATTATGTTGAATCCGAAGAAAATAATAAGCATATATAAATCTGCAAAATCGTCCGGATATGAAACCGAAGCAGCGTTTTTATCGGTAGATTACAAACGCGCCCAGCAAGGTGTTGATTACCGCTATGTTCAAGCCTTAAAGGGCGTTGATACGGGTGAAATTCTGCGCCGCTTAAAACCGTGGAAAAATAAGATACTTCATTATTTGCTTCCGCTAACTATGCGAATACTTAAAGAAAGTAGAAATGTTGATAAGGTTAGATTATTTGACCGCAATGGAACTGAACTTTCCGATGCAAAAATTAAAACATTTTTTTCGGAACAAAATCGCGAATATTCAGAATCTGAACAAAAAGAGTTTCAAATAAAATACGATGAGATAAGTGATTTTATTAAAAAGAACAAAGAGTTATTTTATAAAAAGTTATATAGATAACTACATTGACTCGTTTCGCGAATGTAGCGCATAGTTTATAGCATTGCGCTCGGACGGCTATGCGTTATACGCTACGTGCTATATGCTATCCGCTAGTTTTGTATAAAATATTATGCAAAAGGCTTGACTTTTGTGCAAAATATGTCACTATTGCATAAACTTTTAGACAAAAAGTATAAACAAAGGGAAATAACATGAGCGAAACCGCAATATTCTCTACCGGCGGAAAACAGTATCGCGTCAAGGTCGGCGATATTATCAAGGTTGAAAAACTGAACGTCGACGGAAAAATAGACTTCGACCAGGTCTTGATGGTCGGCGATACGGTCGGCGCGCCGACGGTCGCCGGCGCCAAAGTCTCGGCTCAGGTTCTGGAACAAAAACGCGCGGACAAAATCCTGGTCTTCAAAAAGAAAAGACGCCAGAATTACCGCCGCACCGCGGGTCACCGTCAGAACATCACAGTTTTGAAAATAACAGGAATCAAAGGGTAATCGGTAATAGGTAATCGGTAATCGGGTCATATTCGGATTACGGATTACGGATTACGGATTACGAATTACCACAGGAGTTAAATCATGGCACATAAAAAAGCAGGTTCCGCATCGGCGAACGGACGCGATACCGAGGGCCGCAGACTGGGCGTGAAGAAAAGCGGCGGCAGCCGCGTCATCCCCGGCAACATCATCATCCGCCAGCGCGGCACGTCCGTGCATCCGGGCGCGAACGTCGGCATGGGCAAGGACCATACCTTGTTCGCCAAGGCCCCGGGCACCGTCCAATTCAAAAAAGGCCTGGGCAACCGCAAGACTGTTTCCGTCGTCCCGGCCGCCGCGGACGCGAAATAAAAAAAACCGCCCGATGGGCGGTTTTTTCGTGATACGTGATTCGTAACTCGTAAAACCAATAGTGCATAGTGATTAGTGTTTAGTTTATAGTGCATAGTTAATAGTTCACTATAGACTATTGACTAACGACTACTGACTAATTACTAAACACTACTTGTTGCTTGCACTAGACATCCCCCAAGTTTTTGTAACGCTGACGCTAACAAAAACTGTTCCCCTTTATCAAGGGGGAAAAGAGTCAAACCAATGGGGACAAGAGCTGAACAAAGGGGGGGGCAAGTGCCAAGTCTTGTGCCGGTGAGTTATTCCGGGCAGCCGCTGCGTTGTTCTGGGCTGCTGCCCCTCTTGTTTCACGTTCGTTCCCTGCACCTGGCGCCGACCCCTTTCATTTCACGCTTGTTCCCTGCACCTGACGCCCGCCCCTCTTGTTAAAGAGGGGAGAATTTTCCGGCAACTTGTTGCCGATGAAAATTCGGGGAGATTGCCAGTCATAAAACAATAGTGAATAGTGCACAGTTAAACACTTCACTATAAAACTATAAACTAAGCACTAATCACTATTGTCTTATAAATAATCATTGCAGAAAAATCGAAATGCTCTTATAATCTCTTTCGAACCTTGTGGAAACAGGTTCGGGACATAGAAAATCCCAGTTCATTCGGTGCCAAACGCATCGTTATATTCCAGTGATGGCGCTTTTGCGCCGTTGTTCCCGATTCAAGGTCGGGAAGCGTTGGTTATAAAAAAGCCTCGACTGCGCTTGCGCTGACGGACGAAAACTAACGGGTCACCGATGAACTGACTTTTCTAACTTCCCGACCGCCAATTTCCATTGGTGGTTCTTTTTTTATATCTTTTAAAAAAGGGGTCGGGAATGTGGCACGTTTGTCAAATCTGCACATCACTGATATTTTCATTCATAACCATCGCGGCGCATGCGGACATAGCCAGCGTGGAATACGTCCACAACACGATTTTTTCCGACAAGAACATAACCGTTCCGGTGGCCGACGGTGTCGACATAAACAACGTCTGTTCGATAAGGTATTTGTACGAACAGATTGACCAGGCGAACCAAATTCTGAACGCGACTACAACGACAAACTATGCGGACAGTATTGGCGCCTTTTCGAACAACGTTGTGTCTTCGCTGCGGGCACAGTCGGACATACAGAATTTGATTAAATGCACCACGCTTTATTGCGCAGAGCTACCACCAACAATCACCCTAGCCAATTGCACCTATAACACGCCGTCTATCTATTTGTCCGATTCCATTGCATGCCTAGGGGTCGAAAATACCGTCGGGCATTGGGAATTGGTATCCAGCTATACCGGCGCCGATGGCGATGAACAGATTAAAAAAGCGGGTTCGGTTCCGCCCGGCCTGTATCGTGTTGAAAGTTATAACTCATATTTCGGCTTGGGGACATCCATTATTCTGACGAACAAGACCATGTATTATGGACATTCGGATTCTTCAAACGAATTAACATCCCGGCTTTTTCTGTCTGTCAAGAATCCTTTTACAGTTGGACAACTTCTATTTAAGCTCGGAAAAATCACGGAATATTGCAATTGGAATTTCATTGGATACATCAGCGCCGGCATATCCTGCTATTTGGGTGACGCGACGACCGGCCTCTCGCTGGACCAGAGCGACGGCATGGCCGACTGGATTCTGGGCTATATGACGCCCGGTATTACGCCGAACAATACCAAGACGCCGCTGCGAGCTTCCAAGATTTACAGATGGGTGAACAACCAATAGTTAGCGCATAGCAGTCCGATTATTGCGCTATATGCTATCTGCTATGCGCTATACGCTAATGATTATTTTTTTACACGCCGAATGATGCGCGAAAACGCATGCGACGGGCCTTGCCCGGCACGAACGACGCCATTATTTTTACTAGGAATTTCCGGGCCTTTCTGGAATTGCGCCGCAGAACGTAAAATGGCGACAGGCGCTGACCGGTGTCTGTGAACTTTTCGCCCGATTCCAAAATGTTCATAATAAAATCTGCGATTTTTTTATCCCAATCCGGAACGCTGTCCACCAACAAGGGCGGTTCACGCAGCATTTTCATATACCGCTGGTCGTCTTGGTCCAGTTCCGTCACGAATTTTTTCAAATCGTCCAGGCTGTCGAAATCGTTGCCGTTGATAAACGCGCGCGGGTTGAATCCGTCGGCCGCCGCGTCGCGGTTGCCATAATAAATCGGAATCGAATTCGCCAGCAAGGGATGAATCAATTTCTCGGTCGTGTATCCGATGGAATCCGAATTTTCAAAGGCAATCGTGAACTTGTAATTTTTGATAAAGTCCAGCTTGCCCGCGGTCCAGTTGCCTTTGCGCGGCTCGATGGCGTTTTTCATATTGTTCAGAACGCGGCCCGGGCAATCGACATGCCTGTATTTCATCAAGTCACGGCAGAATTCTTGGCGTGTGACGGACAGCCGGCCGTTTCCCGGATTCGAATAAATGAAATTGCAGAATTTTCGCCCGGCCATGTTGTCCGGCAAGGCGGCGTTCGTTTTATTGTTATCCAGCAGCTTTTTATAATTTTCAAAATCAAAGTAATAATATGGCACGCGTAGATGGCGCCCGCCCAGCGACATATCCTGGAACCCGATGGCATAGTCGAACAAGTTCATGTCCGGAAACACGTTTTCATCATAGAAATAAATGCGCAGCGGTCCATCCCCGTAATCGATGAATTTATTGTTGTCGAATATCCCGCAAAAGACATAGTCCGGGCGTTCGCTGATTTCCAGAATCGCGCGGCCACGCAGGATGCGGCGGAAATAATCCGCCTTGACGTAATTGCCCAGCGAAAAGGCGACTTTGTATGTTTTTATATCGGCCATGGAATGCCCCCCGATTTTATCAAGGGGCATTATAAGTCCCGAATGCCCGGCTTGCAAGTTTCTTCTTATATTCGGCGCATGGTTGTGATATAATTTATGCAGTATGAGGAAACTTTTTACGTGTTTTTTTCTATGCGCCGTTTACGCGTCTGCCGCCGTGGCTGACGACGCCACGCTGTCGCGCGTTGTCGCGTCTTCAAAATCATCCGTTCAAACCGCCGGCACCGCGCGCGAGCCAGCCGCCGCGCGTCCGTCGGCATCGACGCGCATGGCCGTCCAAAGGCCCGCGGTTGTCGAGACCGTGACAGTCGACGAAGAAATTCAAGACCAGGCGCCGGTGGTCGAGCCTGAAGTCTCACAGGCTGCGTCGGCCGCGCCGCCCGCAACCACGCGCGCGGCGGTCGTTGCGCGCACAGTCAATTTGAATAACGCCCCGGCAACCGAACTCGTGCGTGGTTCCGCCGCCGCAACCCGACCAACCGCGGCCCGGACCGCTGCGCCGGCGACCCAGCGCGCCGCGTCTGAAAACGCAGTTCGAACGGGCCGCAACGCGCGCGTGGATGACGCCGGCGCCAACACCGCCGCCGCCCGGCGCGCAGGAACAACGACGCGCCCGTCGATTGCCGCGGTCGGCGGCCGCGCGACAATCGCCGGAACGGGCCAGCAGACCGGTTCCAACGTCAATTTCAAAGAAGCGCGCTCGGTCCAGACCCGCGCGTCCGTCGCCCAGACCAAGGAAACGATTGCCGAAGCGACCGAACGCCTGCAGCAGACGTCAGATTTGAACAAATCGTGCCAGCAGCAGTACAATGACTGCATGGACCAGTTCTGCGCGGTTATCGACGCAAATCAGAAACGATGCAGCTGTTCGGCCAACCTATCCAAATATTCCAAGGTCGAATCGGCCGTAAAAGACGCGAACACCCAGCTGAACGACGTCGCGCAGCGCATACGCTATGTCGGATTGTCGGCGGACGAAATCCGCGCGATTATGTCCGCGACCGAGGCCGAATTGGAACTGAGCGGAAAGCGCGACAACACCGAATCGCGCAGCATGCTGGAAGAAATCGAAAATCTGATTAAGAATCCGAGCAGCGCGACCAGCTATTCCGGCGATACGTATTCGGGTTTGGATATGGATTTGGATTTCTCGGGCGAGGCCAGCGATTTGTTCACGCTGGATTTTCTGGGCACCAGCACGTCCAGCTTTTCGAACCTGCGCGGGCGCGAATTGTACAACGCCGCCAAAAAGCGCTGCAACACGGTGCTGAACCAGTGCAAGGGCGCGGGCGCCACGACCCAGCAGATTACCGGAAATTACGACCTGGCGATTGACAAGGACTGCATTGCGTACGAACAAGGCCTGGGCAAGATGAACGATACGCTGAAGAACAATGTCCGCAGCGCGAACAACATGCTGCAAAAGGCGCGGCTGGCCGTCTTGCAGAACAAGAACCAATACGATGCCAAGGGATGCATCGCGGCGCTGAACACGTGCATGACCGATGAAATGGTATGCGGCGCCGATTACACGAAATGTCTGGACCCGACCAAGAAATACATCGACGAAAACGGCAGCGTCGTTCTGGGCCAGAGAATCGCGGACATCACGGACTTTATGGAAGACTACAACAACGCGGAAATCGATTCCGGATTCCTGAATACGAACAAGAGCGCGGCCCTGGATGTTGCCAGTTGCAAAACCGCCGGCAAAGGCGTGTGCGTCGCGCGGTATCTGTTGGAGAAAATCGGAACCGGAAAGACCGTAAACGACGGCGGTCTGTGCCGCGCCGTCTTGGACAAGTGCCAGCGCGTGTCGTATGATTCGAATTCTAACTATCTGCCGTACAACGACGTCATCGTCAATTATATCCAACGCGCGATGGTGAATATCCAGGCGGCCCAGAAACGGATTATTTCCGACTATGCGGCCAATTGCATGGTAGACATCGCATCGTGCTATAACCAGCAGGTCAGCCAGGTCAACGCCTGGTTGTCCACCGCCAGCGTCAGCAGCGTATACAATGTTATGCGCGGCGCATGCCGTAATGTGGCGCTGACATGCGCATACGCGGTATTTGCCAACGATGAAGATTCGTGTTCGGCAGAGGCAGACGACTGCATCAACAGCGTGTCTGAGATTTTCTATCAGTCGCTGTTGTGTCCTGAGAATTCTTCTTATGACACCAGCTTTGACATAGCCAATAATGATAGTGTTGGCGTCGCCGGATGGGTTAACAACAAATGCAAATGCAATGCAAATTATGCGATTTGGGGCAGTACGTGTACGCGCGCTTGCCCGGGCGGTATGCAACGCAATTCGATAACGGGTGTTTGCGAAACCTGTTCGCCTAATTATTATTGTACGGATAGAGAAGAAGGTAGTAATGCCGATTCGGTACGTGCTACATGTACAGATAATAAAACATCGCCAGCAGGGTCTAATTTGTCCTCGCAATGCAGCTAAGCGGATAGTTAATAGTCGTTAGTCTGTAGTCTATAGTAATTAGTGAATAGTGCTTAATTTATAGTTAACTAGTTCACTAATAACTAAGTACTAATCACCCATTTGATATTTGCTAATTGCTATTTGTTATTTGCTAATTGTCTCACCCAAACATCCCCCAAGAGTTGCTAAGCGCGCACTGCGCGCAAGCCAACTCTTTCCCCCTTTACCAAGGGGGACAAGTGCAAAATCAAGGAGGACAATAGTCAAGTTTTGTGCCAGTGCGTTGTTCTGGGCTGTTGCCCCTCTTGTTAAAGAGGGGTGAAAATCTTGGCAACTATGTTGCCGTAGATTTTCGGGGAGATTGTCTTTTCAAACACTAGCATATAGCGAATAGCATATAGCACGAACAACATTATTCTGATTATCTGGATTGCCGCGGGACTAACGCCCCTCGCAATGACAATTAGGCGATAATGTTCTTAATTTTTAATTCTTAATTACCCACCATTGTGTCATTGCGAGCGCAGCGAAGCAATCCAGTAAATGGAATGCGCGCTCCGCGCGCTATTATGTCTTTGCTGCGCAAAGGCTTTTATCACCTGGGTTGCGGGGTCAAGCCCCGCAATGACAAACCTCTTATCAGAGGTTTGTTCATGAAAGATACATTCATGTCAGTCGCGCCTAAATTCATTTTGTTCCAGATTTTTGAGATGTTCAACCTGACCCGCTTGCGGGGCGGGATAGAGTTGGCCCGCGAGTGTAACGAGCTTGGCAACTCTTGGGTGGGGTTAATAGGCGTGTAGAAAATATAATTTCCGCCGATTTTTCTTTAGTAATCAACCCCACCCAAGAAATTCTAGTTCACTATCGTTCACAAGAATTTCTATCCCGCCCCGCAAACGGGGCAGGCCAATCCTCTTGTCGTCCGCGCCAAATCTTAAATCCGTAAATCTGAAATCTTAAATTATTTTGCGCAACTGACATCGAATGTACCTTTTATATTATATCCCGATACCCTCTCTTGCCGTCATGCCGTCGCAGGACGGCATCCATTGTGTTTATCACACAAGCATTGTTCACAGCTTGAATACAATGGATACCGGCCTGCGCCGGAATGACAAAAGTTTGTAAAACAAACTTTTGT
The DNA here is from genome assembly GCA_031266915.1 of Rickettsiales bacterium. GTDB lineage: Bacteria > Pseudomonadota > Alphaproteobacteria > Rs-D84 > Rs-D84 > JAIRLB01. The sequence continues at coordinate 3,935 of JAISAB010000016.1, read as the reverse complement.
TTTAATTAAAGGTACATTCATATCGCCGGCGCCAAATCTTAAATCCGTAAATCTGAAATCTTAAATAAATACCCTAACGCAAGCCAGGGTAATTTATTCTTTTTTCTTTATTCTCTATTATTTATTTATGGTTCCCATAAACGCATCATGTGCGGCCAGTTCCTCCGGACTGGGGGCAAATGTCCGGCGTGGGAAATCAAGGCCCGCCTTTGGGTGTTCCAGCATGGCGGCGTGCTGTTGGGCGATGATTTCGGATATAGGCCGGGCCGGCGCGGTGTTCGCCAACTCCAAATACACCCGCGCCAGAATCTCAGAGTCAATCAGCGCGCCATGCGCGTCCGCGCGCGCGGCCAGCGACACGTTGAACCATTTGGCCAGCGCGTCCAGTGTATAAGACTTCGGACCGTAAACGCGGTTCCTGGCGATGACCAGGGAATCCAGCTGCTGTTCGCGCGGGATTTGTTTCAAGCGGATTTGCGACAGCTCATAATTAATAAACGGATAGTCGAAATCGATGCCGTTATGTGCGACAATCGGACTGTCGCCGATAAATTCCAAGAACTTAGGCGCGATGGCGGCGAATTTCGGCTTGTCTTCCAGAAAATCGTTGGACAGCTTGTGAACCATGTACGAATCCGGCGGGATAATCTTGCCGTCGGGATTGATGTACGTATGAAAAGACTTGTCGGTAATGGCGCCGTCGACGATTTCCACAGCGCCGATTTCGATGACCCGGTCGCCGCGCGCGTAATCGAATCCCGTTGTTTCAATATCAAAACAAATAATTCTGGTCATCTGTCAGTTGTCTCTGGTTGTACACTGGGTTATAACAAATCGACGGCGACGAGTCAATAGTCAGTAGTAGCTAGTCGTTAGTAGCTAGTAACTAGTCAGTAGTTGATAGTGCGTAGTTAATAGTGTACAATAGTCGGGTCGCTAGCTACTAGCTACTAACGACTAGCTACTAATGACTACCGATTGTTTATCTTCGTTGAATCCTGAACAGCATGCGGCCGCCACGACCACGGACGGGGCGGTGCTGGTATTGTCCGGCGCGGGTACCGGCAAGACCACGGTGCTGACCGCGCGGATTGCGTATATTCTGGAACAGGGCCTGGCGCTGCCCTGGCAGATACTGGCCCTGACATTCACCAACAAGGCCGCCAACGAAATGAAGAACCGAATCGCCGCCATGTCCGACGGGCGATGGGAGATGCGCGATTTATGGTGCGGAACATTCCATTCGATTTGCCTGCGCATTCTGCGCTTCAATTCCCAGCGCGCGGGCCTGAGTCGCGACTTTCTGGTCTTTGGCCAGGACGAGCAGAAAACCGTCCTGAAAACCGTCTTCGCGAATTTGGGATACGACCCCAAGACTTATAATCCGGGCGACTGGGTTGAAAAAATATCGGCGATGAAGGATAAGGGAATAGTCCCCTTCCCAAAGGGAAGGGGTGGCGCCGAAGGCGACGGGGTAGGGGTGAATGATTCGACATCCACTGTCCCCCCGCTTCGCGGTACCCCTTCGCCAGCGCATGGGATTTACGACGCTTATAATGCCGAGCTGGCGCGCATGAACGCGGTCGATTTCGGCGATATTATTCTAAAGGTTCTGCGGTTGTTCCAAGATGCGCCGGACATTTTGGAAAAGTACCGGCGCCAATTCAAATATATCATGGTCGACGAATTCCAGGACACGAACGCGGCCCAGATGCAGTTTCTGGAAATGATTTCAGGCCGCGGCGACGGTGACACCGCGGCGAACATCTGCTGCGTGGGCGACGACGACCAATCGATTTATTCTTGGCGCGGCGCCGAGATAAAGCATATTCTGAATTTTGAAAAAACATATCCGGGCGCGAAAATCATCCGCTTGGAAACCAATTACCGCAGCACGTCGAATATCCTGAACGCGGCCAATTCGCTTATCCGGAACAATTCGGGGCGTCTGGGCAAGGACCTGCGCGCGGCGCCCGACGTCGGCGCCGGCGAAAAGGTTTACATAGCCGCGCTGCCGACGGACTGGGATGAAGCCCGTATGATTGCTGACGCAATCAAAATAGCAAATAGCAAATATCAAATAGCAAATTATTCCAATTTTGCGGTGTTGGTTCGCGCAGGCAGTCTGTCCAGATTATTCGAAGAAGAATTCGCCGCGCGCGGAATTCCTTACCGCTTGGTCGGCGCGACCAAGTTCTATGACAGAATGGAAATCAAGGACGCGATTGCGTACGCCCGGCTGATGGTCCATGCGTTCGACGATTTATCGTTCCTGCGCGTGATTGCAAAGCCGCGGCGCGGTTTCGGCCCGGGCGCAATTGCCAAGCTGGCGGCCCACGGCGAACACTTTATGTCCGCGATGCGCGCCGCGCCGCTGGCGGGAAAGCAACGCGAGGCGGCGGATGACTTCCTGAAAGCGTTCGACTTTGATTGGGAATCCATGTCGCCGGCGGACGCGGTTCAGAAATTATTGGAAGATTCTGGCTATTTGAAAATGTGGCGGGACAGCCGGGAAACCGAAGCCGCCGAACGGCTGGACAATGTCAGGGAACTGTTGACCAATGTTATTTCGAAGTACGACAATCTGTCGGAATTTCTGGAGCACGCGGCCCTGATGATGACCGACGACAACGACGCCGAAGAAAACCCTGACGGCAGAAACGCGGTCAGCATCATGACAATTCACGCGGCCAAGGGATTAGAATTCGACACGGTGTTCATGCCCGCTTGGGAAGAGGGGATTTTTCCAAACGAAATGGCCATCGGTGATGGCGGGATTGAGGAAGAGCGCCGCCTGGCCTATGTCGCCATCACGCGCGCGCGCCGCCGCGCCGTCATCAGCAATGTGTTGTCGCGCATGGTATTCGGCCAGCGCGTATACAACGCCCCCAGCCGCTTTGTCGGCGAAATCGACACCGCGTACGCGAACATTCAGGGTGGCGAAACATACGCCCGCCCGCGGCCCCAGATTCCGACGTCGTACAAAACCGCGGCGCGGCGCCCAAGACCGGCGCGCGTTGCGTCAACGGTCGGCAAGCTGGCGTCGCATGCGGAACTGGGCCGCGGCGTTATAATCGAGGACGGCGGCGATATTCTGACAATTGCGTTCCGCGACAAAGGAATCAAAAAAGTCGCCAGGGAATTTGTTCAGATAGGAGATACGAGATAGGAGATATTAGAATTATGCAAGCGTGGAAAGATTTTATTATTTTGAATAATCTTCAAACTGTGCCGAATCAATATCTCCTATCTCGTATCTCCTATCTTCTATCTCTTATTCTTCTATCTCTTTTTTATTTTGCTCTAGAAATTTCTGAAATAATAATGTATAATCTCTGTGCCTTGGGCGATACCCAAGGTGAGGCTTCAAACCCTCCCAGGTTGGCTTATTAATCATAAGCCATAAAACTGCACTCACAACTACGGTTGGGAGGCTGCAGAATAAGTGGCATGCCACAAATATGCACACTATCCTGGATAGGTTTGAACTCCCAACCACCTCTCATCAAGGCGGTTTTTTAATACCCTTTCCACCGAATACGTCGGCGAGTTCTCCTCCTGTGGAGGAGTACCGGCGAAGCCGGGGAGGTGGTAAGAAAATCAAAGGGGGCCAGAATGCTCGGTGCGGAAGAAATACACTTTAATAAAAAATTAGGTAATCTGATACGCCGTCTGTGCGTACAACGTGGCATGTCACAAAGACAATTGGGGGTCGCCGTCGGCGTGACCCATCAACAGATTCAAAAGTACGAGGCTGGCGAATGCGGTATCGGCAGCTATCGATTGTGTCTGATAGCTGATGTGCTTGAGGTACCAGTATCGGATTTGTTAAAGCGCAGCACAAATCATCCCGCATTGCAAGAGGATGATTTGATAAAGCTGATGTCTGATGGTGAAATCGTGGAATCCGCAGTGGTGTTCTTCGGCGAAATGAC
>JAISAB010000018.1 GCA_031266915.1 Rickettsiales bacterium | reverse complement strand
CGTTGATAAAGTGGAGTACAAGGCGCACTAACAAACAAGTAGTGCATAGTGATTAGTTTATAGTGCATAGTTAATAGTTCACTAATCACTATAAACTAAGCACTAATCACTATAGACTAATGACTAAAGATTATCACCCATTTGCTAATTGCTATTTGTTCCACCTAGACATCCCCCAAGAGTTGCTATGCGCGCAAGCCAACTCTTTCCCCCTTTATCAAGGGGGACAAAGAGCCCAGATAGCGCCAGCCCCTCTTGTTAAAGAGGGGAGAAAATCTTGGCAACTTGTTGCCATAGATTTTCGGGGAGATTACTTTTTCAAACACTAGCATATATCGAATAGCAATCCGGTTCGAGGCTAATTGCGACTTGTTTTACCCAACATCCCCCAAGAGTTGCTATGCGTGCCCTGCGCGCAAGCCAACTCTTTCCCCCTTTACCAAGTGGGAAAAGTGCCAAACCAAGGGGGATAAATACCAAGTCTTATGCCGGTGCGCTGTTCTGGGCTGCGGCCTCTCTTGTTTCACACTTGTTACTAACACTTGACGCCGGCCCCTCTTGTTAAAGAGGGGAGAATTTTCCGGCAACTTGTTGCCGATGAAAATTCGGGGAGATTGCTGGTCATGAAACACTAGTGAATAGTGCTTAGTTTATAGTACATAGTTAAGTAGCTTACTATAGACTACTGACTAAACACTAATCACTATGCACTACCTGTTATTTGATATTTATTTCACCCCAACATCCCCCAAGAGTTGCTATGCGCGCTCTGCGCGCAAGCCAACTCTTTCCCCCTTTACCAAGTGGGAAAAGTGCCAAACCAAGGGGGACAAGTGCCAAATGAACTACCTGTTATTTGCTAATTGCTATTTTAAAAAACCGCCCAATGGGCGGTTTTTTAAATGCTGTCGGCATTAATCCACTTGCCATTCCTTAACAAGCCCGGGGCCATGCCTTCGTTGCTGCGCAAGGAATCAATTACGCTGCGCGCCTTGGCCGCGTCCAGTCCGATAATGCGAACTTTGTACATGTCGCCCTCGTTGATAATCGTCGCGTTACCGTACGAGCGCATTCTGTTCACCAGCGCAGTCGCGCTGTCTTCCGCATAAAAAGCGGCAACCTGTACGCTGTATTCGCCGCCTGCGACATACGATGTGGCCTCGGCCGGGGTATACGCGCCGGCCGGGCCGGTCACGGTCGACGACACGCCCATCGTCGCATTCTTTACCGCCGCGCTTTGTTCAGCCAATACCTGGATCTGGACCTTGGACTGTCCATTGATGCCCAATTTGCGCGCCGCCGCCGGAGACAAGTCCATAATGCGGGTGTTTACAAACGGGCCGCGATTATTAACGCGGACCACGATCGACGCCCCGGTGTCCAAATTAGTCACGCGCGCGATTGTTGGCAAAGGCAGAGTCTTGCTGGTCGCGACCATCTGGTTTACGTCGAATGTTTCGCCGTTGCTGGTTTTCGAACCATTCAACTCTACCGGGATAACGCCCGCGATGCCTGTTTGATTATAATTCAGATCCTCGGCCGGGACATAATGAATGTCTTCGACCTTGTAAGCGCTGCCGATATAATATTTCGGCGCGGGCGCCAACAGGTACGCATCGTTCAAAGACGCGTCCGTGGACAATGCTTCTTCGCCGAAAGTATCGGTGCCGTATTCGCCCAGGTTATTGTTAGACGCGCCGTTATTTGCGCACGCGGCCAGCAAAGCCGCCAAAACTGCAAATGATACCAATTTTTTCATTAGGGACTCCTTATATTCTCATGCCGTCATTGTATCATAAAAAAAGTACGGATTCAACTATATCTTTTTATTAATAAGCATCGCCGCTGGCAGGTATAAAATCCCATATCCGGCCATCGCCGCCCCCAGCGTCCAGATGCTGGAAATCGGCGCAAACAACAATCCGGCGCCCAAGACCATGGCCCATGCGCCGAATGCCGCCACGGCGCGAATGGTGCGCGGTTCGATTTTAAATAATCCGCGTTTTTTGCATTCTCGCGCCAGCATGTAATTTTTCAGATACCCGCTGGCGACTATGCCGATTGGAATCGCCAGATACCCGACGAAACGGAACAAGCCCAGATAAATTACGCACGCGACAATCAGCGAAACGACGCTGGTCATGACGGGTGTTCTGACATCCTGCGCGGCATAAAGCGTCTTGCCATAGATATTGCTTATCAGCATCGCCGGCAGCGCCAGCACCTGAATCATTATTGCCATCGCGACCGCATTGGTCGATTCCGGCGTCCAGGCGCCGTATTCGAACAGGTACTTTATAATTGGCCGCGCCAGGACCAGCAGCCCGACGACGCTGGGGATAATCAGCATCAAAGACTGGCGCATGGAAGAATTCTGCTGGATATGGACGCTGCGCATGTTCCCGTCCGCCATCGCGTTGGAAATCGAAGACAGCAGCACCGTGCCCGCCGCCAAGCCGATGACTGCGAACGGCAGCTGAACGATGCGGTCTGAATAATACAGCCACGAAACCGCGCCGCTTTGGAAACTGGCGACCAATGTGCCGATGATGATGGTTATCTGATAAAATCCGCTGCCAAAGATGCCGATGCCCATGCGCTTCAGCAATTGTTTAATCCGCGGCGTCCATTTCGGGACAATCAGGCGCAGGCCAAAATTCCCGCGGCGAATCCGCGACCACAGAACGCCCATCTGGACGATGCCGGACAACACCACCGTTCCCGCCAGAATAAACAGCAGCGTTTCGCCTGCGAACCGTCCGGCGGCCATCAGCGCCCCAATCAGTATGATATTCAGCAAAACCGGCATAAACGCCGCCAGCGCAAAGCGCGTAAAAGCGTTCAACACGGCGGATAAAAATGCCGCGCCGCACACGAATATGACGTAAAAGAACATGATGCGGGAAACCAGGACGGTCATTTCCATTTTGCCCGGGTCTTCGAAAAATCCAGGCGCCAGAATCCACACAATCAGCGGCATGAATATCTGACAGACCAGCGTAATGCCCAGCAAGACGACCATCAGCCACGAAAATACATTGTCGGCGAAATGCTTGTCTTTTTTTTGGTCGGCGAACATCGGGATGAAGATAGATGACAGCGCCCCTTCGCCCAGCAGGTCCCGGAACAGATTCGGCAGCTTGAACGCGGCCAGGAATATGTCGGACAGCCGCCCCGCGCCCAGATAGCGCGCAATCAGCACGTCACGGATGAATCCGAAAACGCGGCTGACGCCGGTCATGGCGCCGACGCTGAAAATATGTTTGCCTAGCTTCATGGAATGGATTATACTCTCTTGCGAACAGGAAAATCAAGACATGAAAAAAATTGCTATTTGCTATTTGTTATTTGCTATTTGCGCTGGTTGCGCGTCAACCGCGCCGGCGCCGGAACCGACTTTGACTGAAATCTACGCGGACGCCTATGCCCGGCTTGACAAGAAGAATTATGAAGAAGCCGGAATTGAATTTCTAAAGGCCGAGGGCCATTATCCATCCAGCCCCTGGGCGGCGGACGCGCTGATTATGGCGGCGTATTCCCAGTACATGGACGAGGACTTTTCAGGCGCCATTCTGACAGCGGACCGTTTTATGCGCTTTCATCCCGGTCATGCCCAGGTGCCGTATGTTCTGTACCTGCGCGGTATGTGCTATTACCGCCAGGTCAGCGATGTCCGGCGCGAACCGGGCATGTCCGTGTATGCCTTGCAGCAGTTCCAAACCCTGATAGAGCGTTTTCCAAACAGCGAATATGCCGAAAACGCCCGGAACAAGGTCAATATCCTGAAAAACTATATCGCGGGCAAGATTATGTATTCGGCGCGGCGCGATATGGCGCGCGAAAATTGGCCCGGCGCAATCAGCCAGCTGCAATCCGTCGTTACAGGCGCCCAGGAAACCGTTATGACCCAAGAGGCGATATTCCGCCTGACCGAATGCTATACGGCGATTGGATTGCCGGAACAGGCCGACGGCTTTGCCCAAATGCTGAAATTGAATTTCCCAGACGGTGAATGGACAAAACAGATAACAAATAATAAAGAATAGAGAATAAAAGACGTTATCACTGAATTGTCATTGCGAGGGGCGTCAGCCCCGTGGCAATCCAGATAATCAAAATAATATAGCACATAGCATATAGCGGATAACGGTCTGGTTATGACGCTATAAACTATATGCTACGTGCTATATGCTATCCGCTATTTTTCTCTGGACACGATCGTCACAAAGGCGCACAATGTGCTAGCAAGACCGCTAATCCAAACCATCCTTGGATTGTACATAGTTCCTGTTCTCAAAAATCCCAGTTTTTCACCGCTTTATATTTCCCATTTATTGCCTAATCTAAACCATGGTTTTTATGCCCTTTTTGGCAATGGGGAAAAGAGAGATGAACAGAATAATTTTCAGGTTATTACGTGTGTTTGTATGTACGGCTATTATAGCATTATTTGCGTCCATGTTGGCGCAGGCCGAAATCGCATCCAAATCTTACGTGGATAACACGGTGGCGACGCTGCCAGTGATGCCGAACGGTGACGATTATCTGTTGAAAGCCGGTGGGACGATGAGTGGTGAAATCGTGATGGGTGGACAAAAAATAACGGGGCTGGGCATGCCGACAGAAACGACAGACGGTGTGACGAAAAAGTATGTTGACGACATAGCGGCGCAGAGCGCGGGGGGATTAAACGGAAACTCGCCCAGTTGGGTCGCTATGAACTCGGCGGACTGGGCGGGTCCGCACTGGGGCGATACCTGGGAAGTGACCACAGCGGATAACTCAATCAAAGTAGAAGGCGTCGCAGCGTGCCTTTCAACAGAAACTAAATCCGGGAATGCACCGGATGTAGGCACATACGGTGGCAATTGCTGGTGCAGAGTATCGAGAGTAAATGACGAGCGTGTTGTTGGGGCTTGGGTTTTCAACTACTCGTACGGCTCGGATACCAGTTGCTATTCCTACTGCGCTATCAATTGTAGCTACTGCGTCCGCCATGGCTCGGAGTACTCGTGTTCCCGTGACGCGTTGTTCTCAGCGCCATAGTTGGGAATTAAGAATAAATGTATCACACAACTGTCGGCTGCAATTCTTAATTATTAATTTTTAATTCTTAATTGAAAAAAACCGCCCGATGGGCGGTTTTTATTGATACTCGCGACTTTTATCGATAAATTCACGCTGAATCGTGCGGGTTGTCTTGTAATCGACCAATGCTCGTATTTGCGGATAGTTGTTTCTATCTATAACTGATTTGATGAATGCGACGTCCGCATCGGCGGTTTTGTTGATAATTTCCTGCAAATTGTTCTTTCTGCGGTTTACGTTCTTCAACAGTTCTTTTTGCATGTTCAAGAATGCGACAATGCGTTCCCCGTCGGTTTGCATGAAATTGGGATTAAGAAGCTTTTTTGTTCTTGTGTCGTTGACAGCCTTTCCGATGTCGTATCCGCGAACAATGTGGTTGCGCGTTATGACATAGTCCGCGGCCTCGTCCGAAGTATTTCCAAAAGAATTATTTAACAACAGTTCCGTTACGAATTCCGTGAGCTCTTCCATGCAGATTGAAGCCTGAAAATTCAAACCGTTCACGCGTATCAAATTATCGGACAGCTTGTTCAGAGTTCTTTTGTTAAAAAGTTTGGCAATGGTCAATACTGCGGGCGCCGCTTCAATATTGGGACTGTTGTTCAGCGGCTTGTACAGGACGCCGGCCTCGTCGAACATTTCAAACGAATATTTCAAATTTTCGCGCCATCCTGCAATTTTTGAACGTTCGTCTTCGGGCGGGCTCAGAAATATGACTTCTTTGATGCCGGCCTGTATCATTTCGCCGGCGCAGCGCGTGCATGGCGGCATGGTTATAAACGCAATGCAATCACAAAGCGAAACGCCGCAGATAGACGCGTTGGATATAACATTTTGTTCCGCGTGCGCCGTAAATTCGTATTTTGTCGGGCGAGTATGGCGTTCCGGAATATCGTCGTTCACGCCGCGCGGGAATCCGTTGTATCCGATGGAGCGTACCTCTTTGAAGCGGGGGCCGACGGCGACGCATCCGACCTTGGTGCTTTCGTCTTTGGACCAGCTGGCCGCTTCCTTGGCCAGATTCATAAAACGCAGATTCCATTTTTCTGAGAATGTAAATTTTTTGGTCAAGACCATTGATTATAATTCCTTATAATTGCCAATCTCTCTGCCGGGATAATACTATTCGGATTTGGCGAAATCAACTGAATATTTTTATTAACTTTTGGGTTTTGTGTGCTAGAATCCGCGCATGAACACAGAAAATAAGACTTATTCGGGCTTTATCGCCATCATAGGGCCGACCAATGCGGGCAAAAGCACCCTGCTGAACCGCATCATGGACCGCAAGGTATCCATCGTGTCGCACAAGGTCCAGACGACGCGCACTCGCCTGCGCGCGGTCAAGATGGTCGGCGCCCGCCAATTGATTTTCGTCGATACGCCCGGAATCTTCAAGCCCGCGCGGCGCTTGGACCGCGCGATGGTCGGCGCTGCGCTGGACGCCGTCGGGGACGCTGACGCGGTTCTGCTGGTTATCGACGCGCAAAAGGGCGTCACCGAAACCGTGCGGCATCTGGTCGCGCGCTTTCAGAATGTGGGCCGAAAAGAGGATGTCGCAGGCGACGATAAAAAGACAACACCTGCGCTCTGCGAATTGTGCTCTCCGACCTTGTTTGTTGCCCTGAACAAGGTTGACGCAATCCGCAGGCAAGACTTGCTGCCGATTGCGGCCGAATTATCCGAAATGGCGGATTTCAAGGAAATTTTTATGATTTCTGCCCTGAAAAACGACGGTCTGGACGGCATGCTGGATTCATTGGCCGCCGTTATACCTGAAAATCCGTACTTTTTTGATGCGGCCGATGCGCCGGACGTGCCGGATAATCTGTATTTGGCCGAATTGACCCGCGAAAGGATTTACAAATATATTCACCAGGAATTGCCTTATCATATATATGTCGAAACGGAAAAAGTCGACGTCGACCCCGAAGGCGTCTTGGAAATCTATCAAAAAATCGTCGTGCATTCCGAAGGCCACAAGAAAATCGTAGTGGGCAAGGGTGGGGCGCAGTTGAAAAAAATCGGGACCGAGGCGCGCCATGACATCCAGGACCAGTGGGGCGTGAATGCGCGCCTGCACCTGTTCGTGCGGGTAGAGCCCGATTGGGAAAATAAACCTGAAAATTACGAGGCCCAGGGCCTGGAGTTCAAGAAATAACCAAAAGGATTTTCCATGCGCAATATATTTCTTGCCTTGTTGACAGTATTCGTTTTGTCTGGCTGCGGCGGCAACAGGACGGCGGCTGACAATAACCGTGTGGCATCGCATTCGTCCGCCGCCATCGTTACGTCCGAACGTCTGATGGCCTATTCGGTGTCAATCGACATGGATGTCGACAACAATGACGAAGCCAAGGCGAAAATTACGAATCAGACCAAGCTGGCCAAGGGTTATGTTTCCCATGAAACGAAAAAGTCCATAACGGTTCAAATCCCGACGGACGGACTGGACGCTTTTATCGAATTCCTGGACAAAGATGTCGGAAAGATTACAGACAAAAGAAAATCCGGCGCCGACGTCACGGATTCCTATGACGACACGGTGTCAAAGCTGGAAACGCTGCGGGCCAGCCGCGACCAGTATATGGATTTGCTGAAAAAAGCGTCCAAAGTCGACGATATTCTGAAGATTGAAAAGGAACTGGAACGCGTAAACACGGCGATTCAACGTCTGGAAATGCAAAAGAAACGCGCGGAAACCAGCGCGGCGTATTCTCAGGTCTCGATTTCTTTGGATGATTCCAGCCGCGGATTATTGGGCTGGATATTCCACGGCATCGGCCGTGCGCTGGGGTGGTTGTTCTGACAAAGGGTGCCGATATTGCGGAATTTGTTGATTATATTTTTATTCATTTTATACGGATGCGGCGCGTCCGCGCCCGACAACGGAACCGGCATGGGCGCATATGATGGCGGCAGGCTGACGTGCAACATCATGGTCTTTGAAGTTTATGATGACGACGTCGAAAAGATAAAGCTGAAAATCAAGGACAAAAACACTGCGCTGGGCGGATACGTTTCCCAGGAAATCGGCGACGCCATCGTCATGCGCGTTCCGAACGACAGAAGCAAAGAGTTCGGCGAATTTCTGAACGACACCGGGTATGTCGAAGACAGCAGTTATGAAAAGCTTGACGTCACGGAACAATACGAACAGATTGAGGCAAAAATTGTTGCGAACAGGGAAAGCCTGGACAGGTATCGGCGCTTGATGAAGAATTCCGACAAGGTCGATGATTCCTTGCGGGTTGCGGATGAAATAGAGCGTCTGACGGCGAAACTTGCGAATCTGGAAGCGGACAGGAAAAAATTGTTGGAAGAATCGACATACACCGGCGTTGCGATAACGTTCAATAAACGCAATCCAAGCTTGGCGGCTGCGGCACTGAATTCGGAACCGATAACGCCGGTTTGGGTCAATGTCATGGTGCTGGCCGGGTTTGTTGCGGCCTTGATTGTCCTGTAGGGAAAGATATGAAAACATCGGATTTCGATTTTGTTTTGCCCGAAGAATTGATTGCCTCGCATCCGCTGCGCGACCGCGACGCGTCGCGCATGCTGGTCGTTAATGTGCCCCCCTTTGAAAGGGGGGCTGGCGCGCAAAGCGCGACTGGGGGGATTATTTTAACCCCTGAAAATCGTACGGTCAAAGCAAGAGCATTCGCAAAAGTATTGCGGAAAAGCATGACGATGCACGAATGCCTGTTATGGAAACAATTAAGAAAATCGCCCAACGGTTTTTCTTTTCGAAAACAGCATCCCGTTGGTCCATACATCGCGGATTTTGTTAATTTGCAGCATAAGCTTGTCATAGAATTGGATGGCGGCGGGCAGTTGGAAAACACTCAGATAGCGCATGATGCCGAACGGGATAAATTCTTATCTGATTCTGGATACAGAATAATAAGATTTTGGAATGTTCAGGTTTATAAAAATATGCAAATGGTTCTGGATACGATTCATTATTATTTGATTAATAACAGTATTCCAAAATTGCAAGATTTTTATCCGCGTGAAGTTATCGATTCATCCCCCTCGTCGGCTATGCCGACACTCCCCCTTAGAAAGGGGGAGACAATACAAGACCAACACGTGCGGGATTTTCTGGATTACCTGAGGCCGGGCGATGTCGTGGTCTTTAACAATTCGCGGGTCATTCCGGCGCGGTTCGACGCAACCGCGCAAGATGGCAAAGTTTACGAGATAACGCTGCATACGTCGGAATCGCCGGACATCTGGTGGGGCCTGGCCAAAAAGTTCAACAAATTGAATGTCGGCGACATTCTGACATTGGATGGCGGAACGAAAATAGAAATACTGGATAAAAACGACGACAGCGGAATAAAAATTCGGTTTCATTCGAACGACGTTTTCGGCGTTCTGGACGCGGTCGGGAAAATGCCGCTGCCACCGTATATGAAGCGCGGCGAAGAAGCGACCGACCGCGACAGATACCAGACTATCTATGCCGATCCGATTGGCTCGATGGCGGCGCCGACGGCGGGCCTGCACTTTACCGACGATATGCTGTGCGAAATCGAACGGCGCGGCGCGACGATTGTGAACGTAACTTTGCATGTCGGTGCGGGCACCTGGATGCCGGTAAAGACCGAAGATTTGTCACAGCATAAAATGCACGCCGAATGGGGCTGCATCACGCCGGCGCAGGTTGATGTCATCAATGCGGCCAAGCGTGTTATCGCGGTCGGCACGACGTCTTTGCGTTTGTTGGAAAGCGCGGCAACCGGTACCGGTGGTTGCGTCAAACCGTTCTGCGCGTCGACAAATATCTTTATCACGCCGGGTTATGAATTCAAAGCGGTCGACGTGCTGCTGACCAATTTTCATCTGCCGAAATCAACATTGTTCATGTTGGTGTCGGCCTTTGCGGGCGTGGATGAAATGCGCGCCGCATACGAACATGCAATCGAACAGCAGTACCGCTTTTTCAGCTATGGCGACTGCTGTCTGTTGTTTAATAAAAAAGGATAATCGATATGAAATACAACCCATCAATACATAAACTGTCGAACGGCGTCACCGTTTTGTTGGACCCCATGGATTTGGAAACAACCAATGTCAAGGTCCAATTTTCCACCGGTGCGCGCGATGAAAATCCGAACGAATACGGCCTGGCGCATTTTTGCGAGCATATGCTGTGCAAGGGCACGCCGCGTTTTCCGACTCAGAAGTTTATCGACGAATACATGGATTATCACGCCGGAACCAAAAACGCCGGAACCGGTATGGCTGATATTCAGTTTTATGGCCGGATTCTGGCCGAGAACGCCGGCGTTCTGATAGATTATCTGGGCGACCAAATACAAAATTCTTTGTTTGATACCGATAAAATTGAAATCGAGCGCAAGGTCATATCGGACGAGTTGCGGCGCTATCTGGACAGCCCGGCCGAACAATTGACGGCGTTTTCCGCCCAAAAGCTGTTTGGTGGCGCGACTTATTCGGCCAACCGAATTATCGGCACATTTGAAAACATAGCCTCGTTTACGCGCGAACAAATGTTGGAATTTATGTCCCGCCGATTTTCGGCCGGAAATTGCATTATCGGAATTTCCGGCAAGATTGCGGATGCCGGCAAAATGCTGTCGGATTTGGACAAGGCTTTCGGATGGCTGAAACCCACGGATATTTCCGAAAATAGCGATATACATTACACGCCTGCGATTGCGCATAATTCCAAGCTGGACAAAAACAATGTAAAGCTGCGGATATATTTCCCGGATATTTTCGAAGCGTCGTATGAAAACAGATTCATGAATATGTGCGTGGGAAAATTCGAGCGCAATCTGGGCAAAAAATTATACGAAGTCGTGCGTCGTGAAAACGGTCTGGTTTACGGCTTTTCCAGTTCTGGAATCGGCAATGAAAAAACCGGCGTCAGCGGTTTCTCCACGGAAACCGCGGTCGGTAATTTGGAAAAATGCGTGGCGCTGGTTGCCCGGACCGCATACAAGGTATACAACGACAATGAAATCACGGCGGACGACCTGGAGCGGTTCAACCGCAAGAATAAATTGGCGGACGCAGACTGGATGGAATCCGCCGGCAGAAGATGCGACAAGCTGATTTCATTCTATCACAACCACGGCTGTCTGTATGACTTTTACGATACGGTCAGGATGTCTGAATCGATAACGCGCGACGATGTGATTGAAAATTCGCGCGGCTATTTCGCCGGTCCGATGTCGATTATCACTCAGGGCGTCGATTTTGATTCGGACATGAAAGCAGTCTGGGAAGAAAATTTCAAATAATTCACAAGATAAGGGGAAACAAACATGACGCAAAAATTTAAAAATACCATTCGTTGGATTACATTGCCACTTGCAGCATTGACAACTGTGTTCGGAACGTATGTTCTGCTGCATAATATTTTATACCGTCCGGTTGTTCATTTATGCAATTGGTATGATGTTTGCGGCCACGCGTCCTTTGCCATAGGATTGGCATTGTTTTATATCATTGTCACGATAGCAGGCACATGCGGATTCTTTGTGTCCGGATGGTGGGCGCTGTCAAAAAAGAAAGCCGCGCGCATATGGTTTGTTGTTCTTTTTCTGGTCCTGCTTTTCTTTATTTATGCACTGGGATATTTTCCCGGAATATATACGCCGATAATCAGGTTCTGAAAATGTCATTAAAATTCAACCTTATAAAAACGGACGGGAACGCGCGGCGCGGTAGTGTCGAAACCGCGCACGGGATCTTTCAGACGCCGGCGTTCATGGCGGTGGGTACGGCCGCCACGGTCAAGGCGCTGACCATGGACCAGGTTGCCGCCACCGGCACCGAAGTCATCCTGGGCAACACATATCATCTGATGCTGCGCCCGGGCGGTGACTTGGTCGAAAAGATTGGCGGCCTGCACGAATTCAGCGGATGGCATGGCCCGATTTTGACCGACAGTGGCGGATTTCAAATAAAGTCTCTGGCCGGATGGGGATGTGGCGGCGAAAGCCAGGAAGTAACGAAAACCGACGGAGGCTTGGTGAAAATGACCGAAGAGGGCGTTCACTTCACATCGCATGTCGACGGCGGAATCAAACATTTTCTGACGCCGGAAAAATCCGTTCAGATTCAGCATCAATTGGATTCCAATATCACGATGGCGCTGGACGAATGCCTGCCTTATCCGGTCGCGCGCGATGTCGTCGAGAAAAACGTCGGGCGTGTCACGCGCTGGGCCCGGCGTTCGTTTGATGCGTTCGTCGACCGGCCGGGATACGGGATATTCGGCATTGTCCAGGGTTCCGTGTTCAAAGACATGCGCGACTTGTCAATCGCGGGCCTGACGCAAATTCCGTTCGACGGATTCGCCATCGGCAGTCTGACCCAGGGCGAGCCATACGACGTCATGCTGGACATCATCGCGCACACGACGGACCGGCTGCCGGCGGACAAACCGCGCTATCTGATGGGCGCGGGGACGCCGCTGGATATTCTGGGCGCGGTCGAGCGCGGCATAGACATGTTCGACTGCGTTATGCCCACGCGCGCCGGCCGCACGGCCCAGGCCTTTACGCGCAGCGGCACGATGAACCTGCGCAACGCGAAATTTACCGATGACGCGGCGCCGCTGGATGATAAATGCGGATGCCCGGCTTGCCGCCTGTCGCGCGCGTATATCCATCACCTGGTTAAGTGTGGCGAAATGCTGGGCGCGACATTGCTGACCCAGCACAACTTGTGGTTTTACCAGGACTTGATGCGCGACATCCGCGCGTCGATAGAGCGGGGCGACTTTGCCGAATTCAAGAAAAACTTTACGGAAAAATATACTGGTCAGGCATAGAGAAATTATGCAATCATATAAAAAAAGGAGATTGTCATGAATGATAAAACGGAAAGGAAAATGGCCGCGCGGCAGCTGGATGTTATTGACCATGGCGGCGCGAAAACGGTCGCGAAAAAGACATCTTATATCACCTGGGTCAAACGCGTATTCGCGGCGATTTCCATCGTATGGATTGCGTTCGTTATATGCGCGCCGCTGCATGTGAAAAACACTTATTCTGAACCAATCAAAAAGTCTATCGTTGTGTCGATGTTCTTTGACCTGCAGCGCAATATCTTCGAACAGTATGAAAGGCTGCTGGACGGCATCAAGAAATCCATCAATCTGGAAAAGCCGATTGCCGTCGCAATCAACGGCGTGAAAATGGCCGGCGGCGCGGTTAACAAAGTCACCGATACCACCGCCCAGGCATCAAACACGACCGCCCAGGCAAAAAAGGCCGGCGGCGACGCGAAAAAGCTGACTGGCTTGGCCGGCCGGATTGGCATTAACACCGGCGGCGCGGACAAGCTTATCGACAAATCCAACGAGGCCGTCGGCCGCGCCGACAAAGCCATCGCCAAGGTCGACGACACCGCCGCCATTGTCAACGCGCAGCTGGACAAGGTTGAAAAAGAACTGACGCGCGTCGCCCAGACTGAAGTCGACAAGATGATTGATGAAGCAATTAAGAATCAGATTGACAAGAACTCGGGCGGATTGGGCACAACGCTGCTGACCAATTATGGCGTCAAACACGTTTATCCTTGGCGTCCGTCTTCGTGGCCGGTCGCGGTGAAGATTTACAACGATTTGGAAAAATCGAATGTCGGCGTCGTGAACATCATCACGGGAACCGTCAACCAGTACTTCGGCTATGCGGCGTGGGGTTTGGTCGCAGCGGCGTGGCTGCTGGGGATGATTGTCTGGTTCATGCTGTTCAGTAAATTCAAGGCGATGGTTGCGCCGTTTATCGTATGCCCCAGATGTGGCCATACGTTCATGACCAAGCGCAGCGCGCTGGGGTTTCTGAAGATATTGCAACCATGGAAATGGTTCTGAAATTAAATTCTATGGATGCCTGCTTGTTGTTGGCTCGCTCATGTACCTATGTGTACACTACGCTCGCCAACAACAGCGCATTCATCTTATATAATTTAATTTTGAAAAAATCGTAAACTATCAACTAAGCACTATAGACTATTCACTAATGACTACTGACTATCTGCCATTCGCTATACGCTGGTGTTTTATCAGGTCGCGCCATCCGCCGATAAGCTCGGAATATCTGTCGCAGTTTTCAGCCAGCCAGGAATCAATTTCCGCATTGGAAAACTCTGCCGTTTTGGCGGCGCCGATTAATATGATTCCCGTCGAATGTCCGCTGCCTTTTTCAAACGACAACGAGATAAGATTCTTGGCCGCATAATTCGTCATAAATCCGTCGATATTACGATTGCCTTTCATCCAGGAGATTTGCGAATTACTGATATTGTATTCCTGTTGAATGCGTGCCTGTTGCATTTCATGATTATAAATCGGCCGCCAGTCGATGTCGAAAATATTATCGCTTTCATAGCGCAATTCTTGTTTGATTTGACTTTTGACGACCGTGCCGTCCGGGGCCGCGCGTTCTATTGTTCTGAAACAATCCGGCCGTCGCGTCGAACGGTTCGGATTGCACAATGACAAATCCACGCAACCGGTGTATTTATACTTGGCCTTTTCTGGAATCCACGTCCGTTCGGCCAGTCCGAATTTCGTCATCAAATGAAAGAACAGCCATTTGTATTCGTCGATGGTGTCGGGCTCGTCCCGCACGGTTATGATCATGTGCAGCGATTTGTTTCCGGAAAAGACAACGCGGTTGATGACGCCCAGTGATACCAATCGGTCGGCCAGTTTGGATTGTTCATGCAGCGGCATCGTATCGCTTTCAATCAGAAAGTTGCATAGTCTGAAATTTTCGCGCACCAGGCGCGGCGCGCCGTCTTTCGCGCGACGCGCGGGCGGGGTGGCGACCAACGGATTGACAGTTTCGAATATGCCGCCGGGGTCCAGTTCAAATCCGGTAATCAGTTCGTTTTTATTGTTCGTAAAGGAATAACTGCGGACAGGATGGCCGCGTTCAATCTGCGCGGTCTGATGAAATATGTCCAGCTGTTTTATTTTTGGGTTCAGGCTGTTCGGCCTGGCCAGCGGCGGGTTGAATTCTTTAACGGCCTTCGCGGGCATAACTATTTTCCGTGTGACGAATTCGCCGTTTTTGTTCAAGGTAATCGGGACCTTGACCCAGGCCTGAAAATTATATCCATACAAAGCCATGCATTCGTTGGAAATTTTTTGTTCCGCGGCGCTGATTTGTCGCGTCAATTCCAGACATGGTTCTTGCAAATATCGGGCATGCAATTCTTTTAATTCGGCCTCGGCGCGCAATCTGAAACTCACGCAGAATTTGTCGTCCTCGGTCAGCAGAGTCTGGTATTTCCAGAAATCCGCCGTGCCAGGCATTTCTTTCATCTTTGCGCCGGAACGTTTGTCCGTTACGGTTTTGCCAGTGCCAAAGCGGACCTGAGTCACGACTCTGTGCGCTTCCTTGTACTGATGCTGGTTTATGAATTTCGGCGAAGTCAGAAAATCAATCTGCCCGTCGAATCGCTCGCGATTTACGGTGTTCAAACCGTCTTTCAGCGCCAGGAAAAAGTTCCGGGTAACTTGTTTCAACCACAAAGACTTGTCGCGGACGCTGCTGGTTGAACGCTCGGACATTATGAATTTGCACAGTTTTCCAACAGACCATGCCATAAAGAAAGACAGGTCGGGGGTAAAAAGCGCGCCGGGAAATTTGGGCGCGGTAACGCCGCGGCGGCGCCACCTTGGTTTTTCGTTCGGGTCATTCGGATTCTTTCTGTCCATCTGGTATCCGAATCCAATCAAAGCTTTTTCATATTGCTCTTTGAACGTCGGTTCGCCTTTTTTCTGGAACAACACATCGAAAATTGTTTTTTGCTTGAAGATTTCGACGCATGTGTCCGTAAAGGACTCTTGCAGCTTTTCCTTGATTTGTTTGCGAAATTTTTGTTCGTCGGATTCGATTTCGTAAAAGCTTTCTTCCGCGCGCGCTTTGTATTCACAGACTTCGCGGTCTATGGTATCATCGTCGATTTCATACTTCATGTGCCTCATGACGACCAGGCGCAGTTTTCTCATCGCGTCGGCATATTCCGCGCGCAATTGCTCGCCGCGAATGTACATCCAGACATTACGGGTTAATTCCCAGCAGTCCGCACCCGGATGCGAAAAGAAATAATCCGCAAAGATATACCGCAGTTCGGTTTCAAAATCTTCGCGGCTTTTGTCCGGGGCAAGCTTGTCCGGATTAACCAGCAGTTCCGATGCCAGGTCAGCCTGCAGTGAATTTTTCTGTCTCAGCAGTTCGGATACCACCAATGACATCGCATGGCGCGACAGGTGAATGTTCCGGGTCGGGAACAGATGGCCAGGGACAAAGTCTTCGTAGTCGAAATTAATATGGCCTTCGGGAATGCCGCAGATATTAATCAGGAACGTCAAGGCGGATTCGCGCGTCGTGATTTGAAATTTCGGCGCGATAATTCTGATTATCGTATCGAAAGTCCAAGTATCATGGCCATGAAAGCGGCCGCCTGCGGCGCTTAGTTGTTCGAACAGCGCGTTAAAAAACGGATTCAAAGACTCAGGCTTGGAATAGGCCAGAAACCGGTAAGGCAAATTGAGCGTCAAATCATTGAAAAGCGAATTATATTGCCCAAACAGAAGTAATTGACGTTGTTTTTCAGTTTTTATAAAATCTGCGGTTTGCCGGTTTGTCATATGATTGATATTATACGAATGTATTTTATTGTCAACAAAAAATAGATATTTTAAATAGTTAAGTTCCCCTCTGAACGGAAATGGTTCACCTTCGCTCTGCGCTCTGCAAACTTCGCCCTGTCGTGCCAGCGACCGGGCAGGGTTCCGGTCCCCTAATCCGACCAGTTGCAGTTTTGCGTATACTGGAAGCTTCCTGTGTCGTCATTATAAGGATTCGTTCTTGGCGGGAGATAACATCCTGTCTTCTCCGTAGTTCCTGGAGATGACATAGCATCGTCGTTTCCAGTTTCGATCCTGCAGGATTTGCAGCCCGTTTTGCCGTCGGTACTCGTGCCGTAATAAAGCGTCGTACAGCGGTATTCGACCCTTGAACGACAGCTTTCACAGTAGCAGTATCCAGCAGTTCTCGTTTCATAGCCGGCCGTGCCGGTAAGGCCCCAGGCCGTAGTGTTTGCGGCGCAATCAGTGCTGCAGCCGTTGCATGGTCTGCATGTATAGCAATATTGGCCACCTTTCATGCTGGTTTGGTTGGCGTTCGGTATGCATCTATCACTGATAAGTGTTGTTCCTGTGTCGCATATACCAACGACCATATATGGAGTAGTGGTACCGCCGTCGCATGTAGGGTGTTGCAGCGAAGACATGCATGTTTCCACCTCCCCGGACCCGGAGTTCGCGTTGTCGCATAAAATCAGACTAAACATCAGATTAAACATAAGAAAAAATGGCAATGATTTTTTCATACAAGTACTCCCTTTTTTTGTAATAAAAAACCGCCAAGGAATTGGCGGTCGGGGATTGAAAAATCATAATTTGAAATGACCCCGCGGCTTTCGGATAAACCTGTTGTATGGCCACAGACCCCCGACCTGTACAAAGTCGGGTTGACAAAATAAAAGACGCTATCCGCGCCAAGTATTTCATCAGTCGGATTCAACGCATAAACGCGTAATCAAATTATGGGATTTTTCAGGTCCCCGAACCAACATCCCTGTTGATTCAATATTAATTATTCACGTTATGCATTTTTAATGCAAGAACAAATATTTCTTGCAATCGGCAAAAATATGTGTCAAAATCCGTGTCGCTGCGGGCGTAGCTCAGTTGGCTAGAGCGCAACCTTGCCAAGGTTGAGGTCGAGGGTTCGAGCCCCTTTGCCCGCACCATTTAATTTCTGCGAAGGCGGAAATCTATTGTAGAATTGGTGCAATAATATGAAACGTATGTGTAAGAAATTCAGATAAATCGCGCCACGAAAGAAATTCGCGGGCGCTATTCAGCGTCCGCTTTTTTTAAACAAAAAAGGGAATAAAATGCCGGAAGAAAATTCAGCCATGTCCACCAATGAACTGGAGGCGCGTTTGCAAAAGGCAAAAAATATCGCCGAGCGCGACGGCGTTGTTTGGAAAGACAAATTCGAACGCACAGGCACAATCGGCGACACGCGCAATTTGCCTGACGGCGCCGCCGTTTGCGTGCCTGGCCGCGTCACGGCGCTTCGCTGGCTGGGCAAATTGATGTTCGGCCGCATTTATGACATCGACGGCGAAATCCAGTTTTCAATATCCCGCGAAGAACTGGGCGAGGACGCCTATCGATTTATGAAAGCAAACGTCGATTTGGGCGATTTTATCGGCGTGACCGGCGAACTGTACCATACGACCGCGGGCGAATTGACGATTAAGGTTTCAAAGTATGAAATTTTATCCAAGGCGCTGCGCCCGCTGCCTGAAAAGTTCCACGGGCTGACCGATGTCGAAACGCGCTATCGCCAGCGTTATTTGGACATTGTCTCGAATCCGGACGTTCGAAATACGATGAAAATGCGTTTTCGGATGCTGCGCTTGATTCGCGATTATTTGAACGGCAACGGATTTGTCGAGGTTGAAACCCCAATCATGCAGGTTGTCGCCAGCGGCGCCGCCGCGCGGCCGTTCGTCACGCATCACAACGCGCTGGATGCCGATTTTTACCTGCGCATTGCGCCGGAATTGTTTTTGAAGCAATGTATCGCCGCCGGGTTCGACCGCGTGTACGAATTGGGCAAGAATTTTCGCAACGAAGGCATGGACGCAATGCACCTGCAGGAATTCACCATGCTGGAATGGTACGCCGCATATTGGGATTATAACGACAATATCGATTTTTCCTGGAAACTGATTCAGAAGATTCTGATGGATTTGCGCGGCGCTTTGCAGATTGAATACCAGGGCGTAAAATTGGATTTCAGCAGTTATGAGAAAATCGATTATACCGCGCGCATGAATGAATTGTTGGGCGTAGATATTTTGACGTTTACCGACGCCGAGACTTTGAAAAAAGATTTGGCCGCCAAAAGGATGTTCCAGATGGCCGAAATCGAAGATTTGCATTCCGTGCCGTCGATAGTGGATTATGTATTCAAGCGCAAAGTCCGCGACCTGATTGTCAATCCGGCGATAGTGTTTAATTACCCGGCCTATATGATTCCGTTGGCGCGCCGCAACGACGAAGACGCGCGGCGTATCGATATATTCCAGCTGATTGTGTGCGGCGCAGAGCTGATTAAGGCTTATTCCGAGCTTGTAAATCCAATCCAGCAGCGCGAAGCGTTCAACGAACAGGCTGCCAATAAAGAGGCCGGTGACGCCGAAGCGTTCGATGTGGACGAAGATTTTTTAAAGGCTATGGAACACGGCATGCCGCCGATTTCAGGCCTGGGGCTGGGCATCGACAGATTCTTTGCGATGGTGTCCGACCAGCCGACGCTGCGCGACGTAATCCTGTTTCCAATTATGAAATAAGAAAACATTCGCCGGCCCCTGGTCGCGCTTTGGATTTTGTTCTTGTTGGAAATGAAAATATTTATGATAAATTCGGCCGCATCGCCGAAAAACTATGGCGATGTTTTAAAACAATAGGCTAACGGACATGACGGACCATATATCGGAAATCAGTATCGCGAATCTTGCGGCGGAAAACGACAGAAAGAATAATCAGGCGATAAGGCGCGCCTTGGCGGACGGCCTGATTAACGACGAAGCCGCCCGCTATCTTGACGCCATGTATGCCGACAGCATGGGCCGTTTCCGCGAAGTTTTTCATGTTCTGGGCAAATGTTTCGGTGCGCCCAAGGCCGCCGTCATGCCTTATGATTACGGCAAGTGCGCGGCGGTCGACACGCCTATGAAAATATCCGACATCAATCCGATGTCCCCGTACATCGTGCATCACCGCCTGGACGCGGACACGATGCGGAACCAGTTCTTCGCGACCGACGGCAGCCATAAAATCGATTTGCTGGTATCGTCGATCGTCAGCGTCGTCGTCGGCGCGCAAAAAAGCATGAAGCGTTCCCTGGAAAAAATAACGGGCAAATACTATCGCGGCTATGTCGACGAGGTTGCGGCCACGGCCGAACGCGTAATTTCCGACAGCGGGCGCGAGGCATCCGGCCGCGCCATCGCGCAAAAGATTCAGGAATTATTTTCCAAAAAATACATAACCAACGCGTCCGAAACGGTGCTGGCGATAATTGGCCGCGGGCACGAGAAGATCGCCGTGGAATTGGTGCGCGAATTGGATAAAATCACCAAGCCGTATCTGCGCCTGAACGACGTGTGGCGCGTGAAGTGCCTGTTCGACCTGGTGCCTCAGGTTCGGACTTTCACCGAGCGCATGTACGAAATGGCGCCCGAGCGGGTGATTCAGATTCGCGACAGTTTTTATGAATTCGACCATCCGCGCAATTACCGTGACGCCAAGGTTATCCTGAATATCGGGACGAACGGAACCGTGATACCGATGGAAATCATCTGCCAGGTCCGCACATTTTTCGAATATGAAACGGCCACGCATGCCCAGTATGAAAAAACGCGCAAATCCGGCGCTTCGGCCGGCAAGGAAGAGATTGAGAAAAAGCTGGCGACGTACAGCGAGAGCGGCATCCGCGAATACAATATGATGATTTGCGAATGCGTCGACGAATTGTTTGAACGCGTCGGATGGAATATTCTGTACAGCCAGCGCGGCGGCGAATCCATGTTCGACGGATTTCCCAAAATCGCAAAGCAATATTATCCGGCCAAAATAGTCGAAGCGATTATCAACAAGGTCGACAGCGCCGTCGAGAACGAGGTTTTTCACGTTCCGAACGCGCCCGCAAAGCTGACCCCGGTCCAGGAATTAGAAATCTTTCGATGGATGACCAGGTTTATCTTGGTTTCTGCGGTGCCATACAGCAATGGAAATTGGGAAATCAATTGCCCCGGCGTTCCCGGAAAGTTCTTTAATTTCGTTATGAACGAACTGCATAGATACTATAAAAAGTAGTCAATAGTCGGTAGTCTATAGTCAGTAGTTAATAAAGCCGTCGCGCTTCCACCTTCGCCAAGGCTTCGGTGGACAGGTTGCGCAACACATTAACTAATGACTACTGACTAAAGGCTAATGACTATTTGTATGTTGACTTTTCCCCGGAAATCCGGCACAATTCGGCCGTTTGAGTATGTCTAATCCAAACCACCGTTTGGATTAATCAAAAATAAAAAGAAAAAATCCCTGAAATCCGGGGATTTTATAGACCAAAAAACCGCTAATCCAAACGGTGGTTTGGAGACGTCAAAATATGAAAAATTTGCCCAAAAGCCTAATCGGTTTTTATATGCGTTACGCGGTCAGGCCGTTCGCGCTGATGTTGTCGGCGTGGCTGGTGCTGTATCTGATTGTGCGCATTGCGGACGGCGTGTTCTGGCCGACCGCGCAGCGATGGGTTGTCGCCATGTTTGAAAATCCTGCGCCGGTGGGGGCGGGTTTCTTATCCTTTGCGCTGCCGACGGTCGGCCTGATTATCGGCATCTGGCTGGTCATCGACGTTATGTCTGTGACGCGCGCCTGGCTGCGGGGGCACTGGTCGCCCAGGGTCAGAAATGAAATCAGCCAGGTTCTGCTGGATTACGTTCACGGCCAGTCGATGTCGTTTTACACGGGCCGTATTCCAGGCAAAATAAATTCCCAGTCGAATTATATTATGGGTGGATTCGATATGCTAGAAGACTTCGCCGGCATATTCGCCGCGGTTGTCGTAATCACGCTGAACATGGGAATGGTGATGAATGTCAACGCCTGGGTGGCGCTGGTGTTGGGAATTGCGTTCGCGTTTCGTCTGCTGTACAGCATATGGCGCATGAGACCCATGAACCGAGCATCCAAGACCGCATCGGAATCGTCCAGTTCGCTGTCCGGCAAGGTTATCGACAGCATTTCGAATTTCTCGATTGTAAAATTGTTCGCGGGCGCCAAATCGGAAAGAAAGTATCTGCAGCCAATCCGCGACCGCACAATCCAAGACAGAATCAAGGTCAATCTGATGCAGCGGCTGTTCTGGGTCATTCCGATGTTTGTCTGGGACTTGCTGTTCGGGGTCACGTTGCTGTTGTGCGCGAAATTATTTCTGGCGGGCGAGATGAAGGTGTCCGAAATCGTATTCACGATGTCGGTTTACATGACGGTCATGAACGCCATTTCAAACATCACGGACCGCATTCCGAATCTGGTGGACGTTATCGGCAGCGCGCAGCAGTCTTATCGCGAGCTGATTAAGCCCATTGAAATCACCGATGCGCCGGACGCCGCCGAATTAAAGGTATCGCGCGGCGGAATTCAGATTAAGAACCTGACGTTCAAATACGGCCGCAAGAAAGTCTTGGATGATTTGTCGCTGAGCATAAAACCCGGCGAAAAGGTCGGCCTGGTCGGCCCCAGCGGCGCGGGCAAGACGACGCTGGTCAATTTGCTGATGCGATTCTATGACCCGTCGCGTGGTGCGATATACATCGACGGCCATGATATAAAGGCGGTCACTCAGCATTCATTGCGGTCGAACATCACTTTTATTCCCCAGGAACCGGCACTGTTCAACAGGTCTTTGTCGGACAATATTTCCTATGGCAAACCGGGGGCGGATTTAAAGCAGATTCGCGCCGCTGCCAAAAGGGCCGCCGCCGATGAATTCATTATGGCGACCGATAAAAAGTACGACAGCACGGTCGGCGACCGCGGCATCAAACTGTCGGGCGGTCAGAAACAGCGCGTGGCGATTGCGCGCGCGTTTCTGAAAAATGCTCCGATTCTGATTCTGGACGAAGCGACCAGCGCGCTGGATTCCGAAACCGAGGCAGTCATCCAGCAATCGTTTGAAGAACTATCCCAGGGCCGCACGACCATCGCGATTGCCCATCGTCTGTCGACGTTGCGCAATATGGACAGAATCGTGGTTATCGACCGGGGTCGGATTATCGAATCAGGTCCGCATGCCGCGCTGATTCGAAAAAAAGGCGGCGCCTATGCCCGTCTGTGGCGGATGCAGTCGGGCGGATTTCTGCCGGAAGAAAAATAGAGCGGGCAATAGAAAAACCAGCGTGCCCGCGGCCGGACAATGCCGCGCGAACGGTGGAAACTGGCGATTCTTCGGCGCGTAGGCGCATAATCTGAAAACTGTCGGAAATTATGATTTTTATCAGGAAAATTATCTTTTCCGACATTTTGTTTTTTTCGCTGTTATTTTCTTGCTTTACATGTTTTTATGGTGCAGAATATATACAGACTTCTGTATTGCACAGAAGTTGTAACAAGCATAACAAAGGAATAAGATTATGCGTCAAGGCAAAGTAAAATGGTATAACGGCAAGAAATGTTTCGGCTTCATCACCCCGGATTCTCCCAACGAGAATGGAAACATAGAAGATGTGTTCGTTCATTCCAGCAGCTTGAAAGCGGCGGACATCAGATTCTTGAATGAAAACGATATTGTCGAGTTCGAAGAGGAAGTGCAGCCGCGCAACGGAAAGCTGTCGGTGACTGTATTGAAGTTGATTAAGCGTGATGAAGAATCAGCAA
Source organism: Rickettsiales bacterium (assembly GCA_031266915.1). Classification (GTDB taxonomy): domain Bacteria; phylum Pseudomonadota; class Alphaproteobacteria; order Rs-D84; family Rs-D84; genus JAIRLB01. The sequence continues at coordinate 6,066 of JAISAB010000018.1, read as the reverse complement.
AACAGTTTCAAGAACGTCGCAGCACATACCGCCCCAGGGATGACCGCCATGGCGGCCAGTCCGAGGATCGCGGCGAGCGTCGTTCAGGATTCGCATTCTGGAAGAAGTAAAAAAACCGCCCAATGGGCGGTTTCTTTTATTTAAGATTTATGATTTGGTGATTAAGAGTTTCTTTCTATTGATTCACAGAGTAAAGCTATTCATCTCCAAATCATAAATCTTAAATCCGTAAATCATAAATCTTTTTTCTTGTGATTTTGTTGCTGTGGATTATATAATAGCTGTACGAATAAAACAAAAAGGAGTTCTGTATGTGGACGGCAATTGCCATTGCGGCGGTAGTATTATTGTATATTGTTTCGGTTTATAACGGCTTGGTTGCGCGTCGAACTCAATCGCGCGAGGCTTGGTCCACAATCGACACCCAGCTGAAACGCCGGTACGATTTGATTCCTAATCTGGTCAACGCGGTCAAAGGCGCGACCGCGCACGAAAGCAAAACTCTGCAGGCCGTCATCGCCGCCCGCAACGCCGCCATGTCGGCGCATGGGGCCGAAAGCAAAGCCGCGGCCGAAAACCAGCTGACAGGCGCGTTGAAAAGCATTTTCGCACTGTCCGAAAGCTATCCGACATTGCGCGCCAACGAAAATTTCTTGGAACTGCAGCGCGAATTGACCGATACCGAAACCAAGATTCAGGCCGCGCGCCAATTCTATAACACCGTCGTTATGGGCCTGAATACCGCCATACAGCAATTCCCCAGCAATATCGTCGCGGGCATATTCAAAATCCGCGAAGAACAATTCTTCCAGATTGACGAGGCTGAAAATGCCGCGCCCAAGGTTGAATTTTAATTTCGTCCGGCAAATTCAAAACGGGGCGCATGGTCCCGTTTTTTTATTGTCATGAATGTCGGAATTGATATATACTGCCGGTGAAAAGGAAAGGTACGCGGATGAATTTTATCAAAAGACATAAATGGATTGCCATTTCGGTCGCAGTGGCAGCGGCCGTCGCGGCGGCGGTGGTTTTCTGGGTTTTGCCCAAACAAAAGTTCTTTGAATTGAAATGCTTTTACGCCGCCGGCGAATCGCACTATGATTTTGTGATTAAGGACAAAAACACCGCCCGGGAATTCAAGCAAAGCTTTCCGACCGTCGCCGAACGTCTGGGCACGTCGGTCGTTTGCGAAGATGTGCGGGAATACTTGGGCGGCGCCGACGCCCGGACATTCGAAATAATGTCGCGCAGAAAAAACGTCGCGTCGGCGTTTATTCACAATCCGCTGGGCGGAATCAATTACCAGATAGAATTTATGACGATGGCCGGGGACGTTGTCGGATACTCGTGCATTTATACAAGCATCCGCTATGATTGTTTCACTGACGAACCTTTTTCCGCCTGTCCGCAAACGCAGGCTCAGGCCGGGTCGGAATTGGCGGACAAATGCGAAACCAGAGAAATTGAATAATGAAAAGTTTTCTGAAAAAATACAAATGGATTGTCGTCGCCGTTGCCGCCGCTGTTTTGTGCGTCGGCGCGTATCTGGGCGTCAGGCATTATTTGTACGAAAACGACGCGATGTTTTTTGAGGCCAAGTGCCTGTTCGCGCGCGAAGACGCGAATTACAGCCTGATTGTGGATGACCGGAAAACGGCCCTGGCATTCAAGGCGGCGATGGAAAAAGCCGAGAATATCAATGACCGCGCGGATTCGTGCGAATTGCTGGAATTCGCGCATGCCGCGAACCAGGACCTGTTTGTTTACTCGGTCATGACGGTGCTGAAAGATGTTGCTTTCGCGTTCAAGGATGAGACCGTCAGCAAAAATTTTTATCAGGTCCAGTATTTCGCATCCGATGATTCGCTTGCGGCGCTGTCCTGCAGTTATGCTGGTAGCCGATTCGATTGCTATGACGTGATGCCGGCCGACGGCCTGTGTCCGAATACCTTGGCCGCTGCCAGGGAACAATTATCTGATAAATGCAGTTTTAATTAATAAAAACTTCCGGATAAGAATTTTTTGCTATGAAAAGCCGGATAAGTCTGTTAGGCTGTCTGTACCACAAAATAAAATTTTAAGAGGTTAGGATTTGTCTTTAAAAATGACGAGAATGTCATCTGTTTTGTTGTCCCTATTTTGCGGCTCGGCCCATGCGGAGATTGCCGCCAAATCGTATGTTCTGAACTTGATCGCAGCCAACGAGCTGCTGTCAAACAAAGTCACAAGCCTGAATGACACCAGCACGGATGTCCAGTACCCCAGCGCCAAGGCCGTCTTTGGCGCGATAAAATCCGCGATTGCCGGCATCCCCGCCGGTCCCCAGGGTGAAAAAGGCGACAAGGGCGACCGGGGCGACAACGGGCTGAACATTCCGATATATTCCGCGACCAAAACCAACGCCGCGACCGGCGACGAGATTTCCGTTGCCATCAACGGGCTGCGGTTCAAATTGATAAAGCAGTCCAGCGCGAATGATTGGGCCGTGCGCGTTGTTAACCAAACCGGCGCCCCTATCGTCGTTACCAGCAAATTCAGGCAATATTGGGATTCAACGGTCACGCACGAGGAAAGAAACGCCAAGATTGAATCCGGTGGCTCGTTTAATCCCGACAGCCAAAGTGGAGACATCGGCTTTGGCAGGGAAGATTTCGCCGTATTCTATTTGTTCGATAATACGAACATGCATTTGTATTATTGCGTCATCGCCGTGAACGTGAACAAGGCGGTGATAACCGCTTATCAGCTGGCGTAAGTCATTTCGGATGATGCGCGCGCGGATGCGCGTTCGCGTAAATATTGCTGATTTCCGCCATATTGACCTTGGTATACAGCTGGGTCGTCGACAGCGAAGAGTGTCCCAATAATTCCTGCAGCGAACGCAAATCCGCGCCGCCTGTCAACAGCGCGGTCGCGAACGTATGACGCAGCGCATGCGGCGTGACATAGTCCGGCAGCTGCAGATAATGACGCAGCTTTTCAATCACTTTTTCAGCCATGCGCGCGGACATCGGCAATCCGCGCGCGCTGCGAAACAACGTATCGTTCGAATCATGGCCGAACGGGCGCAGACGGATGTATTTGCCAATTGCATCGTTGACGACGGTAAGAACGGGAACCAGGCGCTCTTTGCCGCCTTTGCCCAAAATGCGCAGGACGTCCGGGTGGTTTCTTACTTCCACGTTGGTCAGGGCCAGGGCCTCGGAAATACGCAGGCCGCATCCGAATATCAAAACGACCAGCGCCCAGTCGCGCGCGGCAATCCAGGGCTCGGCGGTGTCCAGCGCGTCGATGGCACCCTTCATGTTTTCGACGTCGGCCGCGTCGATTGCCTTGGATAATTTGCGCGGCACTTTCGGCGAGCTTATCAACCCCACCGCGTCGTTTTTAACACCGTGCTTCTTATTCAGATATTTGTAAAACGCGCGGACCGAAGACAACGCGCGTGCCGTGGATTTATGCGCCAGATTTTGTCTCTGGCGGTCCGCCAGCCACGAACGAAAAGCAATCGTGTCCACGCGCGACAAATCCGATGCGAAAACATCCGCGCCCGAAAACTTTTCATAAAACCGCACAAAGTCGCGAATGTCTGTTTCATATGCGACCGCCGTGTGCGACGAATAGTTCTTCGTCTTCAACAGATAGTCGATAAATTCTACGATTGTTTTATTCATAGTCGGTAATCCGTAATCCGTAATCCGTAATCCGTAATCCGTAATCGGAAAATCGGATTACCGATTACCAATTACGAATTATCTTATTTCAAACACCGCGGACACGGATACAGAAACGTCGGTGTCTTTGGAAACTAGTCCGCCGCCGGTCGAAATATCCATCGCGGAAACTTCCTTGGCGGCGCGCAGGAAATTGGACGGACGGACGGTTTCGCCGCCACCCGCGCCATATTCGACGGAAATCAGTTTTCCGACTTTTTTGCCGTCACCGCCGGCCAGCGCCGCCGCGCGTTCGCGCGCGTTTTCAACGGCCGTGCCCAGGCATTTTTCCAAAATGGGCTTCAGCGTTTCGGCGCTGGTGAACATGCGGAAGTTTTCGGAATAGACATTTTCCATGCCGGCGAATTTGTTCATGACCGCCTCGACGGATTCGATTTTATCGGCGGAAACCTCGACGGCGATAGTCGTCTCGATACCCAGCGCGACGGATTTTTGGGCCTCGCGGTCCCATTCGGTTTTCTCGTAAGATTCAAACCGGGTCGTCTGCATTTTGACGTCCTGGGTTTTCAAAAAGTCCGTGATTTCCGTAATTTTATCGGTCGCCTGTTTCATTGAAACGGCGGCGCTGCGGTCCAGCGCCTGTACGCGTAGCGTGACGGCTGTGCGGTCCTTGGGCGCGGATGTCAGGCATTCGCCGGACACCGCGACGACGCGCGCGTCGTGCGTCGGTTCCAGGTAATTGAATACCAGTGTCAAAAAGGCCGCGGCGCCGACGACGGTGCCCGCCCAGACAAGTGTTTTTTTCATATTGTTCTCTCCTTGGTTTAAAATTTTATTTCGCCCCGGTAAACCGATGCCGTATGAATTTTATTATCGCCAGGACGGCAATAAACAATATCAACAGAAACGATATTTTTGTCATGATATGCATGATTACCTCCTGTTTTCTGATGTTACATTCGACAACTCCGCGCTCGACCGCGGCGGTTTATTTAAGCTTGCTCAATCGCTGAATATCTTCTTCCAATTCGGTCAATCTGTGTCGCGGAACGGCATCGTCAGCATTATTGAAATAATCCAGCTTCATCGCCTTTTTGACGCGGTCGGTCGTGCGTGTGGCGACTTCGCGCGCGGCGATTGAGCCCGCGCGCAGCATCTCCATAACGGCGCCCTGGTCCTGGGCAAAGAATTCGCGGCGTTGGCGAATAGGGCGCAGAGTTTCCTGTAATACTTCGTTCAGGAATTTCTTGACCTTGACATCGCCCAGCCCGCCGCGCTCATAGTGCGCGGCAATTTCCGCATAGTCCCGGTATTCGGGCATAAACGCCGCGAAATGTTCAGGCCGCGCGAACACGGACAGATAGACGAACACCGGATTATCGGCCGTGTTTCCAGGGTCCCCCACGCGCAGGTGATTCGGGTCTGTGAACATGTTCTTGACCGCGTCGGCAATCGCGTCGGCGTCGTCGCCCAGGTTTATCACGTTGCCCAGCGATTTACCCATCTTGGCGTTTCCGTCGGTTCCGGGCAGGCGCCGCGCGTTTTCATTGTCGGCCAGAATTCCGCGCGGCATGACCAGCGTTTCGCCGTACGTCGCATTGAACTTGCGCACGATTTCCTGGGTTTGTTCGATTACCGGCATCTGGTCTTCGCCGACGGGCACGGTGTCCGCGTCAAACGCGGTTATGTCGGCCGCCTGGGAAATCGGATAAGTCAGGAATCCGACCGGCACGGACGCGCCGAACTTTTCCTTGTTGTTCAAGATTTCGGATTTTACCGTCGGATTGCGCTGCAGCCGCGCCAGCGTCACCAGATTGCTGTAGAAAAACGTCAGCTCGGTCAGTTCGGGAATCTGCGACTGGATAAAGATTGTCGATTTGGCCGGGTCGATTCCGACGGCCAGGTTGTCCAGCGCGACCTGCAGCACGTTTTCGCGGACTTTCGCGGGATTTTCAGCGTTGTCGGTCAGCGCCTGGGCGTCGGCAATCATCACAAAGGTTTTGTAATCGCCGCTGTTCTGCATTTCGACGCGGCGCTGCAGCGCGCCCGTATAGTGCCCGATATGCAGCGCGCCCGTCGGGCGGTCTCCGGTTAGAATGATATTTTTTGACATGTTTGAAACACCTTTTACTTGTTGTAATATTAATTCGTTTATATGAAAAATGAAAGCGCAAAATGCGCGGAAAATATCGGCGCCTAGCGCCACCATGTAAAAGCGGACAAAATACGGTCGTGTCTTTTCATGGTATAATTATACTCGCGGTATCATCAATTGTCAAATAACCAGTAGAGCATAGTGAGTAATGTTTAGTTTATAGTGCTTAGTGATTAGTGAAATAGTTAACTATGCACTATAAACTAGATCGGAAGAGCGTCGTGTAGGGAAAGAGTG
>JAISAB010000007.1 GCA_031266915.1 Rickettsiales bacterium | reverse complement strand
GAGTTCTTTTTATCATTGCGAACGCATCCGCAACGCCAAGTATAAGGGAGTTACTACACTCCGTCGCAGGAACACCCTGCGACAAGAAAATTATATCCAATCAACGCGTCTTTTGCAATATGATTTTTTCTATAAAATGCTAAAATGTCAGAAAATTATTTTTTGAAACGCAAACTTTTCTCTTACCGTCATACCGGCATTGAATTTTGAAAAACAATTATTAATTGTTTTTCAAAAGAACCGGTATCCATTGTGTTCAAGTTGTGAATAATGCCCGCGTGATAAACACAATGGACCCCCGCCTGCGGCGGGGGGTGCACGAGGTCCTCTGAGCGTGTCTGGTGGGGGTGGTGTTACTGGATTGCCGCAGGTCTGACGCCCCTCGAAATGACACACTCTGGAATAATATTCTTAATTCTTATTTTTTAATTCTTAATTAATAACTGTTATCTGTGCTCTATTAATTTGTAACTGAAAATCTGCGCACATACACCACTTACTAATAATTATTGACAAATGACTATTTTGTATTAATATTGAACTCCAGAGAACATAATATGAATATTTTACTTGAACTAACTTTACCCATTACCGGACTTGTACTAAGCCGACCCTTTTATATGGGATTTGTAACTACGGGCCATTGTCCGTATCGCTGCAAACACTGCATCGAGAATGCGTGCCCGGAAAATCCGCGCGAATTTATCGACACCAATATTATCAAACTGCTTATCGCACAGGCAACTTGGATGCGAAAATTCTCTCGAGAGGTCGTATTCACCGGCGGCGAGATATTCACCAGCTATGAGACGCAGCATGCCGATTATGTTCCGGACCTGTTAACCTTTTGCAAAAAGAACAGTATTGGGGCGGATATAAAAAGCAATCTGTATTGGATGCAGACGCCGCTGAAGGATAAAATCATTTCGGATTTGAAATCTATTGCCGCGATTACCAAAATGCCTGAACAAAACGTGTGTATAAAAACGTTGCCGAAACCGTCTTTCCAGCTATCGATGTCTTTGGACGGATTTCATAAAAACAGCTTGCAGAACTGCGCGGACACCATACACGCCCTGGCGAAAGACCGTGACAACAGCATCATGTTTCATACATCGGGATTTGAATCGGACGCGACGTTGGTGGCGAAATTAAACAAGCGTTTATCATTATTGGGCATTCGGTGCGACCAAATGATAATGAGCATTTCGGACCAGGCTCGGCCGGAAGCAATGACCATTGTCAACGACACGCATATAATGCAACAGAGCACCGCCACGCTGATTAAGGCCGGACGCGGGAACCAGCTGAAAAACGCCAAGGAACCCGTGGCACCGCAGTTTCAAATAATTGACCGCAGGGGGTATCTTGTTATGAATTTCCGCTATGACGGCACCGTGATATTGGGCACAAACAACGGCGGACGCAAAATCAGAACCACCTGGAAAACGGCTGGTGGCGGCGTGAAATCGTTGGCGCGAATCCGCTGGGAACTGGCCCTGTCCGCGCTGCGCGAAGAACTTCGTGCCAAATTCCGATAATTGAAAACCATGGAAACCCGACAATGTTATCCGCCCCGCAAACATTTTATGACAAAGACCCGACCGGCTGGTTCGACTGGTGGAATTCGGATTTGATGAAATATCAGAGCAACTGTTATTCCTATGCAATCGGTTATCCTTGGACATACTTCAACCTGGGAACAATCATCAATCCGGGATTTCGCAAGAACCCGTATACAGTCCATAAAGAACAAACTATCGGAGATTTTGCAAATGCCCTGGTTGGCGACGGACTGACATTTATAAAAACCGACAGCATCAGGGATCTTCCGAAATTAGAATCCACTGATTATTACCTGACGGCCGTATTCACGACTTTGGTGGATTGTCCGGGATTGCTGTCAGGAAAACAACTTGAAAAATTTGCAAAAGAAAAACCATTCCGCGAAAGAGCGACCGTAAACTACCATATTGCTCGCCAGCATGATGACGGCCGCTGGTCCGGCAGAAACGGCGCCGAAGGCAAAGTCGATTTCTGCATGATGTCCGAAAATGGCCAGCATCCCGCCTTTTGTATAATTGACGGACGTCCCGCATTTTTTGTGGGATATTACAGCGTTCCGAAAAGCGGCCTGGATATTGGAATCCCCAGGCAATTATCGGATTTATCGGAAAAACAATTGAAAGACCCGCGTTTGCTGCGCCATCCTAAAATTATCGACGCTTTGTTAAATTTTAATATGGATATGAAAATAGAACACTTTGAAAACACACGATTTAAATATCTTGAAATTATGAGAAATTTTGTAAAAATTCTGCACCATGAAAGCGGCGGATGGCAAGCGGATATTTTGAACAGCCTGATGGACGCTCATAAAACCAAATGGGAAAGAATGTGCGAGAAGATTTTATTCCTGCGTTAAGCAATACCGGTGCAGCGATTCGCCATACCGAATTTTGCTGCCCTATTCCATAATCAGATTCATCTCGACTATGGCGCTTTGCTGCGGGTCGTACTTTATAACTTTCGCCATGCCGCCCGTATACCCTTCAATCTCCCACATGCCAATTCCGAGCAAACCCACATTCCCAGAAACGCAGTCTTTGACATTCAGCTGATAATATTTGAACGACCGGGGATTCTCGATTTCCATCCATGACGACGGCTGATGCCATCCCCCTTGCCACCCGGGGGGCGCGGCACCGCCGCTGTCGTATATAGTCGTCCAAGTCGACCCGTCGGCCGAGCCCTGGACGGTGAATCCCTTTGGCGCCTCGACAAAATTGTTGTTGGCGTTGGCGCGCGTGTAAAGCCGGAACCTATCCATTACTTTGGGCAGCGGCAGCCCCAATCGCAACCAATTAGACGTGCCGCACATTCCGACCCAGCCGTCCTTGGCGCCGGTACTGACACTTGTTGCGAAAGCCAGTCCGGGACCGTATCCGCTGGAATTGTATCTGAACGACGCGGTGGCGGTGTATGTCCCGTCGCTGCCGGTCCAGGAATGGGGATTATTCAGATGATAATTCGCGCCGGATTGGGAATACGCAGTATAAAATGGCGACTTGCTGCCAAGCAGATATGCGTTGAAATCACCGGCGGCGGCGGGCACCGCGCAAAAACAAAGCAATACCGCAACGCAAAGGCGCATTTTCAGCTACCCGCCGGATAGGCCGCTAAAATCCCGGGATGCTGGACAGCCCATACCTCGGCGTCCGCGCGCGTCGTAAATACGCCGATGACTTGGGCGCAGGCAGCCGTCCCGCCGGATTTTGTCAGGAAATTGCCACTGCCGCAATTCGGCAGCGAATCCTGTTTCAAGTCCGCGGTATCATAGAGCTGTTTTTCTGTGACGGGGGCCGTGGCCGATGCTGTGAATGTTACAGCCCCGCTTTTTGCGGGCAAAACCGGCGCGGCTGCGAAAACCTTGATACCTGAAATAGTCTCGTCCCCGGTATTGCCAACTTTGCCGGACAGACCCGTATCAGTATAGCTCTTTGCGTCCGCAACCGCAGACGCTATTATGCCAGTCACATAGGTTTTTGATGCAATATCCGCACGCGCGGCGCTTTGCGCGCAAATAACAATTAACAGAGCATAAACAACAGAGACGCGGATTCTCCGCGCACTGTTACATGCACCCTTTAAATCATGAAAATGTTTAAGTGTGTGTGTGTGTGTGTGTGTGTGTAGATTTCTGCGGGCTTCAGAGCTTTTGTCAAATTTGTCAATATTTTATATCTCATTTTTCCCTCTCTTTGCACCCTGGAATTGTATCATGTTTCCAACCGCAGTTCAAGAACGTTTTTTGGTGCTTATACTTTTTAAATCACCGGTCTTTTGAAATAACCTTTGTCCGGCTTTGACAAATATCCCAAGCGCGTGATTCAGATTCTACGATACTTTCCAGCATAGTCGCGATTTCTTTTAATATTCGGGCATATTTAATCCGACCGCGCTTTAAATCATCATTTTGTTGGTTGGATACATAGTCTGCTAATGATTTAAACAATTCTGCGCGCGCTTGATGTGTCATTTCGCCAATATTAATTGCCAATTCATCCAGTGTGCCATCATAATTTTCACAATAATTTTTATGCGTGCTTTTATCAGCCATAATAAATCCTGCGTTAAAGGATGACCGCCACGTTTTTATTATATCCGCCACCTGCAATAGCGGGGACCCCGCTAAAAATAAATATGCAGCTTCTGGCCGTTCCGGGATAGCCATTCCCGCGCGCACTCCGCGCCGGGGCCGTACAGGGCGGAAACCTGGCGCCAAAACGCCGCCGAATGGTCCATGTGCTTGATATGCGACAGCTCGTGCATGACCACATAGCGCATGACGTCGTACGGCGCGAAGGCCAGCCGCCATGAAAATGAAATCGTACCGGTGCTGGAACGGCTGCCCCAGCGGCTGGACGTGTCCTTTATCGACAATCGGGGCGGATGAAATTCCGGCGGCGTCGTTTTGATAATTTTCTTAACCTGGGCCAGGAATTCTTTCTTGATAAAGTCCCTGACGCGCCGTTCCATCATTTCCGGCGCGCCGCCGATGACAAGTGTCCAATCCATCGGAGCGGCGGCGAGTTGCGCGGCGGCGCGATTTGGTCCATTCTCGAATTCTGGCAAACCACCCCGTCCGCTTACTTCGTTCGCGTCCACCCCGACCCCGGGCCCCGCGAAAATTGGAAATTTTCGTGGGTGGGCCTCGGAGTGGAACCAACAATTCGATCGTTTGGTCGGGTCGTGGCGTATTTGGACGCGGCGGCCGAAAATTTCCAATACATCGCCGTCTTGAATTTTGCATTTTTTCGGCGCGGCGTTGAAAATCTTTTCTATCCAGGCGCCCTTTTGCTCTAAAAATCGAATCGCGCAGCCGGTCGTCGACAGCCAGGGCTTGGAAATATGAATTTCGCGCTTTGGAATCGTTTGCGGGCGCAGCGTTATATTGCGCAGCCCGCGGCGCGTTTCCATGACGACCGGGATTTCTTCGCCGGACGTGGTAGTAAAAATGTAATTTGTCATTTTTCTAGACCGACTTTTTTTGTTTGGTTTTACCAGCGTCTTTTTTCCAAAAATAACCGAGAAATTCGCATATCGCCATCGCCGCCAAAATGGACAATGTATCAACGCCGGACATTTGAAAATCATAGTGAAAGACTTCCGTGATTACAAAAGCCGCCGTCCCACACAGTGCAAAAACCACCAGAATTTTCCAATGACTTTTCATATCTTTTCCTTTTGTTTTTTTATTTCGTCCCGTATCTGCGTGACGACGTTCTTCAGGTTTTCGGATTTGTATCGTTCCGCGGATTCCAACGCGAAGTCAAGAAAATCGGCGCCGCCGCCATATTCGGCGACACAGCTGACGACGCTGGTGATTTTTGCCTGGTCAGGGTTCATAAAAGCCAGCATATCCGCGGCGTCGCGAAAGCGCTTGTCGCGCCTTGCATAGTCCCATGAATAAAAATCCGAAATATTTTTGACGAATTCCGGCCGGCCGCCGTTGCCGCCGGTCTGGCAGCCGCCAATGACAAAGTCAACGTATATTTTGTTCAAAGTTTCAGGGTCTATGCCGCGGGGACTGTTTTCCGCCAATGCTTTCACAACGGAATAATTGAAAGTCTGGGTTGCCGCCAGCTGCTGCCTTAAAAGAATATCGGCATTGGTCGCGCCCTGTGAAATTGCCTGGCCTATTTCATAAGAGTTTCTTCCTCTGACAGCCTGTTCCAGCAATTTATCAGGCGAAACAGCCGGGGCGGCAAAGGCCGCCAACGGAAACAGGCAAGCGGCAAAAAAAGCTACTCGGACGATTTTCATTTTACCCTCTTGGCGATGTCGCCCGCAATCGCGTCAGCGTCGAAACCAAAATGTTTATAAACGTCGGCGGCCGCGCCGCCGGCGCCGAATCGGTCGATGCCCATGACCGCGTCCGCGAATTCAAACCAAGCGGATGTCGCGCCGGCCTCGATAACAACGACGTATCCCGACAGGATTTTGTTTCGATACCGGTCGTCCTGGGCGCGGAATTTTTCAACCGACGGCATGCTGACGACCTGAACGCTTCTGAATTTTGCGGCAACGGCCGCGGCCAGCGGGACCTCGGACCCAGTCGCAATCAACGTCAGTTTTGGATTCTTGGTCGCGGCGGCTTTTATCACATAGGCGCCACGCTCTATCTCTGCCCGCGGCGGCGTTTCGATTTGCGCGAACTTTTGTCGCGACAGAATTATACACGACGGCGTAGTAGCGGCGCCCAGCGCCATTTTCCAGGCCGCGACGACCTCGGTCGCGTTGCACGGACGCAGCACGTTCAGATTCGGAATCAGCCGCAGCGATGCCAGCTGCTCAATCGGCTGATGGGTCGGACCATCTTCGCCGACGGCGATGCTGTCGTGGGAAAAGACAAAAATTGTCGGAATTTTGGACAGTGCGGCCAGCCGTATGCTTGGGCGCATATAATCGCTGAAGGCCAGGAACGTGCCGCCATAGGGCCGGAAACCGGAAACCGCCAGTCCGTTCATAATCGCGGCCATCGCGTGTTCGCGCACGCCGTAATTGATAAAGTTTCCGGAAAAATCAGCCGGCGTTATGTCCCGATGCGCGGAAACACGCGTCTTGGTGCTGACCGACAAATCGGCGCTGCCGCCCAGCAGGTTTGGATTTTCGGCGACCAATTTTTCCAGGCACTTGCCGGATAATTCGCGCGTTGAGGCCGACGCCGGATGTTCGATGTTGAAATCAGGAAAAACAATTTCGGTTTTTTCTGCGACGCGATGTTTAACCTTCGCGACCTTTGCCCACAGCTTTAACCCGTTGGCGGTCGCATAGCGCCCCTCCAGTTCCAGCAATTCCGAATCGGTCAGTTCCAGTGCATGCGCCGCTGCGCGGCCAGCCGCGGAAGAGCCCAGACCCAAAACGGTCCTGCATTGGATGAACGCGGGCTTTGACGCCTTTTGCGCGGCGCACATCGCGCGGTTGAGCGAATCGAAGTCATTGCCGTCAATCGACTGGACGTCCCAGCCGGCCGCGCGCATGCGCATCGGGACGTTCAAATCCGTCAGCGCGGGCCCGTCGATGCTGATTTTGTTGTCGTCCCACAGAATAATCAGATTGTTCAGTTTGTATCGGCCGGCAAAGGCGATGGATTCCTGGGCGACGCCCTCCATCAAATCACCGTCGGAACACATGCAATAGATAAAACCGTCCGAATTTTTTTCACGCCGCGCCTTTTTTATTTTCTTCAACAAGGCCATGCCGACCGCGTTTCCGACGCCCTGGCCCAGCGGCCCGGTTGTCGCCGCCACCCCGTCGATTCCGTATTCCGGGTGCCCCGGCAGACCGCCGAATTTTCGAAAAGTCTTTAACGACGGGATTTTATACCCGGCCAATTTCAGCACAGAATACAACAGCGCGCTGCCGTGGCCCGCCGACAAGACGAATTCGTCCGCGCCCACGCGCAGATGGTTCGCATAAACGGCGGTAATGATGTCCGCCGCGCCCAGCGCGATTCCGACGTGGCCCGACGCGGCGCTGCGTATCGCGTACAAAGCACCCGCGCGCACGGCGCCGGACATGTCGGACAATTGTTTGGAATTGAACAAGTTCCCCTCCGAACCACCACTGGTATTGCTACTGTTTCAAATCTGTGATATTATATCATAAAATAATCAGATAAAAAATATTTTAAGGCAAATCTTATGTTAAAAATTTGGACTGACGGCAGTTGCCTGGGGAATCCTGGGCCGGGCGGATGGGCTTGGGCCGCGACCGACGGGAAAAACGTCGCGCATCGCAGCGGGGCCGAGCCCGACACCACCAACAACCGCATGGAATTGATGGCCGTGATTCGCGCGCTGGCCGCCGCCAGAAAACACGCCGAACTGGAAATCCACACCGACAGCCAGTATGTGAAAAACGGCATGCAGAGCTGGATTAAAAACTGGAAGCGGAACAATTGGCGCACGGCCGATAAAAAACCGGTCAAGAATCAGGATTTATGGCAAGAGCTGGACACAGCCGCCGCGGCGATAAAAATCCATTGGCACTGGGTCAAGGGTCATGCCGGACATGAAATGAATGAACGCGTCGACGAACTGGCCCGCACCGCCGCCGCAATGGGCGCAAAATAGCGATGGCGCGGCGTTCCACAATATCTTGCCCAGCGTCAATCACTTCAGCTCGCACTCGGCAGAAATATCGAACATGCCGATTTTATCTTGGTACTCGCCGGCTTGCAGCCTGCAATTCGTGACGGCGGTTCTTGGACTGACCGATGTCATGTGCGTTGCGGGAACCAGCGGACCGCCGGTCTTAAGCTTTATCTCGGCAACCTCGTCGCATCCAACGCAGCGGCCGTTTGAACGGTAATATCCGTTGTTGCAGGTGCAATCGGAATAAGATTCTCCGCGCCAAGAGCAACTGCCGGAGCTGTCCACTTTTATGCATTTGTGGGCGGACCTGCTCCATTCTCCGCCCGGGGCGCATACAAAATCATTAAATTTACTAAAATCGTTGTTGTCCGATTGACCGAAATCGCAGCAAAGACCTTCGTCGGAATAACCTTTTCCTTCATTGCAGCGCGGCAATAACGAAACCAGAACCGCGTCCCTTTTGCTTTCGCAAAACCCGCTGGCGCCGGAAGTCTTAAAATCCTGCAGACGAAGCAAAGCTGCATAATTGTCGTAACTAAAATAATGACAGATAAACAAATATTTGCTCCCGTCTCCCTCATTTGGCTTGCTGTCATCGTATGCGGTTAGAAACAATTCGCCACCATCGCCGCGTATGCAAAAATCTTGTACGGGGTCGCAATCGCATACGTCGTTAAAAAAGTAACTGTCCATGAAAATATTATTAAATGTGTCGCCATATGAACACGTGATTGCTCCGGCGATTACAGCCAGACAGATTGCTAGTTTTCTCATTTTTGCCCCCCTTTTTGTTCAGCATATGAAAAACCACCAAAAAATTTGGTGGCCGGAGGCTAGAAACAATCTTCAGAATTGTGCGGCGTATTCGATATATTCCGCCAACCCTCCGGCCTTTTGGGCCGTGGGCAATTTTTATCGGCCGGATTAACCGGCGCGAAACTGAAGAGAGGCTTCTAGACCTCGTAACCGGAACTCCCGGCTACAGTGGGTAATGCTAATTCAAATATTTGGAAATTGCAAATAAAAAACAGAGATTCTGCGTGTACGCGCGGTCATCACGGGGCTTGACGCTGCGACCCAGGTTAATAAATTCGCGAATCTAATTTGAATATTACTGGATTGCCGCGCCCTGCGGGCTCGCAATGACAATTCGGTGATAATGTTTTTAATACCAAATACCCAGTACCTAATACCCAGCCGCCACTTTCGTTTTCCTGTTGGAAATTTCTTTGATTTGTCATATAATCAACCTGAACCAGTGGGGACACAGGTTCGGGAACCGTTAGAAAGTTCCATAATTAGACAGTGCGTTTCGCGCACTGAATCCGCACCGCAGACGCATTCGCATGCATTTGTGGTGTCACCCGACATATCTCGGTCGGGGGGCCGGCGGCCATATAACAGTCCAAACCGCGCTTGCGCCAACGGATGAAAACCGCCCGGGGTCATTTCTAATTATGATTTTCTAAACTCACCCGACCGCCAGTCTCATTGGCGGTTCTTTTATTTTCACACAAGGGTTAAAATCAATGAAAAAAACTTTCCACATCTTTCCAGCAATCGCCGTTTTATTTTCTATCGCACCATCTCTAGCCGATGTCGCGTCGGTCAAATTCATCCATGATTCCATTTTGCAAAAACACAATCTGACCGTGCCGATTGACGCGGCCAATCCGCAGAATGTGGCCGATGTTCACTACCTGTATTCCGTGGTCGACCGGGCGAATTTCTTGTTGAACGGTATAACGACGAATTATTCTTCTGTTCCAAACACGCATATTGCCGGCACAACAAAAGCAATCGACGCAATCACGAATCAAATTTTTACCGCATACAGCTATGTCCAGGACGGCCTGGTGGCGAATTTCGACGGCGTCTACAATACAGCGGCCGGTCATAACGCCGCGGCCGCAACATGGGAAAACTTGGCCGCCCCATCGCAGAGCATATCGATTGTCGGCAGTCTGACCTGGAACGCGAATAATTTGGAATTCACGGGTAATGTGAACAATTACGCGACGCTGCCGGGGACGCTGTCCTTTGACGTGCCGAATGTTACGGTAGAGCTGGTTATTTCCTATCCGGCAATGCCCAACATGTATCGTGTTATTTTGCAAGAAAAATCCGGACGGGTCGTTATCGGTTTATACAACAACAATACGATGATTGTCACGGGCGATATTGAGACCACGAACAGCAAAGTGGTACAACTGCCCGACCGCGCCCAAGGCGGCAATCCGAACACGCATACGGTGCGATATCCGACAAATGCGCTTAATTATGATTATATGCTTAACGCGACGCCAGTTTCGGAAAGGGATGGCACCAATTTTTGGTATGCGAATTTGCAAGAGAATTCAATCATTGGCCGTCGAATAACAACGAAAACTACAAACCAGGCCCCCTTTGTCGGAAAAATATATGCCATACGAATTTATAACCGATTGTTGTCGGATGCTGAGATAACATATAACTCCAACGTCGACCGCGCCCGATTCGGTATTGAGTAAACCGCCTAAAGCCGACATCCGTGATGTTTATCTAAAAGCTTCTGCATACCAAACAATCCGTGGACAAATTAAGCTATGTTCTATTTGCCCCCATTCTTGAGGGGGGCTGGCTCGCGACTTGTCCCCCATAGCCTTGGCGAAGGGGGAAGCGAGACTGGGGGGAGCTCCCACTCCCCGGCTTTCGCCGGTACTCCCCCCCCAAGAGGGGGGAGAAAAAATCTTGTTCCCCATAGCGGCAATCGGGAACCCTCCCCGGCCGCTGACGCGGCCACCCCTCCATTGGAGGGGAATAAAAAAAGGGCGCAAGTATGCGCCCCTACTTCTCTTTATTCTTTATTCTTCATTAATTGATTCCTTGAACCCTTGTGCCACGATAAACATTTCGACCGATTCCTTGCGGGACGATGGCGGCTTGATTTGATGCACGGCCGCGAAATGCATTTTCATTTCGCGAATCAGTTCGCCGGTCTCGCCGCCGGTAAAGGACTTGGCGACAAAGGTCCCGCCCGGCTTCAGCGCGCGCAGCGCGAAATCCAGCGCGTATTCCAACAAAACCATCTGGCGCAGATGGTCGGTGCGTTTGTGCCCGACAGTGTTCGGCGCCATATCACTCAGCACGACATCGGCTGATGCCGCTTCGCGGCAGAGCGAAGAGCGTTGAGCGCAGAGCGCAGGTGGTTCGTTATCATCAACATCTGCGCTCTTCGACCTGCCGTGAAGCGGGGAAACCTGCGCTCTGCGCTCTGATAACTTCTGGCAAAGCCAGCGCAGCGCTTCGTCCGCGGTGAAATCGCCCTGATAAAATTCGACGCCCGGAATCGGTTTGATGTCCAGCAAATCCATCGCGAAGATTTTGGATTTCGGAAACGCACGCGCGATATACTGCGACCAGCTGCCCGGCGCAGCGCCCAAATCCACGACGACCTGGCCGTTGCGCAGAAAGTCGAATTTTTCGTTGATTTCGATAAGCTTATAGGCCGCCCGCGCGCGGTATCCATCCGCCGCCGCCCGCGCGACGTACGGGTCGCCGGCCTGGCGTTTCAACCAGGCGGCCGATGATTTCTTTCGCGCAATTTTCTTATTTAGAATTTTCATTTTAAACCAAATCTTCCGGCGACTGCGCCGCCGCGGCCAGCATTATCCGCGCGAAGCACCCTTGCGGCCCAAGAGCATCAAATGCATTTGTTTCACTTCACACTTCTTTTCGTTATATCGCTGGAATTTTCGCATGATATTCTTTTTCGTCATGCCAAATACCTTTCGTTTTTTTCCGCCCTCGTACATGACGTCGAAACGCCAGGCATTGCAATTGTCATCATTTATCTCAGGCTGGGATATTCTAAGAATTCTCTTCGGCAGAATAAATTTGATAATCTTTTTGTAATTCATAATCGCGGTCTTTGGTTTTATTTTTTGACGACGGGCGCGTTGCCGCCGCCGGGTTTTGCGCCCTGCATTTTTTCCATCATAGCGTCCATTCCGCCCATGCGCTGGACCATGGCCATCTGGCGTTTCATGTTCTGGTATTGCTTAATCAGATGTTCGACGTCGCGGACGGCGGCGCCGCTGTGTTCCGCAATGCGCGTCTTGGCGTTTGCGAAAATCTTGTCCGGTTCCGCGCGTTCTTCGGCTGTCATCGCGTCCAGGATTTTAATCTGGGCGTCAATGCTGCCGTCTTTGATTTTTTCTTTCATGGCGCCGACCGCGGCTCCCATGCCTGGAACCATTTTCAGCAGTCCGCTGAAACCGCTCATCTTTTTAATCTGTTTCAGCTGGGCCAGCATATCGTTCATGTCGAATTGGCCAGACATCATGCGGGCGGCGGTTTCCTTCATGCCGGCCGGCATCTTTTTTTCCATTTCGGCGGCGTCTTTTTCAAGCTTCGCCGCATTCGCGTTTTCTTCTGTTTTTTTGCTTCTGCCGAACCATGCCATTTTATCGACTCCTTTTTTCCATGTTATTTTACACGCTTTTTTCAATATTTCAAGACCGTCGAAATAAATTTGCAAATTGACACAAAATATTTTAGTATCTATAAAAACACCTATTGGGCGAAGCCATGGACAACACAGATTTTGGACAATTGGACGACAAAACATTCCGGGAAATCTATTTCGGGGATGGCCGGAACATTCCGACGCCGGACGAATGTGCCGATATGTTCATGCCCGACGACCCGAAAAAGGCCTGCATGATAAACGGCGTCAATGTGCTGCGCAACAAAAGGCTGGCGCCGCTGTTCAAAGGCACGTATTACATGCACCATGATGGTTGGTTCCCAGAAGAAAATATCGTTCTGTTTAAAAGCGCCGATGACGGGAAAAAGTATTTAATGTATGGAGAAGATGATTTCAGCGTTCTGCATCCGTATGATTCGACCGTCAGCTATCAGTATTTCGACGAAGAATACAGACAAACCCTTCTAACCCCCGAATTCTTTTACCAGGGCAAAAACATTTTCGAAGGGATGAATCTGCAGCCTTGGTATACCGACAAGGACAGTAGGGAAATCGTTTCTTATTTCAAATTCACCGGCGAAAAGTTATTGTACAAGCCGGGCTATCGCCGGTTGAATCTGCTGAAATCCGAGGACTTTAAAATCCCGCGCCAGGACCCTTGGAAAATCGAAGTAGCGTACGGATACAAGGTTAAAGAAAACGGCGTTTGGCGTCTTGAATACAACCCGAAAAAGAAATTTTTTGTGCGGAATATCGCGACCGGCAACGGTACGTTTCTGGATGTGGTCTCATACAAGGACGCATATGAAAAAGACTGGGAAAAGAGCAAAACGCTGATAAAAACCATTGCCAAAATATTAATCGACATCGTCACGAAAGTGTGCAAATGCAAGCCTGACGATATATATTTGCCGTACAAGACGATTGTCTGCGTATTCAAGGCCAATGCCGACGGCATCAAGAAAACATTGGACAACCCGCCAAAATATACGACGACCAAAAAGGGAAACATCAGCAAAAAGAAACCGATGCCGACCACGCCGTCCAAAGACGTTTTTACGAATATCGGCACATTGGCACGCATGCTGAACGACGGTCGGAAATTGGGCGTCGAATTCTATGACTGCGACGCATGCGAATCGGAATCAGTATGCATGTACAAACAAGTAATGCTGGGCAAGAAAGAAGAATTAAAGAAAAAAGAACAACTGGAAATACTGGCGCGTTATCTGAAAGACAACAATGGTCAGGGTCATCTATTTCCGGAAATGCTGGTCGATGTCCGCGGCCGGGTTAAGTAAAACCAGTCAACAATTAATGGAGATGGATAATGTATGATGTACCTGATACCCAATACCCACCACTGTGTCATTGCGAGCGCAGCGAAGCAATCCAGTCATAAAGTAAGTGCGACGCAGCCGTAATTTCTCTAACCACCTCCCGGTCTTCGACCGTACTCCTCCACAGGAGGAGAACTTAGACCGAGTACATCATTTATTCTCTATTCTTTACTCTTTATTCTTTATTAATTGCTAGCGGCCGCGCGCCGGTTTCGCCCGGACCGTCTGGGCCGGTTTCAAATATCTTTTCAAATATTTGCCTGTGACAGAATTGCTGTTGGCGGCAACCTGTTCCGGTGTTCCGACGGCGACCACCTGGCCGCCGGCCGCGCCGCCGGCGGGACCCAAATCGATAATCCAGTCCGCTGTTTTGATTACTTCCAGGTTATGTTCTATCACGACGACGGTGTTGCCTTGGTCGACCAATTCCTGCAGAACGGACAGCAGCATTTTTATATCTTCGAAATGCAGGCCGGTCGTCGGCTCGTCCAAGATATACAATGTCTGTCCGGTGCTGCGGGCCGACAGTTCCTTGGACAGCTTAATCCGCTGGGCCTCGCCGCCGGACAGGTCTAATGAAGACTGGCCGACCTTGATATAATCCAGCCCGACGCGTTTCAGCAATTCCAGCTTGCGTGCGATTTGCGGAACGTTCACAAAGAACCGGAACGCTTCGTCGACGGTCATATCCAGAACGTCCGCGATGGATTTGCCTTTGTACTTGACGGCCAGCGTTTCTTCGTTATAGCGCTGGCCGCGGCACTTGTCGCATTCGACGTACACGTCCGCCAAAAAGTTCATTTCGATTTTAATCTGGCCGTCGCCCTGACATGCCTCGCACCGGCCGCCTTTGACGTTGAAACTGAATCGGCCCGGCCCGTATCCGCGCGCCTTGGCCTCGGGCAGCGATGCGAAAAAGTCGCGGATGTTCGTGAATGCGCCCGTATAGGTCGCGGGGTTGCTGCGCGGCGTGCGGCCGATGGGCGACTGGTCGATGTCCACGACTTTGTCGATGTGTTCCAGCCCCGTGATGACGTCGTGCGCGCCCGATTCGATTTTAGAATTGTACAGCGCCCGCATAATCGACGGATACAATGTGTCCAGCAGCAGCGTCGATTTGCCCGAGCCCGACACGCCCGTCAGCGCGACGAATTTTCCCAGCGGGATTTCGACGTCCACGTTCTTCAGATTGTTTTCGCGCGCGCCTTTGACAACAATCTTTTTGCCGTTGCCATTGCGGCGATTTTTCGGAACCGGAATCGTCTTTTGACCGGACAGATACAGCCCGGTCAGAGATTCCGAGTTGTTGACGACGTCGTCCGGCGTGCCGCACGCGACGATATTGCCACCGTGCGCGCCGGCGTTACGCCCGATGTCCACCAAGTAATCCGCCGCGCGCATCGCGTCTTCGTCGTGTTCGACGACGATGACCGTGTTGTCTTTGTCGCGCAGCATCTTCAGCGTGTCCAGCAGCTTGTCGTTGTCGGACTGGTGCAATCCGATGGACGGTTCGTCCAAAACGTACAGAACGCCCGACAGGCCGCTGCCGATTTGCGATGCCAGCCTGATTCGCTGCGCCTCGCCGCCGGACAAAGTTCCGGCCATTCGGGACAATGTCAAATAACCCAGTCCGACGTTCCGCAGGAATTCCAAACGGGACGTGATTTCGCGCAGGACGATGCGCGCGATGTCGTTTTCTTTTTTGGTCAGATGATTTGGCAAGTCGCGGAACCAATCCAACGAATCGTCGACCGGCATTGCGGACGCGTCCATGATGTCCATGCCGTTGATTTTGATGCACAGCGCCTGGACGTTCAGCCTTTTGCCGTGACAGACCGGGCATGGCTTTTGGGATTGGTATTTTGACAGTTCAGCGCGCATGGCCTCGGATTCCGATTCGCGCCAGCGGCGCTCTAGATTCGGAACGACGCCCTCGTACGGCTTTTCATATTCGAAACCGTTCCAGTTGACTTTGACCGGGGTGTCGCCCGTGCCGTACAGGATGATGTTCTTATGCTCATCAGTCAGCGCATGCCAAGGCTTGGCCAGCGGAATTTTGTATTGTTTCTTCAGGGCCTCCATCAAATGGTCGTACTGGGACAACATTCCGCCGCGCGACCAAGGCGCGATGGCCCCGCCCAGAATCGATTTCGACGGGTCCGGGATAATCAAATCCGGCGACATGTTCATCTGAACGCCCAACCCGTCGCAGCCCGCGCAGGCGCCCATCGGCGCGTTAAAGCTGAACAGGCGCGGCTCTATCTTTGGCACGGTGAATCCGCTGACCGGACAGGCGTAATTCTGGGAATATAAAATATCTTCGTCCGTGTCCAGCCGACGCACCAGAACCGAGCCCGGAACCAACCGCAGCGACCCTTCGAACGATGAATACAGCCTGCTGTCGAATGCTTCGCATTCGTCAGAGGTCGCAGAGCGAAGAGCGCAGGTCGAAGCTGATTCGTTATTGCCGGCGGCCGCGGTTTTCGAATTTTTCTTTTCGCCACGACGCGCAGCGGCGGAACCTTCGCTCTGCGCTCTGCGCTCTTCGCGCTGTGGCAAAACAAGCCTGTCGACAATTACAAAGATATTGTGCTTTTTGTTTTTATCCAGCGCCGGCGCGGAATGCAAATCGTAAACCTCGCCGTCTATGACGGCGCGCTGGTACCCCTGCTTTATCAGAAACGCGATTTCCTTTCTGTATTCGCCCTTGCGGTCGCGGACCAGCGGGGCCATGATATAAATCTTGGTGCCAGGTGGAATCTCGCGCGTCCATTCGACCATTTCGGCGATCGTCTGGGATTTGATAGGCAGCCCTGTCACCGGCGAGTAAGGAACCCCTATGCGTGCCCACAGCAATCTGAAATAATCGTAAATTTCCGTAACCGTGCCCACCGTCGAGCGAGGATTTTTCGATGTCGTCTTTTGTTCGATGGAAATCGCGGGCGACAGTCCTTCGATTAAATCGACGTCGGGCTTTTTCTGCATGTTCAAAAACTGCCGCGCATAAGACGACAGCGATTCGACGTACCGGCGCTGGCCCTCGGCATAAATAGTGTTGAACGCCAGGGATGATTTGCCCGAACCGGACACGCCGGTAAAGACCACCAATTTGTTCTTTGGTATGTCCAAGTCTATATTCTTAAGATTGTTTTCGCGCGCGCCGCGTATTTTGATTGTATTCATGTTTCGGTTGCTTTTCCTGTTGGTCGGGTGTCAAATTTCCCTGTTTTTTTCGCGACATTGCGGCGGAATACGCCGCCGCATTCCGCCAGAATATCTTGTGGATCAAAACGCCGCAAAGGGACATCACGTTCGCGACAACATTGAATATAAGCAAAAAAACAAGAATTTCAAGCTTTTTAAAATCCCAAAACCACTAACGGATAGCAAATAACAATTAGTGCATAGTATTTAGTTTATAGTTAACTATGCACTATAAACTAAATACTATGCACTACTCACTAATGGTTTTTATTGTGAATCCCCATCCGACGGTGGCGCGTCCTCTGGCATCAAAGCATCCGGTGTCATCAACACGCCAGATTTACGGGTGTTCATCGGGCCGATTTTCTTGGCCAGTTTGCCATCGACCCAAATATCCGCGCCGCCCGCGTTGCCGAATGTGGCCTTGTACTTGTCGCCATCGGGCACATAATAGACATCGCCGGGGACCAAAACGCGGCTGAATACGGTGTTGCCGCGCGCGTCTTCGACCTTCAGCCAGGTTTCGTGTGTCGCCTGGACGATAACCTTGGCCACGGCGGCATTTTCCGTGCCGAATTTTTCACGGACGGGCTGCTTGTACTCTGGTTCCTTGACCGCGACCGAAGCGATTTCTTGTGAATCGACGACTTCCTGTTTACCGCCCAAAGACGCCACAAAGACAGCGACAAAGATTATAACGGCCAGCGCAACCAAGCCAGCCAACAGCCATTTCCAATGCTTGTAAATATATTTCGACGTCATTTCGACAAAGCGGCTGGTATTGGCCGTCTTTTCCTGTTTTGCTTTTTTGGCGGCGATTGCCGGATGCGGGTTTTCTTTCGCCTCTGACGCGGCATCGGTCGAATCGAATTCATCCTCCAGACCCAGTTCGCGCTTGACTTTGCCGACGACCTCGTCCGGGTCCAAGCCCAATTCCATCGCGTAATTCCGCGCAAAGCCCAAAATATACACGACTTCGGGAATCATATGGTAATCGCCGTTTTCCAGCGCGACCAGATATTCCTCGCGGATGCACAGCAGCCTTGAAATCGTGGATATTTCGCGTTTGCGCCGACCGGCGGTTCTGGCCTCGTATAACATCTGCGCTGCGGTCAAATCTTGTATCTTGTCTGTCATTTTCTTTCGCCCCTTGATTTATGATTTCAATGATAGAGCCTGCGGGCGTCGGTTGCAACCCAAAAATTCACAAATCGCCGATTCCAAAGCCTTTCTATCGGATATTTGATTGACCCGGATTCTGAATTCGGCCGAGTTCTTCATACCCGACGAATACCAGGCCGCGTGCTTGCGGAACAATGGCACGCCCGCGCGCTCGCCGTAATATTCGATAACCAGATTCAGATGTTCCAAAACAATCGCCGCGATTTCGGAATCGGACGGCGTTCCCGAGTATTCCCCCGACAATTGCCCCAGCAGCCACGGTTTGCCCAGCAACGCGCGCCCTATCATCGCGCCGTCGTACCCCAGGGCATGGACGCGCGCGACGTCTTCTGCGGTCTTTATGTCGCCGTTGGCGATAATGGGAATCAGGCCCGCGGGCTTTGGCCCCAACTCGGCCGCCCCGGCATAGCCCTGGGCCCGCGTACGCCCGTGCAGGGTCGCGAACGCCGCCCCGTTTTCGCCGGCGATGCGGATTAAATTCAGCCAATCCCTGTGCGTGTCGTCCCACCCCAGCCGGGTCTTGACGGATACTGGAATGTCGACTGCATCGACGACCGATTTGATGATGCGGCCCGCCAAGGCATGGTCGCGCATCAGAAACGCGCCGGCGCCGGCCCGCGTCGCGACCTTGGGCACGGGGCACCCCATGTTGATGTCAATCCAGCGGGCGCCCTGCTGTTCTAATATCCGGGCGGCGACGGCCATCAGTTCTGGGTCCGCGCCAAAAATCTGCGCGCCGATTGGGGCTTCGGGTAAATAATCGTCAAAGTTGCGCAAACAATTCTTGCGCCCGCAGGCCAGAGAATGGCATGAAATCATTTCCGTCACCAGGCGCGCGGTCGGTGCGAACCGGCGCAGAATCTGACGAAACGGCCGGTCTGTTATTCCAGCAAGAGGCGCGGCGAAAATTTGGAATTTATCATTCATTGTGCTATAATTGCACCTATGAGGAAAAAAATCAAAGATTTCTTTGGATTTCTGGGCCGCGCCTGGGCAGGCGGCTTTCGCGGCAAGATAGGCGTTTTAAGCGCAATATTCGCCGCATTTATGTTCGTGCGTATATTCTGGGGCGATGTGAACGTCCAGAAGTTCGTCGTGAACATATGGCGCTTGAACGCGGAACAGGAACAGTTGAACCGCGAGACCGCGAAACTGGAAACTTTTCGGAAACATATAAAATTGATTCAGGATTACTCGCCGGATTATGTCGAGGAATTGGGTCTGAAATACCTTAATATCGGCGACCCCCGCGCCAAGATTTTAAAGATTTAGGCGCAACTGACAGGAAATTAAAACATTTTTAATCTTATTTGTTTTACGATTCACGAAAGAACCGTTCCGACCGCTATGCGTCCACCCTTCCGCCAGAGGGGAACTTTAGGCACGATCGGCAAGATTGGCCCCTCTTTCGCGCCAACGGCGCAGCGGGAACCCTCTCCACTCGTGACGATTTCACTACACTTTGTTTGTGAAATCTACTCCATATCGAACCTTTACGGTTCTCATCCGCCGGTTGTATGCCAAAATTTATTGGAATTTGGAAAAATATCATGTATAATCGAGCTCATCGCGCGCTCGTAGCTCAGTTGGATAGAGCATCGGATTTCTAATCCGCAGGTCGCAGGTTCGAATCCTGCCGAGCGTGCCAAAATTCAAACTGCCCATCAGGGTGGTTCTAATTTTGGCATACAATCGCGCAATATGATAAAAAAGAGCGCAATACGCGTCCTTTTTATTTTGCGACCGACTGTCTCACCAGCCAATAGTAATGCCGGCGCGGCCCGTGAAGTTGATATACCCTTCCCCTTTTTATTTTTAAATTCTAATCCCAGAATTTATCCCGGCATTGCACCTGGGCTTCTGGGATTATCAGTACTTGCGTACACAGATGATCCTAAAACAAATTTGTCTGATTGCAAGTGGAAATTTCGGAATAACTGATTGTATCAGCTGGATATTTTTCAAAAATTACCATGGTATAATGTGTATTACCTGGGTAACTTAACACATTTATATGTTGATATTCATATTTTAGTTGGTATTATAACGCTTATGAAAGATGCATATTTTGCTAAAGAAATGGGCGCATGGATTGCAAAAGTGCGTCGAAATAGAAACATGAGTCAGCAACAGCTGGCCGATTTGTCCGGCAAAATGCTGAACACCATATCCAACATAGAGCGCGGATTAGCCGACCCGCGGGCCGGCACTTTGATAGCCATCGCGGATGCGCTGAACATTCCGGCGTCTGAATTATTCGCGCAGTTTCACAACGCCATAATCAAGAAAAGCGATTCGGAATTGTGGGTCGAAACTGTCAGGCTGCTGCGCGACCTTTCAGATGAAAAGCTGGACACCGCGCGCCGAATCCTGGCCGCGTTAAAGGACTAGTCTCAATTGACAGGAATATATCTTTTTCAGGCGTTATAACAACAATTCCCGGACGTCGCACAGAACGCCGCCGGGCGATTCGGATATTTTTTCCAGTTTGTCGTTTATAATTTGGAATTTTTCTATTTTTGCCTGGGTTGGCTTTTGCCAACCACCTTCGAACCAGCTTCCTTTTGATGGACGCGACGCTTTTATCAATACAAATGGATTCAATTGAAATCTATAAGCTTCCAAAGAAGCAGAAACCGAATCTATCGTTCTTAAATCAGCAATTTTTCTATCATCAGCATATATTTCATAAAAATAATACCCCAGGTCATCCCAACGGGAATAAGTGCCGCGGATTATTTTTTCTTTTTTCCTATCGGCATCCATATCGATAAAAAATGTATCTTTTCTGGATACCCCATCCACAATGCAGGATTTATCCATCACATTAAAAACTTCTGAAAAGTTCGGTTTTTTTGGCAATCCGTCATCAAAGTCATAAATGGCATCACCATTGCAAATATCCGTGCTTTCTTCATAACCATCATACGCAAGCCCACCAGCGCATGACGTGCACAATATTAAGATTGAGAAATATTTAATCAACTGCTTTGGCACTGCATCTGCACCCGTATTCTTCACCTGGATGCGGGTCATCATACCAACTTCTTTCTTGTCCGTCCAGCGCGTTGTGTTCGGGCCGAACCTTGTGGTCGCCAGCTGTCACCCAAATGTATGTTTCGCTTTTCGGAACAAGGCGTACTTTTCCCGCCTTGCTTGATTCATGTATTCTCATTGCTTGCGCCAGCGCCATCAAGTTATCTTTTGACAAATTATTCATTGGCGTCATACGCGGAAAGCCGGTTTTAGATTCCAAGAACTTTAAATAAGCCTCCACGTCATTCTCGATTTCCGGCGCATATTTCCTAATGGCCTCGGTAATCGTTAGTTTTTGATACATGGGCTCTGACAACAAACCAACCATTGCGTTCCAACCGGTTGCTCTGTCTGGGAATATCGCAAACCCTGGCACCCCATCTTTTGTTGCACCGCCTCCCGTACCGATTGCACCACGCCCGAATACGGATTTATATGCCCGCAAATTTCCAGGGTTATTGTTCCGCCAAGCAATTGTGCCACCACTGTGCTCATAAATATTTCCGTCGCTTGCCACATACATTGCATTATTGCCGAAGCCTTTAAAAGCCGATACATAAGTAGGTTCCATTTTTCATCCTTTTTGTTATATGAAAAATCCCGCGCAGGCCGTGCGCGGGATAAAATAAAAAACGGCGGATAAATCCACCTTTGTTTGTGTATCGCATTATATCAAAAAATCGCCTGAAAGTCAATGGAAAGGCGAAACCAGCGTACAGCGTGCTTTGAACGATAACAGCCGCAATACAGGATGATTTTAGAATTTTCGAACAGTCTGCCTACGCCAAGGCTACGGTGGACACTGAATTTTCAGTTTTCGCCACACTTCGTTAAAACTTCGTGTGGCACTCGATTTTCTTAATCGTGCGCTTCGCGCGCGATAACGAAAATCGGTGGTCGGGGTGACAGGAATCGAACCTGCGACCCCTTGCACCCCATGCAAGTACTCTACCAGTCTGAGCTACACCCCGATGCCACGCCCATTTAATAACACATAACCGCAAATGTCAATATCATTCGCGATTGAGGTTGAAATATCGCGTTCTTTGGCTTAGTATCATAATACAAAGGATTACGAATGAGTTTGAACAATGATAAATATTTGCTCTATAGCATTGGAGCAAGAGTGGCTTTTATTCGCAAAGAACGCGGCATGACCCAGGGCGATATTGCCGCCACATCGAAGAGAATTTTAAATACGATTTCTAATATCGAACAAGGAAAAGTCGACGCCAAAATTACCACGTTAAGCGCTGTCGCCCATGCCTTAAGGGTCCCATTGCCAGAGCTGATTGACTTTGACCCCAATGGTTTCGTCAAGGAAGAAGACGCGCAAACATTCATCGAAGCTGCCCGTGCCCTTCGCAGCCTGAATCGCAGGGAATTGATTATCGCGCTGAACCTTATAAAATCGCTTCGTGATATTCCGGAATAATATGGTCAGGACTGTTTTTTTGCATAAGTCTTTTTAATGTCCGCGACCCATGATTTGCTGAATTCACGGTCGGCAAAAAGGCTCTGCAATCCGCTGATTTGTTTCAGCCGCAGCAGCTCGTTCGTATCCATGCCTATGTTGTTCATAATCCACGCGTCGGACATGCCGCCGGCGACCAAATCCCGCACTATATTTACCATAAGTTCTATGCTGTGAGAACCGCGGGCGCGGTTATGCCGGATTGTCGACGCCATTCGGTTGGATATGTCCCTGTCGATGACGACGACGGGCATTTTTCCGCCTTCGCGCTCGTAAATATCGCTGTGAGTGCGCATGACCATATAGCGATGAAACCCGTCCACGATTTCATAGCGGCCGTCGGCCAGACGATAGCAGACAATCGGCATGGTATATCCGTCTTCCTTGATGCTTTTGTACAACAAGTCCATTTCCGGCGGGGCCACCATATTCGGGTTATAGGCATTCGCCTGTATTTGTTCGACTGGAACGCTTATCACGCTATAAACGGGGCTTTTCATTTTTACACCATAAGTTTTTATATTTGTCCATCGCCGCTTTCCGCAGGCGAACTTCTTTCGAAGTCGCGGCAAATCCCATATATTTGCAGAAATAATCGTTCTTCAAGATACATATGCACATGCGCTTGTACGTCGGCACGCTTTTGAAATCCGCTATATCCAAATCATCGGGGTATTCGTTAAACGTAATCACGTCTTTGTCGGACATTTTGCTGACGCGTCCTTTGTTTTTGAAAGAAATTTTGGATTTTTCGATTTCCCGAACGGTATTCTCTAACAAAACGCCGCCCTTGCGCTTCCAGAAATCTATGCTTACCCTCAGCTTTTTCTCATAATTTCTGCGCACGTCGTCGTCCAGCGAATTCAATAAAAACCGGCAGTATTTTTTCCAAGTGTACCCTTGGGGCAGCTGTATCCTGCGCCACCCCATAGCCGTCGTTCCGCCATAAATCCCTGAAAAGTTGACGCCGTTTACCCGGCCGACCAAGCGCGCCCATGTATCCGGTTCGATGACCTTGTACAATTTCAGACTGGTCACTGCGCAGTCGTTGAACGGACTGGCCACGCGCATATTATCGATTTTGACGCCGGCCTGGTACATCAAATCGTAAAGCCTGTTGTACGCGAATCCGAATTTCGCGTTCGCCGTCCAAATATCCTTGGTCGACCAATCGTAAATCGGATACGCCTTGTAAGTCAAGCCGTCCCCGACGCCGGTCATCCATTGATTATTTCCATATGTGTTTGTTTTGCGGTCGCTGGCAATTATGCGATACCGCACCAGACTTTCGTCCGTCCTGATGCCTATCAGTATGGCCGTTGTTCCGTATTTCCTGGAAAACCACTGACAGAAAATGTCCTGCATCTCGTAATCAGAGGCTCTTTCATTAAAGTGAAAAGGGGCATTGTGCTGATGAATCACAGCCTCGTGCTCGGGAATCGGACGAACCCAAATATCCTGCTCTTCCCTGTCCCACGGAAACCAAACGCCGGGATTTCGCATATTTATCGCGCATTGCGCCGATATAGGCAGGCACAGCCAAAATTTTCGGATGCCTTCGAACGAATTAAACGTTTCCGTTACATATTCCGTTGTCTTTTGATATTGCGCTTCATAGTCGATATGATAAACCGCCATTTTATGCAGCATTCCCGATTCGCGCGCGCAGCCATAGCATATGTTCAAAAGAACGCCGCTGTCTTTTCCGCCGCTGAACGCGACAAGGACATTTTCGAAATTATCAAAGCAAAACTTGATTCTATCGACCGCGGCTTCGTAAACATTCTGCTTCAGATAAACTTTCATGGCTTGCTTTTGGCCAACCCGGCATTATCCGCATTTGCTTTGGCAGCTTTTTCCGCCGCCTTGCGGCGCAGCAGCTCTTCACGCGGGATAGCGTTCCATATTTTATACATCCGCGCCGCTTCCTGGCGCAATTTCGACGGTTCGCGCAGCTCGCCCAGTGCCTGCTTGCCTTTGGGCGTAATATCCCAGACTTTGCGTCTTTTCGCAATCCATCCGGCCTTGTCCAAATCCAACGAAAACGACAACAGCATTCTATCCCAGCGAACGTTGCCGGTCTTGGGATAAACAGCCCGTTCCCAGTCGTCGAATTTCAAATCTTTTTTCATATTATCGCAAAGTTTGGAAATACGGGTTGCGCCGTTTTTATCCAAATAAACCAAAGTATAATAAATCAGCTTGTCGGCTAAATCAAAAGTGCGACTCATGGCGAAATACCCTTATGCGATGTAAGACATTTTATTAGGAATTTATGAAAATTTCAATATTTTTTATATTGAATTATGAATTTTATGTCATTTGCGTTCGAAAATATCATTTGAATATGAAATGGGGTTTTATCGGATAAATACCCTGCTTCCGATTTATGATTGCCATGCGAATCAGGCCAAAAAATTGCGAACCTTTCCCATTATTACCAATTATTGTACACAAATCTTTGGATTTATTTCCTTTTTCTAAAATAATCCGAGTGCGCGGATGTTTGTTTTCACCGATAATGTTTCTGCGCCAGAAACGGCGTGGGCTGCGGGCCGCTTCGCCGTACGCGTTGCGTGCTGCCGGTTGGGTCTTCAACAACTCGAACAGCACGGCCGCCAATTGCGCGAACAATTGTGCGAACAATTGCGCGAACAACGCCAACAACAATTCCGACTTCCGGTCGGCGTTGCTCGCGGCGTTCGATACCTGCGGGAAACAAGTTTCGCCGACCCGGGGGGCGGCGGCAGTATGCCGCCATGTAAAGCCTGTCAGGGCTGGGCGCGCGGCCCTTTCGTATGTCCCGCATATACGCGGGGCGGTTCGGAAAAACACGATTACCGGGAAGGCCCCGCCGCGGCATCACGCCGCCCGGGGCCTTGAAAGCAAAAAGGAAACGTAATGAATCAGGAATTGCATTCATTTTCGGATTTCGCCGAAATATCGCCGGCGATGGAGGGCGTGAAAAAACGCATGGAAGAAATCTTGAACAAGCCGCTGATAATCCGCGCGCACAAGACGATAGCGTCAAAACGCAACATCGGCGCGATGTGCCTGCATCTGCAGTTCGAGATGGACGGCCAGCTGTGCATACTGTTCACGGGCAGCGCGGTCCTGATGGACCAATGTGAAAAGTACGCGGACAAAATGCCGTTCCGCGCCAAGATAGTGAAGATAGACAAATACTTCACTTTCTCATGAAGGCCGGCGGCGCGCTTTGGGATGAATTCATATCGCCGGACAACTTCGCGGTCGCGCTGGCGAATGCATCGCGCGGACGGCTTAAGAATCCGGCGGTCGCGCGATTCATGAAAAATTCCGATGAAAATCTGGAAAAACTGCGCTGCATCGTCGCGGCCGGAGAATTCCGCACGTCAGATTACCGCACTATGGAAATAACCGACCCCAAAAAGCGCACGATATACATCCTGCCCTTTTGCCCGGACAGAATAGTCCATCACGCGATTATGAACATTCTGGCGCCGATTTGGCGGCGGGAATTCATCCGCGATTCGTACGCCTGCATTCCTGGGCGCGGGCTTCACGCGGCCAGCGCGCGCGCCATGGATTTCGCGCGCAAAAGCGAATTCGTTCTGAAGTGCGACATACGCAAATTCTATCCCAGCATAAGCCACGACATAATGTTCGAAATCGCGGGACAGTCGGTGCCTGACGCGCGGATGCTGGAGATACTGCGCGACATAATATATTCCGTCCCGGGCGGGCGGAATGTTCCGATAGGCAACCTGTGCAGCCAATGGCTGGGCAACCTGTATCTGCACCAGCTGGATATTTTCGTCAGGTCAATCCTGCACGCGAATCGCTATCTGCGATATTGCGACGACTTTCTGCTGTTTGCGGACGACAAGGCCCAGCTGCGCGAATGGCGCGAAAAAATCCGCGATTTCATCGCACGGCGGCTGGGGCTGACTTTCTCGAAATGCGAGATAGCGCGCGTATCCGACGGCGTGGACTTTGTGGGATACAGACATTTCCGGGATTTCGTGCTGCTGCGCAAAAGGACGATGAAACGAATCAAAAAGAAAATGCTGGCCATCGGCAAGCTGCCAGAAATTCCGCCTGAACGCGCGGACGAGATCCGCGGACAGATAGCGGCGGCGAACGGATGGATGCGCCACGCGTGCTCGCACAACATGCGCCGCAGGCTGAATTTCGAATCGCTGAAAAGAAAAGCCGGGATAAAAAATTAGGCTTATAATCGTCCACCTCGTTGGATGTGAATTGTGATTTAAAAAATAAAAGACCATAAATCCCCCAAGATTGCCGGCGACGGCATAGCCGTCGGGCAATCTGTCCCCCTCTATCGAGGGGGACAATATCCCACCGCGAGCTTTGCCCTCCTTGATAAAAAAGGTGTGAAGCCACACGTGGGGCGGGACAGACCAGGCTGGCTCTTGTCCCTCTTGTTAAAGGGGGATAGTTTTTGTTAGCGTCAGCGTTACAAAAACTTGGGGGATTTGCGGTCTTTTATCTTGCAAATCACAAGTCATGAATTACTAACCAATAATCCCCCCGATTTTTTTGCGAACAAGTTCGCTAAAAAAAATCACCCCCCTTTATCAAGGGGGGGAACCAGTACGTGGGGCGGGACAGACCAAGCTGGCTCTTGTCCCCTTGGTTCGGCTCTTGTCCCCCTTGTTAAAGGGGGATAGTTTTTGTTCGCGCAAAGCGCGTTACAAAAATTTGGGGGATTTGTGATTAAAACTGATACCCTACCCCCAGCTCGCGACATATTTCATACAACACGCCGTTTATATTCTTCATAATATCGCCATTGCTGAATCGAATGATTTTATAACCATATCTCTGCAGAAATTCATCGCGTGCCCAATCGGATGCCAAGCCAGATTCCGTATAGTGCTGGCTGCCATCGCATTCTATCACCAGCCTGTGTTTTCGACATGCTATGTCTGCAATATATTTGTCACCTATTGGAAACTGCCGCTGAAAGTGCGCGATTTTCAAATCCCGCAGCGCATAAAATAACTTCTTTTCCGAATCAGTCGGATTCTTTCTGTTTACGCGTGCAAGATTGGTAAGCTTGGACATGATAAAATTATATCATAAGTGAAACCAATAATCCCCCCGATTTTTTATCAGTTTTAACCACGAATCCCCCAAGTTTTTGTAACGCTGACGCTAACAAAAACTATCCCCCTCTACCGAGGGGGACAAAGAGCCAGCGAAGAGACAGGGGGGTCAGCGAGGGGACAAAGAGCCGGCTTGGTCTGCTCCGCCTCACGTGCGCCTTTCCCCCTTGATACGTGCGGGTTCCCACCTTGATAAAGGAGGGAGTTTTTTTAGCGAACTTGTTCGCAAAAAAATCGTGGGGATTGTTGGTCCGTAATTCGTGAGTCGTGATTTGAAAAATAAAAGACCACAAATCCCTTTTACTCAAGATACATATTGCGAAACAGAGTATAAAAAAACAATGGGGGGGACCTATCCCCCCCATCCCCCCTCTCGGTTACGGCCTGACCGCGCTATGCGCGGACAGGCGTCAGGGCTACTCGAACGCCGCGAGCAACGCCGACCGGAAGACGGAATCGCTGTAGGCGTTGATCGCGCAATAGGACGCACAATAGTCCGCGCAATCGGCGGCCGGGCCGTACGAGTAGTCGAAGACCCAACCGGCAGCACTTACATTATCACTTTTTCTCTTTAAACGGCACAAACAACGTGTTTCGCCACTATTGAGAATACTACTCGAATTATTAGTCGTAATACTACAGCTTGTCTCTGCATAACTAGTAGTTTCGCTTGCAGAGGCACATACATCTTGAAGATAATACCCTGTTAAATCACTGGGGATGGTATAACCACTATAAGAATAAACTGTTTCTCCTTTATATGTGCTATAAGTGCCAGCAGTACTGTACTTTCCGTCACTGGTATTTTGAATTGTATGTATACCATTGGAGTAGTCGGTGGCCGGAGACGTGCTACTGAAGCCAGAGATTGTATAATCTCCGGTAGTATCCGAACCACTAATATCAGCAAAAGCACCCTGTATTGCGAACGCCCAGGCAAGCAAAACTATGGTTGATTTCTTCATTCAAAGCCTCCTTTATCGGCAAATGAAAAACCACCATGAAAATTGGTGGTCAGGAGGTTCGAAACAATTATCAGGAAATTGTGCCGCTTATTCAATATATTCGCGTGCCCTCCTGACCTTGTCAGGAGTTGTGTTTCATCACGGCAAAAATAAAAGCGCATACGCGCCCCATATTTACCAATGACGCCCGATAAAGAGGTTTCGACACCTCGCCGCGGAAACTCTCCGCGACACCGATATTATATGAATAATATAAAATTATTGCAAGGCAAAAATAGAGAATAAAGAATAGAGAATAAATAGTCAGAGTTAAATCTCGAAGTCTCGAACCACCCCGTCGTGCAAGCGACAAGCGGATGGTCGGCGATATGGGGCGGATACGCAGTCTGAAACGACTATTTAAATAACGCGTTTTTGTTTTGCAGCAACTGATTCAACGGTATTCTACTGCCGTTTTCAGCATAAACTTCAAAGGTTTCAACCGGGAAGTTTTTATTTACAGACTCTATTTCTTTGCAAAGCAATTTATCTGACACTTCCTTGTTGTACCGGCTTGGCGCCTGTATAACGGCGCATTCATGATGTATTTCAAAATTGGAATGAAAATAATGCACGCCTTTAAGATTATTGAAATATTCCGTCCAGCAATCATTTTTATCCGTCGCCTCTTGAAAATCGTATTCTAATTTCTTGTACGGTTTGTATGCCAAAATAACTGTAAAGCCTATGCTTGCCAGAAATTCAAGGTTTTTGCCAATATGCTTTTCTCTGTCTTCCAAGTTTCCGGCCAGAACAGGACTGAAACGCAGCTGGCCGTCGGGTTTCAAGTTTAATGCTGTCTTCAGGAAGAATAAATTAACCGCTCGTTCTGAAACGGCATACATGGGCAGACAAAATAAAGACAACGCCATATCAAATTTATTCGGACAAGCGTTCAATTCCGTATAATCGGCTTGTATCTGCCTGATTTTTTCCGTGCTGTCCGCGTATACCTCAAAATCCACATTATAAATATTTGCGCGCGTCATACAGCCAAGCGCGGACGCAGACGATTTTCCGCCGCCAATCAAGAGCAAATTCTGCCGCGCGGTTCCAGTTATATCCGACAACCGCAAAGCATCGGCATGTTCCCAAATACCTCTGTTATTAGGATGATATTGAAGATAAAAGCTTTTCATGTTTTATAGGCCGCATTTGTTTTTCTTCCCCTATCCCGACCTGGAATATATTAGCCAAAAATTCATAAATGTCAACAATTATCATATTCGGTAATTTTTAACATTTGATGTTCGGTCCAAGTTCTCCTCATGTGGGGTAGTACCGGCGCGCCGTAGCGAAGCAAAGGCTGACGAGGAGGTGGTTAGAGAATCAGAGCTTAATATAAAAGCCTCGAACCACCCCGTCATGCTTCGCATGCCACCCCTCCACAGGAGGGGAACTTAGACCGAGCATATCATTTATTCTTTATTCTCTATTCTTTATTATTTATTAACTGATGCCGGCCGCCGCGCGGATATGCGAATGCGTTTGTTGGATATTTGTCCAAATCAATAATTGCGCCCAGAGCCGCATCACGATATTGCTTGTTCGGATTGTTTAATCCGATGCGTTTTATATGAAACACCGGACCCGATTTCTTATCTTGGCGCGGGGTCAGCACAACCGCATTCAAATCCCCGTGCCCCCGCAGTGCAGCATCAACTTTGGTTTGCGTTAAAACATCGTTCCCGATGCAAGACCGCTTTAATAACAGCGATAAATAGTAATCATCGGAATCCGACAAGACTATATCGACGCCATAGCACGTCTTGTCGCCCACGCGCACCGGGCGGGCCGGGTACCCGTGGAAATACAACCGGCCAAATCTGTTTTTTTGATTGAAATTACAATGCGAATTCATGTCTTCAAATACGCCGGGATTATTATAGTACGCCTCTACCTGCAGGGGCTGCGCAATAATTCCGTCGACATTCAGCAAATATTGCCTCAGGAATAATTCGTTTATTTCTTGAAGCTTGGCAACGATTTGACCATCATCGGTCAATTTTAATAATTCTGCGATTTTGTTTTTCATATCTTAAGCAGTGAAAGCGGATGGTCACCAGTTAGTTGCTAACTTAGCCGTACCATAATTCATATATCTAATGTATCCGTATATTTAACGACCGCGTTGCCACAGTTTGTTACGGATTAAATTCAGACCAGATATGTTTGATTTTCTTTGTCGTTTTTGTTTCAATTTTTGTCCTGATTTTTTAACGTTATTTATTTCATTCGAAGATTTGTCTATTTCAGCCGAACGTTGCACCGTATGTGAATAATGTCTTGTATTAACATTTTGTCTTTCATTTGATTTTACGGACACCGAGCTTACCTTTTCAGACTTGCCAAATTTACTTTTGATAAAATCGGTTAACTTTATGCCGCCGCCAACAACGGCAAAAAGGCCAGCTGTCCCCCCCGCAAAATAAAGCGTAACATTGCGAACAGAATCCCAAGCGAAAGACTGCAAATCGCCCCAATTTAAGACAAGCTCCCATACAGATGTTGTTAAAAAACCAAGAACTCCGACTACAACTGTATAAAATAATGCTTCTTTTCCAAAATTAACCAATTCAGAAATGGTGTTTTTTGTCTTCGTCATTTTAAATCCTTTGATTTTTTGATATACTATATCATAGCACACAAATCTAAAACTTGAAAGTTTTTTATTGACTCCTGAAAAATGGACATTGTATAAAAAGCAGTATATTTGGCACAAAAATAGTACTTTAGAACTCCATACCAGAGTCAATGGAAACGTAAAGCCCACTTGACGCGGGCTTTACAGGATATGGCGAAGCCACACGAAGCGTCGCAGACGCGAAGTGTGGTCGGGGCGACATGATTCGAACACGCGACATCTTGGTCCCAAACCAAGCACTCTACCAGACTGAGCTACGCCCCGATAACCTCGGAAATTATAACAATCTTTTTATCAAATGCAAATTCAAAATGCATTTTGTGCTTGCCCGTCGCGCAGGAACTTCCTACAATACGACAAATGCCCAAGGTTCTGATTTTTTTGCTTGTTCTGGCGCCCCTGATTGTCACGGGTGCGGCTGATGCCGCGGCAACCGCGCGCACAGCAGTGGCGAATTTCGTCACGCCAGAGGCCTATCAAATCATGTATCCGGCGATGAACAATACCATGCGGACAAATTTAAATCCCGGCGTTACGCCTGATTTTTCGCCGAATTCCGTATCCACGCTGACCCGGACGTCAGGCAGTGACAGCCGGCGCGTCGTATCGCGGTCCGGGTTGGCGCGCAGCGCAACCGGCGGCGCGACCGTCGCGCCGGCATCCGCCCGTTCCATCGCACCGTCCAGCGGTGTCGCCCGCGCTGCGGTCAGCAACACATTTGCATCAAATGCGGCCGTCGCATCGTCCAATAATACGCGGCGCGTGGTTTCCCGCGGAAATACTGCCGGCGGCTCGGTCGCCCGCAGCGCACGCCCCGAAAGCGGGTATGTGAACCGCACTGAAACTGTCACGAGTGCCGCAGTGCAATCGACTGGCGAGCCCTTATCCGCGAACCGCTGCATGGCTGATTACACGGCGTGCATGGACGGATACTGCCAGCGCCAGGAAATGGATTACAAGCGCTGTTACTGCAGCGCGCGTCTGGCGCAAATCGACGCGACGTATAAGCCCGCAATTGACGACTTGATTAAGCAAATCATGGCTCTGAAGGCGGGGACGAGCACATGGTCGCAGGCCGAAATGAACGATTACTGGAACGATGTTATCGGCGTTCATATGGGCGACAATTCCTGGGTCAAGCTGGAACAAGCGCTGGACATAAACTGGGCGGACACCGAAAGCCGCGTTCGCGGACAGGCATCGTTCGTGGCCGGCCACGATTACTGCGTCCAGCATCTGCGCGGCTGTTACTATATGGCCAACAACATGCGCGACGCGTATCGTTCGGATATAGCGCGCGATTGCGCCGTTTATGAAAATTCGCTGCAAAAAATCAAGAATGCAGCGGAAAGTTTTGTAGAATCTTATAAAAAATAAAGTCGTTACCTCCGAAAGATTTTTTCCGTAATTTAACCTTGTTTTTCGATAGACTAATTGTCACAATGTCATGTAATTTTTAATAAAAAACAGGATTAAATCATGACGAAATATCTTCCCTTTTTTGGTATAGAATATGGCCGAGGGTGCCTGCGCGTCGCGGCACCGGGCGGAACTGCCCTGGCACCGGCGCAGGTTCGAAAAATGTTCCCGAACGCGGATTGGACCATGGTGACTGCGGAACCGTTCAACGCCGAAGAATGCGAACACGACCGTTTTGGCGAAAATTTTAAAATCCAGCGTGAAATTTACAAAAATACGCCGCGCGAAAGGCACATTATGATTGGCGGCGACCATTCGGTGAACTTCGGCCATTTCGCCGCGCTGGCGGACCAGTTGCCCGACCAGGATTTGTGTTTGATTTACATCGACGCGCATTTTGACATACACACGCCCGACAGCGCCATACGCGAGGCATCAGGCACCCCGCACGGCACGAATGTCCGCGCTGCTCTGGGCAAAGGCGACGCGCGGTGGCTGTCTTTGCAGCATAAATGTCCGGCGCTGAAAACGGAAAACGTTTTCTATCTGGGCGTTCGTTCCTTTGAACCGGCCGAGGCGCATTTTGTCCTGAGCAAGGGCATATACGCGCGTAGTCCAAAGCAATTGCGCCGCCCCGAGGATTGGTGCAAAGCGGTCGCGGAAATCAAGGAAAAAATCGGCGACAAACCTTATGTCTTGTCCTTTGACTTTGATTCCCTTGACCCGTATGTTTTCAGGGACGTTCTGGTTCCGGCATACAACGGCATCAGCGTAGAAGCGGCCAGGCACTTTATCGGCGCCTTCAAGGACAAGGCATACAGCATCGAATTCGTAGAATACGCGCCCAGCGGCGACGCGAAGTCCGCCGCGATTGTCAAGGAATTGGTAGAAATAGCAATTAGCAAATAGCAATTATGGTGCAGTTTAAAGCATCACAGCTAAATATTGCACCCTAATTGCTATTTGATAATTGCTATTTGAATTTCCTCGCACTGCCGATTATGCCGGTATATGTTGCGGGCCAAATAATCACTGATGGCGTCCCAATCCGCGGCACGGCCATAGATTGGCTCGCAGAACTGCCTGATGGCGGCCATGTCAGTCCCGGATAGTGTATTTTGCGCGCAGGCTGTCGCGAACAGCCCCAGCGCCGGTATTATAAGTTTCTTCATTTATTTTTGCCTTGATTTTGATGATTACGTTTTGCATCCGGACATCGGACGCGATGCGTTCGATCGCAAGTTCCGCCCGGCACCGGTGGAACGCGGCGCGACCGCCGGCCCAATATGCGCCGGCCACGGTCAATACGGCCGCGGCAGCAAAATAAATATTTTTCATGTTGATTTTCCTTTGCGCATCATTTATAATTCATAACGAATTTCAACGGGAATTGAAGTTCGGGGTTTCAAAAGCCCATACCATGCGGCGCAACAGTGCCGTTATCCGATTTCTGTATAATGGCGCTTTGCGCTGTTGCAGCCTGGCCTTTTTGCATGGTCGGGTGTCCGTGGTCATAAGACGAGTCCGTCGAAAGTCACGGAGTCATTCGTGGTATGATTTTTGAAATGCCCGACCGCCAATTTCTTGGCGGTTTTATTTTCCTATTGAATTCGAATTAACCGGACGAATAACCCGCAATAGCGCACACTTCAGCGCATGTCTGCCGATTGGGATAAATATCCGCCCGCCCCTGTCATCAGAAATCTACAAGGATGCATGCATGCCAAAGTTTTCTATTATCACAATATGCTATAACGATCCGAACTTGGAACGCACCTGCGCCAGCATCGCCAGCCAGACTTTCCAAGATTTCGAATGGATTGTCATCGACGGCGGCAGCAACGCTGAAACGCTGGCCATGTTCGATAAATACCGCGACCGGATCGACGTCTTTGTTTCCGAACGGGACCGGGGCATTTACGACGCGCTGAACAAGGGCGTACGCCGCGCGTCCTGTGATTACGTGAATTTCATGAACGCCGGCGACATGTTCGCCAACGACGGAGTTCTGGCGCGCATGAACGACGAAATCCAAAGCGGTGACGAAATCGTCTATGGATACATTTATTACACGCTGAATGGCAAATTGCAGCGGACGTTTCGCGTCCCGATGGATAAAATCAAAAAAGACCCCTGCTATTGGATAAGCCAGGGACTGCCGCACCAGGCGATGTTCTTTCGCCGCGATTTGTTTGAAAAACACGGATTCTATGACATATCCATGCCGGTGTTTTCTGATTGGGATTTGAATATAAAATTCTGGAACGGCGGCGTGCGGTTCCGTTTTGTCGACCTGTGCGTGTCGCACTTCGACCACACCGGCGTGTCCAGCGATTACTGGTCTTTGAAAAGCATCCAGGACAGATATTTGATAATCACACGGCATTTTCCAGAAGTTGCGGACCAGTGGGATTTCAAACACCCGCTGGTGTCGTACATCGCGTATAAGGCCGTACGATTTCTGGTGCTGCCGTTCACAAGTGTGCGCCGCAAGCTAAGAAACAAATACACGGTCCTGAAACTGGTTCACAAATACAACATATTGAATAAACGATAAAGCTTTTCAAAAATAGGCTGGGCTGGTCGATTTCCGATTTGATTGAATTGCGGTAATGACCATGACATCTGATGTGCCGCATGGTATCAGAAATCCGGTTAAAAATCAAGATAATTCCCATCTGCCGGCTATGCCGGCCGAATTTCCGCAAACAAAAGACGGGGCGGCAGCCGCCCCGTCTTTTGTTTGCCCGCATGCCGGCGAAATTGCGCCTTACCCGTTCATGGCGCCAAAGAAATCGGCATTCGTTTTGGTCGTGCGCAGCTTGTCCAACAGAAATTCCATCGCCTCCAGCGTCTGCATCGGATTGATAATCCGGCGCAGCACATACATCTTGGACAATACGTCCTTGGTGACCAGCAAGTCTTCCTTGCGCGTGCCGGATTTCGTGATGTCGATTGCCGGATAGACGCGCTTGTCAGACAATTTGCGGTCCAGGATAATCTCGCTGTTGCCGGTTCCCTTGAATTCTTCGAATATGACTTCATCCATCTTGGAACCGGTGTCGACCAGCGCCGTCGCGATGATGGTCAAAGATCCGCCGCCTTCGATATTACGGGCCGCGCCAAAGAAACGCTTCGGACGCTGCAGCGCGTACGCGTCGACGCCGCCGGTCAGAACCTTGCCAGACGACGGGACGACCGTATTGTATGCGCGGCCCAAACGCGTGATGGAATCTAACAGGATGACGACATCCTGGCCGGCCTCGACCAGGCGCTTGGCCTTTTCGATGACCATTTCCGCGACCTGGATATGGCGCGATGCCGGTTCGTCGAAAGTGCTGGATATGACTTCGCCTTTGACGCTGCGCTGCATGTCGGTGACTTCTTCGGGACGCTCGTCAATCAGCAGCACTATCAGCTTTACATCGGGATAGTTCGTCGCGACGGAATTGGCGATGTTCTGCAGCATGACCGTTTTTCCGGTGCGCGGCGGCGCGACAATCAGCGAGCGCTGGCCCTTGCCCGTCGGAGAAATCAAATCGATAACGCGCGCGGACAAAGAACGGCCCCTGTCCTTTTCGTCGTCTACTTCCATTTTCAGCATTTCGTCCGGATACAGCGGCGTCATGTCGTCGAACGATATGCGGTGGCGCAACGTCGCAGGGTCGCCGCCGTTCACGCGTTCGATTGTCTCCAACGCAAAATAACGTTCTGATTCGTTCTGGGGGGCCTGGATTTGACCCTCGACATAGTCGCCTGTCTTCAATCCGTATCTTTTGATTAGCGACGGGGATACGTACAAATCGTCCGGGCCGGCCAGATAGTTGCTTTCCGGCGCGCGCAGAAATCCGAATCCGTCCTGCATGCGTTCCAGCACGCCGTCGCCAATCAGGGTTGTTTTTTTATCGGTGGCGATAACGCGCAGCACCGCGAAGCGCAATTGCTGCACATTCAGCTGGGACGGGTTTTCGATGCCCATGTCCTCGGCTATTTTCAAGAGCTCTTTCGGCGATTTTGTCTTAAGTTCATTCACATGCATTT
The DNA here is from genome assembly GCA_031266915.1 of Rickettsiales bacterium. Classification (GTDB taxonomy): domain Bacteria; phylum Pseudomonadota; class Alphaproteobacteria; order Rs-D84; family Rs-D84; genus JAIRLB01. Next base: position 39,808 of record JAISAB010000007.1, on the reverse strand, counting down.
GGATATACTCCCTCTGTATTTTCTTTTTTAAATTTTTTTATGGAAACTTTTTTGCGGAAACATCCGCTATGTTTTTCCTATTGTAGCGAAAAAGCAAAAAATGTCAAGCACTGATGAACGAAATCGATTTTTACTATTTTTCTTCCGATAAAGTAAATCATCAGAGAAAGCTACAATGACTAACTGTTCAGAAAAATCCCGAAATAATAACATGTCATTTTCTTGACAAAAATATTTGACAAAATATACAAGAGGGATAGAATTGAAAAGCACCAAATCTGATGTTTGTCCGAAGTGCATAAAGACAGGTTTAAACCAAAGGGAAAAACAAAATGACTAAAAAACAAAATTATGATTTATTAACAATAAAAGCATTATCAGCGGGTGTCATTGCAGGAATCGCGCTGATGTTCTATTTGACTAAAAACCCGGATACTTTGGATTTTATAAATATGTCCAAATCCGACCGCGCCGCAAAAAAAGTCATGCGTGAAAATATAACAGAAATGCTGGAATATGACAGCCTTTATCGCAAGATAAATAACGATATGCAGCATTGGGCAATCGCACCGGCTGAAGATTGCGATTTGATGACCAAAACAGATTTTGAACGTATCATCATCCATGATAAGCGTGTTTTAAGCGGAAAAAAGTATGACAAAGTTCGTTATGCGTATTGTTCTTCATCTGAAAATTTTCGTAATAATATTATTAAAAAGACTGCGCGCGAATATCACAAATAAGTTTTTGTAGGAAATAAAAATGAAAAAATCTAATTTTTTTGAATGTCTTTTTATAATGGCTGCTTGCTGTGGTATTACAGCCTACGTCTTTCATGAACCCAAAGAAGAAACGCCATCAAAACGCGAAATAAAAAATTCAGATATTCTGCCAGATGACAGGAAAACATATTATCTTTCCATGCATGACAGCGTTGATTATTACATAGATTATCTGGAAGGTTTGGAAAAGCAAGAGAAAGAACTGGAAACGAAGTTCGCAAAAGAAAACGTGTATGCGGAAGTAGTTATTGGACAGATTACTAGAAAATCTACCATAGAAAATGTGGATGTACATGGTTTCTTTGATGAATCAAAAGTAATTCCCCTTATAGTTGAAAGAAAGATAGGACAATACTTCTATCCTATGCGAGATTATATAGCTGACCGCGGATTCTATATTAAGGGTAAATATGAATTTGGTGCCAAGATTTATAGAAATTTTGGTATTATGCCGCCAGAATTAAAAGCTCTCAGAGATAGCATTGCCGTTGCGCGCAAGAAAAAACAGAATTTCGAATCAGAACTGAACAAAGCGAAAAACGAGCAATCAAGACTGAAAAATGCGAAAGACTTAGAAGAAAGAGAAAATGCCACATATAATTCTATGAAAGACTTTTATTTGCCTGACGTATCAATCGAATCGATTAATGAATTTTCCGGATTAAAATATAACTATGATGTTATCAGCAACTATCTTGATGGGACGAAGAATGCCATCATCTACTATGGTAGCGTAGAAGCTATTGAATCGCAAATATCGCGCAAAACCAGCGGCGGAAAGTTTAGGTATCTTATTGCAGAGCCAAGGTCACCAATCGGAAATAAAATGTTGCAAGACAAAAACTTTGATGCATGTGAGTATCTTGGAGACAATTTTGTTTGTTATGACGGTGTTGGCCGCGATACTGTTGGCGTCTGTGTCCCGGTCACACTGCGCGAACCTTATGCCCTGCGTTATAAAGATTTGTTGAATTCGAACGGCAAGATTGATGCAGCGGGAATCAAACAAATGCTCGCGCGGGCGAATAAACTTCGTTATGACATCGCATTAAAGTTGTCTGGCGAAAAATACGCAAGGATTAGGAGTTGTTATAATAATATCCCAAATAAGGATAAGGAAATTCTGTTCAAATATTCTCGATAGTTACCATGCCAAAGAGCCACAGCGGGCGGTTACCGCGCCCCAATTGCTATTTAAAAAACCGGCCAAAGCCGGTTTTTTATAAACCCCGTTTGCAATTGAACTCCTGCCACCAGCTGGTGGTGCGCGGCAAAAGATAAATTTCCGCAACACGGTTCCGGATATGGTTTTTCTCGGTACGGCTGCCCGCGCGATCGTACTTCGCAATCGGTTCCCGACTGCCGACTGTTTCGACCTGAATATTATCGGGATTAAATCCCATGCGGACAAGCGCGGCTTTCACGGATTTGGCGCGCTTCAAACCAAGTCTGTCGTTGTATCCTTTTTTGCCCAGCGCGCACGTATGACCGACAACGCGGACTGATACGCATTTCGGATGTTCCACGCGGGCCGCGACATTTTCCAGAACGACCGAAGCGACCGGCGTTATATCCGACTTGTCAAACCGGAAATATATATCGGCGATGGTATCGTGGCCGCCGGCTGCATACGCGCCGGTAACGCAAAGCCCAAAGGCCAAATAAATGCAAAATTTCTTCATGTTAGAATCCTTTTTCTTTCGTGAAGCATAAACCTTGGCGAGTTCGCGAAGCGATTTGTTTTACGCTTCGCGAACTCGCGCCATTACACTTAGAATCCAAAAGTGATTCCAGCGCGCCAGCCCAGGTCGCCCTGTTTTCCCGTACCATAGGAAACGGCGGCGTTCAGCAAAGCTCCGTCCGAAACATAGTGGAACAAGCCCGCCGCGACACCAACTTGGTCACGATAGCCGCCGGTGCCGATGGAAAGCTGGGTGTTGCCGACCGAACGGGCGTTCGGAACCAGCGCGGACATCGCGTTCGCGGCCGCAAGGCTGGCGCGCAGTTCGTCGCTCAAATCATCAACGCGGTCGCTGACGCCCTGAATCCGATTGCCCAGCGCGTTGAATTCGCCCTGCGCCCAAGCCTGGTTCGCGTTGATTGCTTCGGTCAGGCTCAGCGAGCTGCTGGCCGCACCGTTAAACGACATATTTCCGATGTTATCGGCATTGCGCAATGCGGCCTCTACGACCGAGCTGGAACCGGTAAGCAATCCGTTGAACGTCGACAAATCACCAACCGCGGCATCAATCGTATTGACCGCATCGACAAAGTTGGTTTTTCCGGTGGCATTCGGGCCGGTAAGCGCGTCGTCCATTGCCGACGCGTCGCTCAGGTCTATGCCCAGCGCGTTTCCAGCGTTGGCAAGTTTAGTGGCGTTAACGCCGACCGCCGCGTCAATTACATTGACCGCACCGACAAGGGTGCTTGCTTTGCCTCCGCCGGCATTCGGGCCTGTAAGGTTTTTTTGCACCGAGTCAATGTCGGTCATGTCTATGCCCAACGTGGAAGCTGCGTTTTTTAATCTCTCTTGCGCATCGTACATGTCGTTTTGCAGGGTTGTGATGTTGTTTTCCGCTGTGTCCACTCTGGTGTCCAAGGCCGAGATGTCGTTGGCGTTTTGGGTAATGTTGGTGGTGTTAGTGCTGACCGCTGTGTCAACCGCGTTAATTGCCCCTGTAATAGTGGTTGCGTTACCAGCAATTGTGCCGGTAAGCGCAGTTTGCACCGAGCTTGTGTCGCTCAAATCTGCACCCAACAGGGTATTAGCATTGGTAAGTTTACCCTCTGCTGTGTCCACTCTGGTGTCCAAGGCCGAGATGTCGTTGGCGTTTTGGGTAATGTTGGTGGTGTTAGTGCTGACCGCTGTGTCAATCGCATTGATTGCCCCGGTAATGGTGGTTGCGTTACCAGCAATTGTGCCGGTAAGCGCAGTTTGCACCGAGCTTGTATCGCTCAAATCTGCACCCAACAGGGTATTCGCGTTGGTAAGTTTACCCTCGGCGGTGCCCAAGTCAGTGGTCAGGGTGGAAACGCCAGAGGTGTTCGCATTGACCGCATTAACGATTCCATTCAAATAATTAGTAGTGTTATTAACGCTACCCGAGCCCGCGCCAAACAGCATCCCAGTTTCTGAGTCGCTAATAGTCGATAAGGCAGCATTTGCACTGCAAACGCCGAAAACACCGGTGGCCGCAATAACCGCGATGTATTTTTTCATATTTGTGGACTTTTTCATATTTTTTCCTTTGTTTTTAGTGTGCTTTTCGAAATAGAAAAAGCGCTTCGCAAAAAGCGGATGCGCATAATTCCAGGCCCTTACTAGCAAAGTCGTCCATTGCATACCACAAGTGGCGTCACAGACTACCCCAGTTCCTATTTTGGAATATATTCATTTAAAACAGATTTGTCAAGGAAATAATTCCCATAGTCCAGTCAATACACACCATTATAATGTGTTTATCAGTTGTTCACCAAAAGAAGCGTTATATCACACCCCGTCACGCCGCCCCCTTAGCCAGAGAGGAATTTAACTGTTTCTGTGTTCTGTTAAGTGGTAACCAAAAAGGGGCGCCAGCCACGCGGTAATCCAGATAATATAGAGCGTGGCTTTATCGCACTTTAAGTTCTCCTCCTGTAGAGGAGTACGGTCGCGCCGTAGTCTCGGCGCCGCTCCCGCGGCGACGGACGAAGGCGGACGGTACTCCCACCCAAGAGGAGGAGAGACAAAAAGAGTGTGCGCCCGTTGGGCGCACAAATTTGTTTCACTGGATTGCCGCGGGGCTGACGCCCCTCGCAATGACAAACTCTGGAATTATTTATTCTCTATTCTTTACTCTTTATTCTTTAAAAAATCCCGCTGGGTCGGCGGGATTTTTACAAACCTGTTCATCGTTTGAAAAAACGCAAAACACACACATCGCGCTTTATCGCGCAATGTTTAAAGTTGCAGATCGCTGCCCTGTTTCAGGGCGTCTTGAATCTGCGTCGCGGTATACCCCTCTTTGCCCAGCGACAGCGCCAATTGCGCTGCAATATTAAAAGCCGGAGTCTTGGGGTTCAATCCCTGCTCGGCCGCCTTAGTGTCAAAAGCTTGCGCCTTGGCATTGGGATTCAACCCCTGCCCGGCCGTCTTAAATTTACTTGTTTTGTTCATTTAATTGCCTCTTAAATAAACATCCTCTTTACGGGGATATTATACCAATAAATTCTTTTTGTCAAGCATCAATATCAAATATCAACCTCAACTGTTTCCCGACTTCCCGACCAAAGGGTCAGGTCACTGGTCACATCCGTACGCGCCGCAATCAGACGCAGAGTATTCCTCGACCTCAACCGCGATGGGCGCGGGTGTCGCGGGTTCGGTATAGTGGACCTCTTTCACGACTCTGACGCGGCGGTTATCAGCGTTGCGTACGTCGTCACCAGTTTGGACTTTCAAGTCCCTTTCACCGGCGGACACGGACACTATCTGGGACGCAGGTATGCCGTTTTGGACCAGTATTTTTTGGACCGCCTCGGCGCGCTTGCCGCCCAAGGCATAGTTGTACGCGGCGCTGCCGGACGTATCGGTGTGTCCGACGACGGAAACCTTGATATTTCTGTTTTCCTGGGCAGCGCTGGCCAGCTTTCGGATAAGTTCACGGTATTCCGGCTTGATTTCAGACTTGTTGAAGTCAAAGCGGATTTCGAAGATTTCTTCCATGACATGCTGCTTAGGTTCCAGCGGAATCTGCTGGACTTTTATCATCGTCCTGTCGCCCTGGGCGGCCTGGATTTTATCCAAGCGCGCGTTAATCGCGGTCAATTCGGCGCGCATCGCCATCATTATATTAATAAATTCCTCGCGCGTGACCAGTTCTTCGCCAATCATCGGGATTTCGCCGGTCTCAGCCGTTTCGACGACATCGACCATATCGACGAAGTCATCGGCGGGTACCGGCTGCTGCTGCAACGGGCATTCACCCGGATTCTGGCGGCATTCGGTGCTGACAGCCGTATTGCCCGAAACGTTGCCGCTGTTGCTGACGCTTTTTTCGACAGTCTTGTCGCCGCCGTAAATATTCTGGTTGAACACCATCGGCTGGACAGGCACCGGATTAATCAAGTGTTCGGGAACATTGACGTTGTTGACGATAATCACGCCGTCGCGCGCATGGCCGGCGCCGTTCATCGCGGCCAGACGGCGCGTTTCCGGATAATAAGTCTCGGTCTTGACGCGCTGGGCGGTTTCGACCTGCTCGGCGGAATCAACCGTCGTTGCGACGACCTTGGCCGGGACAACCGTTTCGCCGCCGCAATCCAACGCGGCCATGGCCTTTTTAAAACGAATTTTGCATTCATCCGCGGTCGAAGCCTGTCCGCTGGCGGATGCGGACAGCCAGCAATCGAATTTCGCCTGGGCTTCGGCGGCAACCTCGGGGCTGCGGTCGGCCGCGTCATTTTTCAACTCGTCCAACAACTGGTTATAGGAATTATGCAGTTCAAATCCCAATTCTTCGTCACCGACCGGCCAGTTTTCCAAACTTTCAGGGAAAGGTAATTCGCCACTGAACGCCGCCACGGCCTTTTGCGCGAACAATTCGCCAATTTCAGAGTATCCGGACGTGCGCGCGTTGTATATCGCATAAGAGCGATAGTTCATCGCCAATTGATTCAGAAACGAGTCCTGGTGCGGCGCAGAATAAACATCCAAAGATTCGACATAGTCCACGGTCGGCGTCGCGGCCGGCGCGTATTGCCGGTTGCCGTCGCCAGAACCCGCGCAAGCCGCCAATAAAAGCGCAGAGCACAAAGCGCAAAGCACAGATACGTTCTTCATATTTTAAAACCCCTTGGTCCTTTTGGTTGATTATAACGAACTTTTGGCATGCGAGTCAATGGATTTAAGATTTATGATTGCTCAATCTTAAATCTACTAACCATTACTTTATAAACTGCTGCGCGATTGACCCCAGGGAACCCAAGGCGCCCGCGCCGCCGCCGGACGCGATGCCGCCGACCTGATTCATAATCGCGCCGGTATTGGTACTTTGCCCCAGCGAGCCCGCCGTCGTCGTCAAGAATTCACCCCACATCGCTTTTTTCTTGGCGCTAAGCTTGGAACTGGAACAGGTTTCGACCTTGTTTAGCAGTTTCGCGGCCATCGTCGCTTCGGACATGGTGTAATCCGCCACGCCAAAATCTATCAGATTGAATAAATCGTAAGTATCAGACACGGTTATCAAATCGCTGCCCGTGCAGTTGTACGCGCCACTTTTGCAATAAGTGCCCTTGCCCGTTTTTGGAAATTTCTCCCAAACCATGTTCTCGTTGCCGGTACCAGCGAAAGAGTTATAGCAGATGGATAAACCCGCCGACGCCGAATTTGCGGCTTCGGACGCATATCCGTTGTCCGTCGCGAGACAAGGTGTGCGACGCAAAAGCGTCTGCAACGCACTGGCCGTGGTTTGCCCGGACTTGGCCCACTCTTTCATCATACTATCCACAAACGTCATCTCGGCCGAACTTGGGATGCATTCTGCGGTCAAAGCGTTCTGCTTTGCGTTCATTTCGATAATGTTGGAAACCAATCCGATGACGGTCGGAACCAGGCTGGCGGCACCTTCGGTGCCGGCCGAAGACTTGGTCGTAACGGTCGCCGCCTTTTTGACCTGAACGGCGGCCTGCGCCGATAAAATCGGGGCAAGGCAAAGCGCGACTATAAAAAATCGAAAAACTCTGTTCATCTCTCTTGGTTGATTATATCACAAAACCGGACTGGATGAAATATAAAAATTAGTAGCTAGTAGCTAGTCGCTAGTAACTAGTAGTTTAATCAATAGTGGCAGATAACAGACAACGGATGTCGTCAATCACTATACGCTAATGACCATTGATTAGCTACTAGTTACTAGCGACTAGCTACTATTGACTTTCAACGCCAAGTGCTCTAGACTGAGACCGTGACCGGAAGCAAGCGCAGCTTTATCATTTTCAACCAGCACAGACGATTGAAGCGCCTGTGGCAATTTTTCTTTACCGGATGGGGACTGGTCATGGTCGCCGCGCTGGTCGCGGGCACATTGTTCACGCGCCAGCTGCTGTGGACGCCGATTTCCGCCATAAATATGAAAGAAATCGCCAGCAACCAATTCAGAATGTCAAATGCTGCCTTTGCTGGAACGGACAAAAATGGCGAGCCCTTTACCCTACGCGCGGCAGTTGCTCGCCAGGAATACGATAATCCCGACATGATTTATGTCGAAAAAATATCTGGCACGAACGTACGCGTTGCCGACGGGAAAAAAATAAAAGACAAAATTTCCGGAAACCGAGGATATTACAACCGCGCCAATCAGACGATTACTTTGTCAGGGAACGTACGCGTGGATTCCGACAACGGTGATAAAATCTTAACCGACGAACTGGTGGTGCAATTATGAGCGGTCCAAATATGAAACGCAGCATTCTAAAAATCGAACACTTGTCCAAGTCGTACGGCCGGCGCATGGTCATCCAGGACATTTCCATGGAGGTCCGAACCGGCGAATCGGTCGGCCTGTTGGGGCCCAACGGCGCAGGCAAGACGACCGCCTTTTACTGCATCACGGGCCAGCTGTCCGCGACCGGCGGGCAAATCTTCTTGAATTCCCAAGACATCACCCATCTGCCGTTCTATCAGCGCGCGCGGTTAAAGATTGGCTATCTGCCCCAAGAAAACAGCGTGTTTCGCGGCCTGACGGTCGAACAGAACATCATGGCCATACTGGAGGTTGTCGAACTCGACGCCCGTCGCCGCAAAAGGAAACTGGACGATTTGCTGGATGAATTTTCCATAACGCACCTGCGGCGCAGTCCTGCGACCGCATTGTCTGGGGGCGAGCGCCGCCGCGTCGAAATCGCGCGCGCGCTGGCCAACGATCCGAAGTTTATTCTGCTAGACGAACCTTTTGCCGGCATCGACCCGATTGCGGTGAACGATATTCGTTCGTTGGTGTCCCAGTTGAAAAACCGCGGGCTGGGCGTTATCATCACCGACCATAACGTGCGCGAGACCCTGGGCATTACCGACCGCAGCTATGTCCTGCACGACGGCAAGATTTTAAAGCACGGCACGACCGAAGAAATCGTCCGGGACGAAAAGGTCAAGAAAGTCTACCTAGGCGAAGATTTCGTGATGTAGCGATATTTTCAGTTAACAATTAACAGAGCACAGATAATAGTTAATGGATGATGGATAAGGGATAATGGATGATGGATAAGGGATAATGGATGATATTCCAAATACCCAATACCAACCACTATGTCATTGCTAGGGGCGTTAGCCCCGCGGCAATCCAGTGAAACAAAAGTAAAAATGATGTGCTCGGTCTGAATTCTCCTCCTATGGAGGGGAATAAAAAGGGCGCAAATATGCGCCCCTACTTTATTCTCTATTCTTTATTATTTATTATCTGTTTCAGAAATTCCTGCATCCTGGACATTGTATCGCAGGCGTCCAATTCATAATCGAACAGATAGCCGTCGGCATTGTTCTGATACAGTTTCATATCATTGAAATCCCAATTTTTGGACAACGACAGCGCCGTTTCCTGATTGATGTCCATCCATTTTCCTTCGCTGTCTTTAAATTGCAAATCCATGCCGTCCGGACCGTACATCACCTGGGCGTTCTTGACAATATAATCGATGCATGATTCCACGCGGGCGCGTTCTTTTTTGCCGACGCGCGCCAGATTTTTCGGTTGTTCTATCTTTACCGGCAGTTTCGTCAATGTATTACAGCTCCAAGTATGGTTTTCCTTCACAGTAAAACCGGAAACAACGAATCGTTTGAATTTGTGGTTATATCTCACATCTATGCCGGTTTCATTTTCCGCCCCCGGAATTTTGCCGACAAAATCAACCCAATTATCGCTGAATCTGCTGGCGACGCGAGCCAAATCCACTTTCAGATTTTTGGCATTTTGCAATTCCGGATAGTACTCGTCCAGACTGAATGTATTATTTTCTTCAACCGAAATATTCAAGGTTGCCTTTTGGTTCGATATTTTGGCGACGACATCCCATGGACCGCAATCCAGGTACACGGTTTCATATTTGTCGCAGGCGCCAAGGGCCGCGGCGAGTACGGCGATTATTGATATTTTTTTCATTTGGTTATCCTTTTTGGTTGCAGTTGCCAAAAGGCGGCGGGACTTTGAAAAATCGCAATTGAACGACCGTCGCCGCTTTCGATATATAGCGGAGACAATCCCGCCACAAGCGGGATACGTTTTCTTATGCGCCTATCCCAGGCGCATCAATTGCGAGATTTTCAAGCCTCGGCCCCCGATTGGAAGCATTGTGATTATAACATAAAAATGATTCATAACATAAGAAAAATCTGCTTGATAAGCATTTGACTTATTCTGCAAGATTAAATAAAATTCATGATATGAAAAATATATTACTCATTTCAGCCGTATTGTTTGCCATTGCCGCCTGTGCGGATTCGCGGCAAACGGGCGGCATCACGCAAAAAGACGAATTTGATATAAATGATTATATCGGGACATTCCGCATATCCAAGACGGGGTGGGATGAAAGCGACCCAAAATTGATTATCACTAAAAACGGCAATGAATTCCGTATCATAAACCAAGACGAATATGGTGGGGAGTATTCGTGCGTTCTTGATAAGAAAATTGTAGAAGACTGGGGGAGAGGCGATATGCAGCCATGTATATATTTTGATTGCAAAGCGTTATCTTTAATGTCCGAGGAAGATTGGTGGAATAAAGAATTTCAAACCCCATATATAAGGTTATGTCATTATATATCAGACTATAAAAACGTAGATTATGATGTAATTTCGTATGCTAATTATTTTCGCGGCAAAAAACATTATAAAATGTGTTCTGCCGAAGAAAATAAGCAGGCATGCAAATATTGGGGCGGTATATTCTATCTTAATAAAACCGGGGGATAATCCCCGGTTTTATTCGTCCAGTAATCCGTCATACCGCCATTTGTTGCGCCATCTTGGGATGTCGCCGGATTTGCTGTGTTCCGCGGCGATTTTCCAATGTCCGTTCTCCACGGCTTTGGAAAAAATTGGAAATTTCCCAAACCCGCCGTGATTGTATTGCATATCCATAATAACCAGTTTTCTACGTTCGGAATACGAATCAAATTCTGGAAACTTTCTGCGAATTGCCGCCAAATCTTTTCGAATATGGTCCGCGACTAAACGTCCGGATTCTTCGGGCGTAATGCGAAGAGTCGTGAATTTTTCATATTTATCCGCAGTGTGATTGTACGGTTGGGTGCCATCGCCATTTTTACCTAATTCTTTAACGGCTGCGCTTATTCGGTCATACTCCGCCATTTTTTCTGAATCGGTTGCGGGCTGTTTTGTTTCACGATTTATCATCGCAACATTTTTCATCTCTTAGCGATTGTTGATTTTCTTGCCTTTACCCACGGTCACATTGCCCTTGGTGTCTGCATAGGCGTGTTTAGGACTACCTTCATTTTTAACAATCTCTTTTTGCGCTTTTTGTAATAAATCTTCGTCGTTCATATTGTTATCGAATTTCATTGACACACCATCATTCAACGCGTCGCGCGTCAAGTCGTTCATTGTTCCAGTCGCAGGTAAATTATTATCTGTCTGAAATTCCTTTATCGCATCAGTCAGATTTTGGTTGTTCATATTGCTAAGACTTCCGACGGATTCCCCTGCGCTGGGTTTGTAATACCCGCGTTCATATAATGCTTCTTTTTGCCTTTTAGTATCCGCAAGTTTGGATTTTTCCGAATTATCATGCGGGTATGGACATGTACGAGTATAACCCGATACTTCCGTTCCGTCGCTGCGTGTGTATCCGCCAACTATGACCGTGCCGGTGCAATTACTATTTGCCATATTTCATCCTTTTTATTGTGAAAAAAAGCCCCATCAAAATGGGGCTGAATTAAAATTTACTTCTGGTCATAGTACCAGAAATCGACCTAAAAATCAATATTTTTATAAGAAGACTCAATAGTCAAAAATTGCTGAAACTATTTTTTATCATTGCGCGTAATAACAATCGCTGTCCGCTATTTCGTACGAACCGTAATTGTCGGTGCCGGTTGCTCCCAGCGGAATATAGCACAGGGTTATCGCAAGGCTGCCGGCATTGCTTCGCCCGTCTTCGGGACACTGCGCGCAACCGGTTGTTCCGTCGGCCGAGCTGCCGTAATAATTCGCGGCGCAGCGGTATTGGGTGGTGTTGTAGCAACTATCGCACTCGCATTCATCGGCGCATGTTCGATACGTTGTAGACTTTTCATATCCGGCGCCGGCCGCCGTCCAACTGGAATTGGGCGAAACATTGCATGTATTGCAGATTTCCTGGACAGTAAAACTGGCATGCATGTGACTGCATACAAAGTATGACGGCACGTCTACTTTTACGTTCGATGCCGGAATAGAACAATCAATTCTGACTTTATCCCCATCATTGAGATAATAAACATCCGCGCCCGGATTGCACATATAATTCGGGCAATAATATCCCCACCCATTCGCGGAATTGCAATCATAGTTATCATAGGCGAAAAGCGCCCCGTCGGATTCAAGCCCGAACAAGCAGTCCTGGGCATAATATATCTCGGCATTTGCGCGGCCGATGACAGCCAAACATCCAAACAGCAGAACGAACAAAATTTTTCTCATTTTCAATCCCTTTTTTTTCATCAAAAAAACCGCCAAGGAATTGGCGGTCGGGGATTTGAAAAATCATAACATAAAATGACCCCGCGACTTTCGGCGAACCTGTTGTATGGTCGCGGACCCCCGACCTGTGCGGTCGGGTTGATAAAATAAAAGACGCATCCGCGTCCATATTTCATCCGTCGGATTCAGCGCCGCTAAGCGCCGTTATGTTATTAGGATTTTCAAGTCCCTGAACCAACATCCCTGTTGTTTCGAATTGAATTATAGAAATAAATCCCGGGCAATGCAAGAAAATTAAAATCCGCGTATTACACAAGAATTGAAACGCTTGTTAGAAATTGAGAATATTATCACCACCGTGTCATTGCGAGAAGGATTGGCACGGCGCAAAGCGACGGCGAATCCTACGAAGCAATCTAGTGATAAAATAAGTGCGGCGAAGTCGCGCTCTATATTATCTGGATTGCCACGGGGCTGTCGCCCCTCGCAATGACAATTTGGTATTTTACGAATCACGAAAAAACCGCCCATCGGGCGGTTTTTTGTAAAAATCAATTTATGCACGGCGGGTAGCGGCGTTTCACAGACCCGACGCGTACACATACGTACGCGAGGGAATGTGAACGCAACATCGCGCCCGCAGAAATTGATTTTTTAAAATCTGTACGAACCGGACAGCTTGATTTTGTGCATCTGGATGTCGGCATTGTGCTGATAGCGGTAATCGACGCCGAACTGGAATCCACTGGCCCCCAGGAATTCCATGCCGCCGCCGCCGTTCACCCACAATGGGTCGATGTTTATGTCATAGTCCGTGAACTTGTTCGCATACGCGAATTTAAACTGCGCGGCGTCCGGAATGCCCAACATGTCGTATTCCGCGCCGACCGACAGATACGGGCGGATTTGGAACCAAGGCGATGTATAGATTCTTTTCTGCGCGGTCAGGGAATAACCCGGCGTCAAAATCATGTACCCTGCGGATTCCAGCTTCATATAATCGCCGCCATCGGCCTGCTCTGTAATGTCAAAGCCGAAATTGTATCCGGCGCGCACATAAGCGTTGCCGACGATGTACTGATTCAGCCAATCGTGCAGCAGGCCCCATTCGGTGATAATGCTGAACGCCGTGCCGGAACCATTGATTGTCGAGACAAAGTTCTGGTCGCGAATAATGTCGAACAAATGCAAATCCAGAAACGCATTGCCGTACAAACGCGCCCCCGTTCCCAGCGTATTCATCAGATAACCGCCCATGCCGATATTCGTTGTCGCGACATCGACGTCCATGCGGCCGGCAATCGATTTGCCCGGCTTGTATCCCAAATCCATTTCGTCCCAGTTGCTGCCGGCCATGTGCGAAATATGTCCAGCGATACCCAGAATCAAAGTCTTGGAATCCTGCCAGTCGAATCCGCCCTGGATGCTGAAACGTTCGCCATCGACGCGTTTGCCGTCCGATACATTTTGATTCCATGCGCCGAAATCTACATCCACCCAGGCCTTTTTCAGACTGCGATTGCGATTCCAGATAAATTCGTCGAACATACGGTATTCGAAATCGCGGAATGTCGTGTGTTCGTTCAGGGCGACGGCGCCGGCGACCTGCTCTATCTCGCGCGGCTGGAACAGGCGGCTGAAGCGCGCCAGCGCCGCGCCGTTGCGGTCCAGAACATACTGTTCCATACGGTCGTACAATTCCCGGGACATCGTTTCCAAGTTCGTGTTTTCAAATACAATCGGCACCAATTCAATCGGCGTGCGGTTATAAAAACCGGTCTGATTCATGCGGCCCGCCAACAAATCGTCCAGCGCGCCGGCCGTAAAGTATTCTCCGTCAGTATGAATGTCCTCGCGGCCGACAATCGGCTGAATCTTGAACAGTTCCACCGGCCCGCCGAAACGCGGGTCAAACACCAGGTACCAGCTGTCGGCCTCGCCGTCGCCATCGGTATCGCGCGCCGACAGATAAATCGGCAAATCGTTTTCATTCGCGCTGCCCTGTCGCAACGAATCCATGTAATTGTAACATATTGAACCGTCCGCATTGCAGAAACGAACGACCGCATTGCGCAGTTTCTTGCCGTCGTCTTCGATGCCGCCGTCCGCATGAATCAGCCAAATCGCGCTGCCCTGGTCCACGATGTCCGTGATATAGACGCCCATCTGACCGTCCATGACATCGCCAACGGTCTTGTCGTTCCAATCATAGTACATGTTTGGATTGTCGAAATCCATCTGGGAAATAAATTTGCCGTTGATGGAAATCAAGGGCTCAGGATTCGCGCCGTTTGTAATCTGTCCCAGTGTTTTGTCGTCGCTTAAGCTGACCGTCGCCCAGTAATTATGAGCCGTAACGCTACGGTCCAAAATCGCCGCCATCAGAATACTGTCATCGTCAAAGATATAATTTCCGCCGACTGTCATTCTTTCCAGACCGATAAAGTCGACGCCGCCAGAAACGCTTCCGGTTACATCGACGTTCAGCCAATTCGCGCCGGCAGCTGCAACGCGCAAATCGGTGGCGATAATGCTGCCAATCTTCGTAATATTGCCCGAGACAGAGTCGCGTTCGCCGATTTTCAAATCGCTTGTGTTCAACGTCATTATGCCGGATTTTTGGTTGATTCCATTCGCGATAATGCTTGTCGCGTTGACAGTATAGCTATTGGCCACAACATTCACGTCACCGCTACCGGTCGTGCCGGACGCGTTTTGCATCAATCGGCCAGCCAGTTCGATATTGCCGGCGGATGTCAGACCGATGCCTGTCAATGTCGTGCCGCTGGTGGAATTTGTTGTAAAACTGTTGACCGTCAGAATATTCGCGGAATTAATCGTCAAGCTATCGGAATTTACGACATCGCCCAAGTCCACAGAATCCGCGGTCAACAGCAGTGTGCCGTTATTCGTCACATCGTCGATACTGATTGTATTCGGGTCGACATCAACCGTTGCGCCGAATGCCACGGTCATATTGCCGGTCACAGTAAATACGCTCACAACATCATATTTCACGCTGTATTGATTGGCGATAAAGTCGCCGCCAATTGTCAAATTATTCGCAAATAATGTCGTATTATTTTTCGTTAGATTCAACATGCCCGTCGCGGCGCCCTGGACTAAATCACCTGTGGCCGATATACTTACGGTCGCAAAAACATTGTCCATATTTAAGTTCACATAACCGCCGGTCACGTTCAGTAATGTCATATTCAACATATTCGCCGTCACATCCAGACTGCCCGCGGTCGAATTAATTGCGGTCGCGACAATGGAATTCGCATTGGCCGTCATTGCTCCGCTGTTGGTGATGGCACCTGTAGTTAATGCGCCTGATGTCTTTAATGTTGCCGTGCCGGAATTTGTAATCCCGTTCGCGGTTATGGATGCAATACTGCCGCCCAGCGCCGTGCCGTCGACACTCAACGTGCTGGCATTATTAATCGCGTTCACGAATGATACGGACGTCGCCTTGGTAACATTCAAAGTTCCCGCGTTTGTCACCGCGCCCGATACCGCGACCTGATCGGATGAATTCAGCGTCAGCGTGTTGCCGCCGCCAATCGCAATACCGCCTGCGACATTGATGTCCGCGCCGGCGCCTGATGTCACCAAGCTCAAATCACTCGTGCCGGTTACGATAAATCCGCTGGTTGCATTTTGATTCGTACCGTCAAACCAGATTCCGTTTTGAATATTTATCGCGTTATCAATGGCGGATGTCGCCTTGATAATCGCACCGGTTGCATTGAATCTGCCCGCGCCGGATAAACTGCCGACGCTGACGTTGCCGATGTTAAGGTCGACAATGCCGCCGGCATTGGATACCAGTTGACCGCCGACCGTCAAATTTGTTGCCGACACGCCGCCGGGGGCCAATGTATCGCCGAATGTCAGGCGTCCCTGGCCGCCCGCGGTTACATTGCCCGCGATGTCAACAGCAGCCTTGGAATCGAGCACGACCGTTCGGGCGGTGTTGCTGTCAATCACGGAAACATCGCCGTAAATCGTGATATTTCCGTTGGTCGAAGTCATCGAAAAGCCTTGCGGTCCAACCGCAGCGATATTCACGTCACCATTGCCCGCATCTGTGGCGTCGGCGCCGCTGGCCGTGACATTGCCGCTTATCGTAATGCTGTCACCCGCGGTGACGCTTTTGCTGTTCGGACCAAAGTTCAGGCCTCCGCCATTTACGGAAATCGCATTGTCGACGATAATTTTTCCAATTGTGGCGTCCAGATTTACCACCCCGCCGGCCACGTTGATGTCGCCGACTGCAATGCCGTTGCCGGCCGAATCGGAACCGCTGATGTTCGTGATGCCCGCAATGTTCGTCAGCGTGCCGTCGATGTCAATTTGGCGCGCGTTGATTGTTGTCGTTCCGACCGTATTGACCACACTGCCGGTAACTTTGATTGTTCCGGTCGCATCCGTCAGCCCTGAAATTTTCAATATGCCTTCGTTCTCGACTGAATTCAAGGTAACCGCATTGCCGTTCAGCGTCATCGTCGCGTCATTTGTTACGCCGCCCGTGACATTCAATGCGCCGCTTGAAGCCATCGTCATGGAACCTAAGTTATTGGTCACGGTCGTGCCGACATAGATTCCGCCGGACGCGTTGGTCGATGTAACGTTCAGCTGCTGTCCGGCATTCAGAACGGAATCCGCATACACGGACATCGACGTTAAATTCATGACGCCGGCGGTATTGCCCTCGCCATTTTTAATCATGCTCAACGGCGCTGAGGCACTGCCTATATCGCCGCCGGTTATCGCGACCGTGAACAGATTCAAACGATTCGAAAACAGCGCCAGCCACGCGTCTGCAGACGCCTGATTGCCGAACGCCAAAGTCCCCGTCTTCAGCGAAAACTTGTTGGTATTCGCCATGCCGCTTAAATCGAATCCGTACGCCAAAGTCGTCGCGCCGGCGACGGTTACATCCAGATCGCCCTTGTTCACAAACGAAGCGTTAAACCCATTGCCGCCGGTCAGCGTCAGGCTGGCGACATTCATTAAAATCTCGCCGTTGTTCGAACTGTTGGTTATTGTCTGCGCGGTGACCGCGCCACCGTTAATGGTTACCAGCGCATCCGACAGATTCTGAATACCGCCCGTGCCGGTCATGCTGGTCGCGGCGGAAATCGTCATCGCGCCCGCGCCCGAATTGTTCTGGATATTGCCAAAGCTTATCGAATCCGCGGAAATTGCCGACGTTCCGGCGCTGTTGCTGATAAAATCATCCATCGTCAGCACGCCCGTGGCGGTAATGCTGGTGCTTCCCGAATTATTAGTGATTACGCCGGTGTTGATTGTCGCGGCGCCCAGCGTCATGTCACCGTTTGTCGTGACCGCGCCGCCGGTAAACACTGAACCCGACGTCGTTCCAACGTTTAATATGTTGATGTTTCCTGAAATCTCCAACCCGCCCAAGTTCGATATAGAACCGATGCTTACGTTGCTCAGGTTTCCGACACCCAGCAATAACGCGCGGCCCGCGCCGACGTTCAGGTTTTGCGCGATGTTGACGTTGCCGTTCGCCGTAATACTGAAACTGGCGGTGGCCGAGTTTTCTATGTACAGGATTCCATCAGGGTCGCTGGGGTCGGTTGTTCCAGCGATACCTTCAAGATAAACGCTTTCCGATACGACCAATGCGTTGCCGTTGTTCTGGCTGCCATCCCCCAGGATTAATCCGCCGCCCGACATGATGGCCAGCGAATTGCTGGTTGTATCGACGTAATTCAGCGCGCCATCAGATCCGACGGACTGCTGGCTCCAAACGACCGGATCGCAGACCCAGATTCCATCGCCGTTTTGCGAGCAATAGGTGTAACTGCCGCCCAGAACGGCGGCAA
The DNA here is from genome assembly GCA_031266915.1 of Rickettsiales bacterium. Lineage (GTDB taxonomy): Bacteria > Pseudomonadota > Alphaproteobacteria > Rs-D84 > Rs-D84 > JAIRLB01. The sequence continues at coordinate 21,479 of JAISAB010000007.1, read as the reverse complement.
AACCGGCCGCAGGCGCAGCGCATAAAACGGCCAAAATGGATATTTGTTTAAACATTCTTTAGGTCATTATATCACAAATCGGCATTGACTGAAAATACAAAAATGTGATAAATTTCTTTTTGCAAGGAAGACAAAGGGATAAAAAGTCATGTATTCTATTATAAAAGTGCACGCCAGGCAGATTATTGACAGCCGCGGCAATCCGACCATCGAATGCGACGTCACATTGTCCGGCGGCGCAATGGGCCGCGCGGCCGTGCCGTCGGGCGCATCCACGGGCAGCTTTGAGGCACTGGAACTGCGCGACGGCGGAAATGCATTTATGGGCAAAGGTGTTCTGACGGCCGTAAAAAACGTGAACGAAATTATCGCGCCGACGATTATGGGTATGGACGCATCCGACCAGACGGCTTTGGACGAAAAAATGCTGAAACTGGACGGCACGGCGAATAAGGAAAAATTGGGCGCGAACGCGATTCTGGCCGTGTCCTTGGCCGCCGCGCACGCCGTGGCGAAGCAAAAGAATATTCCCCTGTACGAATATATCCGTGAAATCTACGGATTACCGATTACGGATTACCGGTTACCAAGACCTATGATGAACGTTATAAACGGCGGCGCGCACGCGGACAACGGCCTGGATGCCCAGGAATTCATGATTATTCCGAACGGCGCGAAATCCGAGGCCGATGCGATTTGCATGGGTGCCGAGATATTTCACAACCTTAAATCCATTTTAAAGGCGGGCGGCAGCTCCACGAACGTCGGTGACGAAGGTGGATTCGCGCCGAATTTCGGCAACAGCCGCGAAGCCCTGGACGCGATTATGGCCGCGATTGCAAAAGCCGGATACCAGGCCGGCGAACAGGTGTCCATCGGTTTGGACGTTGCGTCATCCGAATTCTTTGCCGACGGAGTGTATTCTTTCGAGGGCAAAAAGCTGACATCCGGACAGATGATAGAATTCTACGAAAAACTGATTACAGAATATCCGATTATTTCCATCGAAGACGCCCTGGCCGAAGACGATTGGTTGGGATGGAAAACATTGACCGAAAGGATTGGCAATAAATGCCAGCTAGTCGGCGACGACTTGTTCGTGACGAACCCGATTCGTTTGCAAAAAGGAATCGAATCAGGCGTCGCAAATGCCATACTGATAAAGGTGAATCAAATCGGCAGCCTGACTGAAACGCTGCGCGCCATCCGCATGGCCCAGGATGCCGGCTATGGCGTGATTGTTTCCCATCGCAGCGGCGAGACCGAGGATACGACCATCGCGGACTTGGCCGTCGCGACGAACGCGGGTCAGATTAAAACCGGCTCGATGTCGCGCACGGACCGCATCGCGAAATACAACCAGCTGCTGCGCATCGAGGAAGAATTGGGCGCATCGGCCAAGTACGGAATATAAAAAATAGCAAATAGTGATTAGTGCATAGTTTATAACGCATAACTAATCCGCTAATCACTATTCACTAGGCACTATGAACTAAATGTTTTTTATGATAATTCTTAAATACATAATCTGTTCCGCCATCGTGGTCGGCGTTATGCTGGCCCCTGCGTATTTGGCCCGCGTAAACGGCAAGGCCAAATGCGACATGATGATAATCAGAATGTCCAGCTGGGTATTCGGCTGGACCGTCATCGGCTGGCTGCTGGCGTTGTTTTGGAGTATCCGGAAATAAGGTCGAAGAGCGTAGAGCGAAGGTAGAAAGTTCAAAGTGCAGAGTTCAAAAAAGTAATTTAAAATCTCTGTTCTACCTGCGCTCTGCGAATTGCGCTCTTCGAACTTTGATTTCTACCTTCGCTCTACGCTCTTCGACCTTACTTGAATTTTCCTCTTGATTTTTCTGTGGTTTCCGGCGATAATCGCAATATACGAAAAAAGGACGAAACTATGGCAGGCAGCATCAACAAAGTAATATTGGTCGGCAATTTGGGCCAAGACCCCCAGGTCCGCACAATGGGCAGCGGACAAAAGGTCGTGAATCTCTCTCTGGCCACCAGCGACAGATGGCGCGACAAGGCGACCGGCGAACAGAAAGAACAGACCGAGTGGCACCGCGTCGTCGTTTTTAATCCTAATTTGGCAGAGGTTGCCGAGCGCATGCTGCAAAAAGGAACCAAGGTGTATATCGAGGGAACTTTGAAAACGCGCAAATGGCAGAACCAGCAAGGCGTCGATGTTTATACGACCGAGGTTGTTTTGAACCCGTTCACAGGCCAGATGGTTATACTGTCCGGCGCCAAGGGCGTCGACGGCGCGCCGGGCGATTATTCGTCCCATCCGTCTGCCCCGTCCGCCCCGCGCGAAGAGATTTCGGTTACTGAAATCGGCGACGACATTCCGTTTTAAATAAACACAATGGTATAAGATAAAAATCCGGCATCGCCGGATTTTTTTATCACTGGATTGCCACGCACTGCGGGCTCGCAATGACAATGAAGTGATAATGTTATTAATCTTGGGATATTTAGATTCATAATATCCATTGTGTCATTGCGAGCGACGCAAGTCGCGCGGCAATCCAGTAATATTCAAATTAGATTCGCCTATTTATTAACCTGTGTATCGCGGTCAAGCAGCAGGGGGACAATCTGTTTGCTTGTCGTAAAGTGAAAGGATAACCAGCGATTTTCTCCTTGAACCAAATGCAATTATTTGATATTGTTTTGGCGTGTGCGGAGGGTTCTCGTGATAATAATTTCAACTTTAGTTAGATTTTCAGTATGTCACCCGATTCGCGGTTGTGCTTGGGATTCATCATACTCGGATGCGACGCGTATGCGCGGTCATTATATAGATGGGCACGAAACCCAGGGTTCCGATTGTCTGGAAAAGGCCAAAAATTTACCCCTCCCCTCCGTATTCAACCTAGGGTTGAATACAGTATCGAATTCCCGCATATTTTAGCATTTTTATCTTTATTTCTGGCGGTTTTTGCCCCGACCGTTTCCCTTGCCGATGTCGCGGCAACAACTTATGTCGATGCTGCCGTCGCGCCTTTGAATAACAAAACGGACAAAAAAATCCCCGCCGCCCCGGGTAACATCGCAACACTCGACGCATCCGGAAATTTGTCAGATGGCGGAATAATGGTCACGGATTTGACAACGGACGCAGAACTGACGACCGCCCTGTCTCAAAAAGTATCAACAACAGGCGCCGAATCTATTTCAGGCGTCAAAACGTTTTCCGATATTCCATTGATACCGACCGCGTCGCTGCCGACCGCACCATAATCATTCGATGAAGAAATTACTATTACTTTTATCCTTTGTCCTGATGCCGGCGCATGCGGCTGATGTTTATCCCGGTGCCAATGTCGGCTATGTCAGCGCGGCGATGGCGACCGGGGATGCCTGATTCAAAACACCGCGCCCAGCACCCAGGCCGTTAATATGGAGTATTTGTTAAAGGCCGTCGACCTGTGCAACAAACGCATGACAATTTACGGCGCCGGCGCGCACGCCACACTGGAATGGGCGAATACTTACGCCGTGGACTGGTGCGCTGACAACCTGGTCCCCGCCAAGCAGTACAAATCCGACGGGCTGATTTTGTGGCTGGACGTTGTAAATAATACCGGCAGTAACCACAATGCCAGCGCCAAAGTATGGAAAGACTTGTCTGGAAACGGGAACGATTTCACACTGTACAATTCCCCGACAATCAATGATAACGACATTGCCTTTAGTCCCGGAACAACGCAATACGCGCGCAGCACCGCCATGTTGGACCTGTCTTCGTACAATGCGATAACTGTGGAAATCAGTTTTAAATTATTATCCCTTGACCAGCGTTCGATGCTATTCGATCATCCCAATGATTGGAACAATAATGCCGGCGCATTCGGTGTTTACCTTAATTCGGACGGCGGCAGCGCGGTGATTCCAAACGTGTGCAATACCGTGCAAAATATTTCAGGTTCGGCGACGGCGGGCGCAAATAACTATAACCTTTTGTTGGATGACATGACGTATCACAGGATGACGAACACTTATTCCGCAGTGCCGAATCCGACGGGACGCCTGATGTACCATGACGGCGAATTGCTTAGCTCCAGCGGTCTGTACCACAAAGGAACGGCCATTTATAACACATTTCGAAACGGCTATCTGTTTCTGGCGTCCCGCGACGGCAGAAGCAGTTGGAACAACGTGGCCATCCAGTCCGTCCGTGTTTACAACCGGCAATTGTCTGCGTCCGAGATATGCGACAACGCATGGATTGACTTTGCGCGGTTCGGCGGCACCGCCCCGAATTGCGGATAATGGACAACGGCTGGTTTGACGGTAAGAGAAATGAATGTCGAAAAAGGTACATTACTGTCAGTTGAGATAATCTCGAAACCTCGAACCACCCCGTCCGCTGACGCTGCCACCCCTCCGCGTGAAGGGAACCTAGACTGAGCACATCATTTATTCTCTATTCTTTATTATTTGTTAATTGTTATCTGTGCTCTGTTATTTGGTAACTGATTAAGTTTCCTCTTCTTCGATTTCGTCTTCATCTACATCGACGGCGTTCAAATCGATTTCCTTTGGGATGCCCAGAATGTCCTCGATTTTCTCGGACGCTTCGTCGATGTCCATTTTATGCAGAACCGCGAATTCCTGGGCCATGCGTTCCAACGCGCGCAGATACAATTGGCGCCCGGAAAACGTCATCGTATCCGCAGCGTTGCGACGTTGCAGGTCGCGCACAACCTCGGCCAATTTCATCGGGTCGCCGGAATTGATATTTTCTTCGTATTGCGCGGCGCGGCGGGCCCAAATCATGCGCTTGGTTCCGGCCTTGCCCCGGGCCGAGGCAATCGCCTCGTCCATTTTTCTGTTCGTGACCAATGGACGCAGACCCGAAATCTCGGCTCTTTCCAGCGGCACGCGCAGCGTCATATTGTTTTTTTCAAAATCAATTACAAGCATTTTTATTTTTTGACCGCCAATCGTCTGTTCTTCCACGCGCAACAGCCGGCCCACGCCCTGGGTCGGATAAACGACATATTGTCCAGCCTTGAAATCCAATTTTTTTATAGCCATCGGCACACCCTTTACAGTTGCCATTCTCTCAATTAAGATTGATTATACCATAAAATCAAGCAAAAAACAAATCAGGAAATAAATATTTTTATAAGTAAAAACCACGCATTAATGCGGCTTTTACCGGATTGCCCTGCGAATCGTTCCGGTTCGGCGGATGGCGGACGGCCGGCTGCCGACAGTGGACGCATTGCTGGACGTCACGCAGACCCACTCGCCGTCTTTCAAAATAGCCTGCTCGCCGCCCTCGCAGTTCGGCTTTTCCAAGCGCCACGCAAAGCAGTCGCCTTTTTGATAAGACATGTATGCGGCGGTATCGCCGCCGCCGCGCGTATAAGCGCCGTATTCGGGATTCCATATGCCGGCTGGTTCGCCGGAACACCATTTCCTATCGCCAAAGCATTCGACGCAGTTGTTGTTCGAATCGCACAGCTCGACCGCCGCGCCCACAGATTTATAACCGGCGGCGGCTGAATTGCCGCCGCCCATGGACTTGCCGTTTTCCAAATCGCGGCACCACAGTCTTTGGCATTCGGAAACATTGACGCCATCCGTTTTGGATTTTGCGGCCAAAACATAGCCCGGCCCGCATGACAGGAATTTCTCATCGGCGGCATTCGCCGCGCCGGTGGCGCCGACGGCGAAAATAGCAAATAGCAAATAGCAAATAGCAAATGACTTTATCTTCATATTTTCTATTGTATCACAATTTCCACAGGTTAAACAATACTAAAATAGCAAATAAGTGGCCCCTTGCAATCGCCAATAAAGATTATATGAGACGAATGCGCCGTTTTGACCAGAGGACGGGGTGTAGGGCGCCCCCACAATGTAAAAACACAACGTGTTTTTATACAACACTTACGTACACGACCCCTAGCGGTTGCCAATGAGATTTATGCGCGGCGGTGGGAAGTGTTTCGCAGACCCGACGTGTATTGAAACATACACGAGGGGATGAGAACGCGACCAACACTCCTGGCAATCGCCAATAGAGATTATATGAGACGAATGCGCCGTTTTGACCAAAGGGGAGTGTACAAAGACGTACACGACCCGGCAGTCAAAACAAGCAGGCGTCCATAGAATCTCTATTGGCCCAGGCCGGCGGGGGTAAAGCGCCCAACATTATTAAACAATTCCTGCAGTGCGTTCAGTTCGATTGCCGCCGGGATTTCCGTTTCGCCGGACGCCAATTCGACCGCCGGCAAATCCGCGTCATGCAAAACCTTGGTTCTTGTGATTCTGCCGCCGTCGACCCAGGCCAGCAAAACCGTCTTTTTGTCATAAGTCACCGGAAATGGGCCGTGATAATTCTCGTTCGCGCCATAGTAAACCCAGACATCGGAACCGTAAACGGTCTTGACCTGGGGGCTGCCCAGCCAATTTTCCAAGGTTCTGGTAGTCTTGACCGATGCGATTTCGGATTCCAAATTTTCCGGGAAAATGTATCCGCGATGCTTGGTCTGAAAAGTACAAGCGCTGGTGGCGCAAATAGCAATTATCAAATAGCAAATAGTAAATATTCTTTTCATTTTATAAATCCTGACCTGTGTCATCATAGACAATTCCGTCACGGCAATGCCAGTGTTTTTATTCAGCCAATCCGCGACAAGATGACGATGGCAGAATTTTCCCGGCGATTGACACCAAGAATTCCGGCGGCACATTTCGCGCAAAAGAAAAATAACTGGTGTACAGCATGTTTTACTTATCTTGTTATCGCGTTTTTTATTTTTTCCCGCAATATCAGACTAAGGTCCGCGTCATTCAATTCAGCAATGTTTTTGCACATCTGATTAACCTGCGACTGCGGCCCATCCTTGACATCCCAATACAGCCAGAACGTCATAGGCACGGATTCGCAAAGCCCCAGCGACACAAGCCTGTCGCAAGGTTTCAATCCGCGAAAGCAACAGGCCGAACAATCGCCTAATCCGTCTGACTTAACCGCTACAAGATTATCGTGCCAGTTTGTCATTTTTACCCCTCGCCATCTTCTTTGACACTGTTGCGCATCATGGCGAAGTTCGCAATGTGTTTTTTCAACTCTCGCCGGTATTCGTTGTCCGATTCGGCGGCCCTGACCAACTTGTCAAAGTTGGAATTCACGGCGCGCGCGGCGCCAAAGCGGCTTTCGGTTTTCAAGAAATCGTTCAAGTCCGTCGGATTATCGTGGTTCGAATCCATAATCAGCGGGTTCTGGCCTGACGCAATCAGCGCCGGGTTAAAGCGATACAGCGGCCACGAGCCCGTCTGGACCATCTGCATCTGATGTTCGACGGCGTTCTGCAGCGCGAATCCGTGCGCGATGCACGGGCTGTAGGCCAGGATAATCGACGGGCCGTCAAAGGCCTCGGCCTCGCGAAATGCGCGGGCCGCCTGGGCCTGGTTCGCGCCCATCGAAATCTGCGCGACGTACGCGCCGGACATCATCGCAATCATCCCCAGGTCTTTCTTGGCGTGCTCTTTGCCGCCGATGGCGAATTTCATGGACGCGCCGAACGGCGTCGATTTGGACTGCTGGCCGCCGGTGTTGGAATATCCCTCGGTGTCCAGGACCAGGATGTTTACGTTCTCGCCGCTGTGCAGGACATGGTCCAAGCCGCCGTATCCGATGTCGTATGCCCAGCCGTCGCCGCCGATAATCCAGATGCTCTTATCTACGAGCGAATTAAGCAATGACAAGGCCTGGGCCGCTTCGCGGCAGAGCGCAGAGCGCAGGTCGCAGGTCGCAGGTGATTTATTCTTTTTAATATCTTCGCTCTTCGCTCTGCGCTCTGCGACCTTATTTGACAATATGCTTCTTAACTTCTCAACATTCTCGCGCTGCTTGGCGATGTTTTTTTCATCGAACAGCTTTTCGACATCAGGCACGTTCAATTCGAACAGCAATCCCTTCAGCGCGGCCCGTTTCTGGTTCAGCGCGACGCGCATCCCCAGGCCGTATTCGGCGTTGTCTTCGAACAGTGAATTGGACCAGGCCGGCCCGCGGCCGTTCGAATCCGTCGTCCAAGGCGTTGTCGGCAAATTCGCGCCATATATGGACGAGCATCCCGTCGCGTTCGCCACGACCATCCTGTCGCCGAACAGACGCGTCAGCATCCGGACATACGGCGTTTCGCCGCAGCCCGCGCACGCGCCCGAAAATTCGAAATAATGCGGCAGCAGTTCGATATGCTTTGGGATATTCAGGTTCAGTTTTTCGCGCGGGAATTCCGGCAGTTTGACGGACGCGTCGAACGCCTTTTGGTCGCCAGATGCCTGCGCCATCGGCGCCAAGGCCAATGCTTTGACCGGACAGTTCTTGATGCAAATGCTGCACCCAGTGCAATCGGCCGGCGAAACGTTCAATGTAAAGAACATATCGGGCCCCAGTTCCGGCGTCTTCATCGGAACGAAACTGATTTCTGATTTATGATCTCTGATTTCTGATTTGACGACGTTGATGCGAATCGCCGCATGCGGACACAGCATCGAGCATTTTCCGCACTGGATGCATGTTTCCAAATCGCATGTCGCGACGCGGTCGGACACCGCGCGCTTTTCATATTTGGCCGTGCCGACCGGAAACTGGCCCGCGCCGAATTCGCCGTCGATTTTGAATGTAGACACCGGCAGCGCGTCCCCCCGCCCCGCCGCGATTTCACCCAGCGTTCCGGCAATCGCGACCGGCGCGTCAGCGGTCATTGCCGGAACGAATTCTGGCGCGAAGTTCGAAACGCCCGACGGCAATGTGTACTCGGTCAGGAATTCCGACGCCCGGTCCACGGCGGCCCAGTTCGCCTGGACAACGTCCATGCCTTTCTTTTTATAAGATTTTTCTATGGCGTCCTTGGCGCTGGCCGCGGCGATGGCCGGGTCGATAATCTTGGTCAGATTAAAGAAATTCAGCATGATAAAGGTATTGATTCGGTTGCCCAGTCCCAATTCGGTCGCGGCGCGATTCGCGTCCAGAAAGAACACACGCGCGCGCATTCTGATTAAATGCTCTTGCGTGTCGCGCGGCAGGTTCGCGAACGCCGCGTCCGGCGTCATGCCGGTATTAATCATGACGATGCCGCCCGGCGTCAACGCGCCGAAGACGTCGAAACGCTGGGCAATCATAAAGTTCGACACGGAAATAAAGTCCGCGGATTCCACCAGATATTGCGCCTGAATCGAACGGTCCCAGAAACGCAAGTGCGACGCGGTCAGGCCGCCAGATTTCTTGGAATCATAGACCGCATAGCTCTGCGGATACAAGTCGGAATTATCGCCGACAATCTTTACGATGTTTTTAACGGCGCCCACCGTGCCGTCCGAACCGATACCGTACATCAGCATGGCGCGCGGGTTGCCGTCAATGGGCTCGATACGGAACGCCGGGTCGGTCTTTAATGACAAGCCCGTCAAATCGTCTTCGATACCGACCGTGAAATTATGATGCAGCGTGCCCAGAATCATGTTTTCGACAACGGCCTTGACGTCGCGCGGCTTGAATTCCTTGCTGCCCAGTCCATACCGGCCGCCGCAAATGGATAATGGATGATTGATAATGGATGTTGCGGCGACCACGTCCAGATACAGCGGTTCGCCTATGGAGCCCGGTTCTTTGGTCCTGTCCAATACGGCGATGCGTTTGACTGTTTTGGGCAGCGCGGCCAGAAACGCGGCCGTCGGGAACGGACGGTACAGATGAATCTTCAGCAATCCGACACCGCCGGGCAAATGTGGCAAAGTTTCTTCGATTGTCTCGCAGGCGCTGCCCATGGCGACGATGACGTTTTCGGCATTTTTATCGCCGACGTAATCGACCAAGCCGTACCTGCGACCCGTCAGTTCCGCGAATTCGTCCATAACCGTTTCGACGATGTGGGCGGCGGCGTCGTACAGGCCGTTCGCGGCCTCGCGCGATTGAAAGAACACGTCCGGATTTTGCGCCGTGCCGCGCACGGTCGGACAGTCGGGCGACATGCCGCGCGCGCGATATTCCAACAAATCATTGGACGAAATCAGTTTGCGCAGAACGTCGTCTTCGATTCGGCTCAGCGCGGATTCTTCGTGACTGGTGCGGAAACCGTCAAAGAAATGCAGAAACGGCACACGGGCGCGCAGCGTCGCGGCGTGCGAAATCGCAGCCATGTCGGCGACCTGCTGGATATTGTGGGACGACAGCAGCGCAAATCCCGTCTGGCGCACGGCCATGACGTCGCTGTGGTCGCCAAAGATGGACAGCGCATGCGTCGCCAGGGCGCGCGCGGCGACGTGCATGACGAACGGGGTCTGTTCGCCCGCAATCTTGTACATATTCGGAATCATCAGCAACAGGCCCTGGCTGGCCGTAAAGGTGGTCGCCAAGCTGCCCATCTGCAAGGCCCCGTGGACCGCGCCGGCGGCGCCGCCTTCGGATTGCATTTCAATAACGCCAGGGATGGCGCCCCAGATGTTCTTTTTGTGCTGGAACGTCCACTCGTCGGCCAATTCGCCCATTGTAGAACTGGGGGTAATCGGGTAAATCGCCGAAAATTCACTGCACCTGTACGCGACGTCCGCGGCGGCCCAGTTGCCGTCGACTATCAATTTTGACATATTCTTCTTTTCCTTTAAATAGCGCAGGCCATATTATCGCCAATCGCCCACCAAGGCAAGAATAATAACAATATATTGACAAACATATGTTTTTGTATTATATTATGAAAAAATTGAGGTAAAAATGAGCAACACATATAATTATAAAGTCAAGCTGGACATCATCGTCAACGGCAATCCTTTTACAGCGCATTGCAGCGGCACGACGCGTTTGAACGATGACGGAACGGCAATATTGAATTTAAACCCCGCCGGCCAAGTGAATCATGGTATTTCGATTATGGTTCAAGGCGCCGTAGAAATGGAAAAGGCGCCGGAATTCAGACATATTGAATTCTTGCGCGTTGAACCCAAAGCACCGTCCCCGGAAACAAACGGCAACCGCATTGATGGCAAAACCGTTTATTTCAACGGCAAGCCGTCCGATGCGTTCTTGTCGGATTTCCGCAAGATGTTGAACAAAGAAATCAGATACGGCAAGGTTTCCAAAGATTCAGACTTGTTGAATTTTGTTTTTGACGATGACACGCCGCGCAAGGAAGCGAAGAAAGAGAATATCAACGTCGTCGTAACGTATAACGAATCGGAACAAGACTTCGCATCGTTGAAGAAAATCAAACATATATTTGATACCGCCAAGCGTAGCGGCGTTATCATTGAAACGATTATTGCGGGCAATGTCGGAAATATCGGCGGCATTGTCGCCGCGATGGGCACGCCGAATTTCCGCAAGATGTATTCGACCGCGCGTCACAAGGTGATGTATTATCCGATGCCAACCGACCGCGGATTCAAAACATCCATGGATATAAATCGTAACAGAGCGGTCGAAAACGGATATTCCATGAACAGTAAAATCACGCCCGCATCATTGAATGAAATGGCCCAGGCCGGCGCTTTGTACAAGAACGCCGCCGAGTGCCTGATGCTGGGCCTGTGCGATACTGTCATCGACAGGAATAAATAACAAAAGGCCGCGAACCGCGGCCTTTTATTTTGCTCAACTGATTAGTCAAAATAAAATACAAACTTGTCATCCAGTGGCTTGACCACGGGACCCAGGTGATAAAAAATGTGGACGAATATGATTAGCCCGAAACATAATCAGGTGGGGCACCGACCCTTTTTCATTTTGGAGGAGAGAAAAATAATCACTGTGCCCCACGAAAAAAACCGCATTAAAAAAAAGCGGTTGGAGGTTAACTACTATCAAACGAATAGTGCGGTGTATTCGGCAAGCCTTATTCCACCGGCCCTCCAACCGACGGTTGGAGCTTTTTAACGTCAGCGCTGACGCGTTTGTTGGGTAGTTACACCCCGTGGCAGCAACACGCTGTCACAAAATATATTATACATGAATTTATTAAAAAATCCACCTAAAAAAGACCGCGAATCGCGGCCTTTATTTTATTTCTTTGTATACTTCTGTATATCCTTCGCACAGATACGCGCCGCGGCTTTTGTGAAACCGGGCGACATCTGGCCGGGCATAGGACATCATCCAGCCGATTCCGGCGTCGCGCAGGGCCTGTTCGAAATAATCGAACAGTATCGCGCCGATGCCTCGGCCGCGCAATTTTTTATCGACAATTCGCAACTGCAACATCGCGCCGCCGTTCAGTAAATGTTCGGCAATAATAAATCCGGCGATTTCGCCGTCGATTTCCGCGACAAAGGTCAATCCATTATCAATGTATATTTTTATAGACTTGATGTCCCAGACTTCGCCGGCGGACAGAATCTGTTTCTCGTGCGACATCAGTTCCCGGATTGCCGCGGCGTCTTTGGCCGCGGCCGGACGAAGAATAATGTTTTCAACCATTATTTTATTTCTTATCTTTTTTTGACTCCGCCGGTTTGGTGTCGTCTTTTTTATCGGACTTATCGGACTTGCCGGATTTGGAATCGGCGGCGTCCGACGCGACCTCGGTCTTTTTGGATTCCATCTTGGCCATGGCGCGAACCATGTCCATGCCGCGCTGCAGCTGGTAATCCAGGGCCTCTTTTTCTTCATCCGTCATATCGGACCAGTCTTTTTCTTTGTCGGATTTTTTATCCTTTTTTCCGGCATCCTCGTTCTTCAGGGCGTTTTTGAACGCGGCCTCGGTATAGGTGCCCTGCCTTTTTTCCAGAACTTCGACCTTGGATTGCAAGACCTCGACATCAGGCGTGATGCCCTCGCCCTGAATGGATTTTCCGTTCGGCGTGTAATAGCGCGCGATTGTGATATGAATCGCGGTTCCGTCCGGCAGCGGCTTTTGCTGCTGAACGCTGCCCTTGCCAAAGGATTGCGAGCCCATGACCAAACCGCGCGCGTTGTCCTGCAACGCACCGGCAACGATTTCTGACGCGGACGCCGAGCCGTGATTAATCAGGACCACAATCGGCTTGCCGTTGGCCAAATCGCCCGGCTGGGCAAAGCTGCGGACTACGTCGTTCTTTTGCTTGCCGCGGGTGGAAACTATTTCGCCGCTGTCCAGGAATGCGTCGGACACGTCGATGGCCGCAGTCAAATAGCCGCCCGGATTATTGCGGACGTCCAAGACATATCCGATGACTTTTTTCTTTTCCAGCGCCGCGATTGCGTCTTTCAATTCCTTGTGCGTCGTCGCGCCGAAATCGGAAATGCGGATATAGCCGATTTTTCCCGCCTCGGCAGCGTCAGCCGACGGGTCGCTTTTTTCTTCAAATTTCACGGATTTCACCTTGATAATCGCGCGTTTCAGCGTCAGCGTTTTCGGCTCTTTGCCATCGGAAACGATGGTCAGCTTGACCTTGGTGCCCGGACGGCCTTTCATTTTCTTAACGGCTTGGTTCAGGGTTAAATCAAACACCTGTTCGTCGTCGATGTGCGTGATGTAATCGCCGGCCTTGATACCAGCCTTTTCCGCCGGCGTGTCGTCGATTGGCGAAATAACCTTTACCGCGCCGCGGTCGCTGGTGATTTGAATGCCCAGCCCGCCGAATTCCCCGTGGGATTTGTCGTTAAAGTCCTTGAAATCGTCCGACGACAGATAAGACGAATGCGGGTCCAGCGCGCCCAGCATGCCGTTCATCGCGGCCTCTAGCATCTTTTTCTCATCCGCCTCTTCGACGAAGTTTTCGCGCGCGACCTCGAACACCATGGCCAGTTTTTTCAACTCTTCGTAAATCTGGGCGTCAGTCAGGTGAACGACGGGTTCTTCTTTTTTCTTGTCCGCGGCAAAGACGCCAGCAACCGGAACAACCAAAACCATTAAAATCAGTATTTTTTTGAACATTTCTATTCCTTCTTATATGACGACTGCATATCCCGGGAATCATAGAACATAAATAAAAATCCCGCAACACGATTTTTTGGAAAATTTTATATATTTGTTGACAAAATTATTATATGGTATATATTTTAAATACAAGTTATAAATAAGAGGCCCTCTCATGACAAAGCCAAGATTTGATATTAAAAATACCATCAATCAGGACAGAGAAAGTATTCTGGCTATTTTATCGGACCATTCTATCTGGATGAGCTATAACCAATGGGTTCGAAGCCAATTATTGAAAGAAAATGAAAAACTGATTCCAAAGGACGAAAAATATCTCTATTACTGCAAGGAACAAAAGATGCGCCGGAATTGTCTGGCCAGTTCATTTAATTATATAACTAAAAATACCAAGACCGACATTATCGACAGCTATCAGACTCGGGCCATTCATCAATTAATCAGCAAAGGGTCGGACATTAATGGCGGCGTTATTCGCCTGCATGAGGTAGATTTGACGTCATTGAACATAGACGCGCCAAACACGTCTGCCATATATTATCGCATGGACGACCTGTTTTACTATATATCCAGAAACGATATTGACCCGATAACCAAGGCTTTTCAGGTTCACTATGACATCGTGTCAATCCAGCCGTTCGAGGATTTGAACAAACGGACGGCCCGCATGATTATGAACTGGATTCTGATGAAAGACGGATATACGCCGCTGCTTTTCAATCAAACGGGCGACCGTGATATTTACCTGGACGCCATCCGCTGCAAAAATTGCGGCACCAAGAAAGAATATGAAAAAGCGTTTCTGAACATTATGATGCGAACCCAACACAGAATCATCAAACAGCTGTGCAAGGTTCAGCGAGACTGGAAGTAATTTAAGATTTATGATTTACGGATTTAAGTTTGTGGCAAACGATAGGAATCGTACCTTTTAAGACAAAAATTACAAAGTAATTTTTGTCATCCCTGCGAAGGCAGGGATAGGGTCTATTAACCGTGAGCAAAACGAACCAAATGCACAAACCATGGCAATGCTTCGCATTGCGGCTAAGGGCCCTATTCCGGCCTTTGCTGGAATGACAAAAGTTTGTTTTAATTTAAGGTACATTCCTATTGCTTGCCCCAAATCTTAAATCCGTAAATCATAAATCTACTCACGGTTCCCTGAACAACCGGGCCGGGTCGACGACTTGGTTGCCGCGGCGGACCTCTAGATACATTTCGGGCTTGTCGGCGTTCATGCGCCCGACTGGCTCGCCGGCCAGAACTTCTTGCTCTAACAGGACATCGATTTCGCCCATATTCGTCATAACAGTATTGTACCCGTTTTTATGAGACATGATGATGACTTTGCCAAAGCCCTTGAAACTGTCAGCGAATTTTACTTCGCCGTCGGCGGGCGCGACGACCAGCGCGTTACCGCGGGCGCGGATTCGCCAGCCATCGGACACCAGCCCCAGCGCTGTCTTTTCGCCGAAACGAACGACCAAGCGTCCCTTGACCGGCGGATTCAATTTGCGCGATGAAAACTTGGAATCGCCCGACATTTGGGAACTGCCGACGCCGGCGGACAATTCAGAAATATTCTTGGCGCGCGCCGACAAATCGCGCAGTTTCTTCTGCAGGGCCGTCTGCTGGACCTTCAGCTTTTCATTTTGGGCGTTGCGTGTCCGCAGCAATTTATCCAAGTCTTTTTTCTCGGTCGCGTATTTCTGGGCTGTGCGGTCCAACTTTTCCTTTTCGACGGCGCGTTTTTCGCGAATAACGGCCAGTTCTTCAATCTGTTGGGTGGCGCGCTGGATTTCTTCGTCAAAGCGCTGGGACGCCCCTGACAGCACCGCCGATGTCAAAACGTATTCCCGCATATTGTCCGCATCAAAGTCCGGGTGGGCGGATACGAATAAAATAGTGGCCGCCGCCGCGGCAATACGTTCATGGTTTTGCGCCAAGGACGCCTGCAATCCGTCGCGCCGCCGGTCCAGGTCAACGATTTTTCGCGTGACGGCGCCGCGTTGTTCCTCCAGGTCGGAAACCTTGTCCGCGGCGCGCACCAAATCGTTTTTGGTTCGTTCTATATCGCGCTCGGACGTTTTTACTTTTTCTTCCAGCTGTTTATTCTGCTGCTCGGTCTGCTTAATCTGGGCGTTGATGCGCGACAATTCACCGGACGACGACGCCAGGCAGACATCAATATTCAAAACGCCCAGCGCAACGACGACCAGCGCCAATCGCAAAATTGAACTTTGAACTTTTAACTTTGAACATTTCACTTCATAACAACTTTCAAAAAGGTCTTTTTTCCCTTGCGCAGCATTAGGTGCATTCCGGGCGCCGGCATTAATACCACTTGGTCGGCACTGGTTACCTTTTGGTCGTCGACGCTCAGGCCACCCTGCTCGATTGTGCGGCGCGCCTCGGATTTAGAAGGGAATAATCCGACCGCGATTGCAAAGTCCACAATATTCGGCACGGTCTGCGGGATTTTATAATCGACGCTGGGCGCATTGGCGGCGTCACCGCCGCAAAACAGCGCCGCAGCGGTGTTCGCAGCCTCGTCCGCGGCCTGTTGGCCGTGAATCAATTTTGTAACCTCAAACGCCATTACCTTTTTCGCCTGAACAATGTCTTTTTTGCACATATCGTCAATTTCGGCGATTGGAATATCCGTGAACAGCAACAGCAGCATCCGCGTATTTTCATCCGGCACGTTGTAAAAATATTGGAAAAAATCAAAAGGCGTCGTTCTGTCGCGCGCGACCCACAGCGTTCCCTTTTCGGTCTTGCCCATTTTGTTGCCGTCGGCCGTCATCAGCAGCGGCGCGGTCAGTCCATAGATTTCGGCTTTTTCGTTGCCCTCTTCCAAGTTCATTTTTCTGAACAATTCCGTGCCGGCGACGATATTTCCCCATTGGTCGCTGCCACCGATTTGCAGGACGCATCCCTTTTCGCGATTCAGATGCACGAAATCATACGCCTGCATGGGCATATAGCCCATTTCCAAAAATGTCAATCCGCCGTTCTCGCGGCGGCGCGCATACGCTTCGGACGCCAGCATTGTGTTGACGTTGAAATGAACGCACACCAGCCGCATGAAATCGACATAGGTGAATTTGTTAATCCAATCGGCGTTGTCCACGAATTCGGTTTTCGGCAGAACAAAACGCTTTGCCAGTGTTTTGACCTCTTCCAAATTATGCCTGACTTGTTCCTTGGTCATCATTTTGCGCATATCGGACTTGCCGGTCGGGTCGCCAATCAAAGCGGTCGCGCCGCCAATCAGAATAATCGCGTGGTGACCAGCATTCTGCAGGTGCCGCGCCATGCGCAGCGCGAAAAAATGCCCGATATGCAGACTGTCCGCCGTCGGGTCGATGCCGACATAGAACGTAATCTTCTTGTCGCCATTCAATATATTCTCGATTTGCTCGGGATGAGTCATATCCTTGACAAAGCCGCGTTCGCGCAGCATATCAAAAAGTTTCTGTGTCATAGTGTTTCCTTTTAAACGAATAATACCAAACTTGTCGCAAAAGTGCAACCCGTTACAAAAATAAACAAAAAATTTTGGGAGTGTGTTGAATCAGGCTGCGCGGCAGCCGTAGTTGTAGAAATAAGAAAATCCAATCGATTTCAACATACGGTTATCATAGCAGACAATATAAGAGTAAATCAAGTCCGATTATCTTGTTTTTTCTTGCAAGACCGGTTTGGCTGACTTTTCCGATGCTTTGACAAATTCCATTTCTTTTAAATCTTCTTCTATCATCCAATTCAACATTTTGATATACAGCGCCGTACGGATAAAGGAATAATAACGTACTGTAGATTGTGGATTTTTATTAACATTGTTAATAGACGGTGCAAGCATAATATCGACGCTTTGCGTCATCAACAAAAGAGTTATTAATTTGATTTTGATGTCTTCATATTTCTTTTGCGTCAACGGCAAATCAAGTAATCTATCCATAACGGCTTGCTTTGTTTTGTTAACCTCTTTTTTTACAAACTTCAGACTTTTTTCAGAAAAATAGTTCGGATTATAAGGATTATCCGCCCCCATATTTGGAATAAGTTCTTTTGACATACTGGATACAAATGATTCTATTTCAAGTCTTTGCGCATTAACCAACGGCGAGAATTTATCCGTGTTAATTTCAGAAATCAGGGTATTGCCGCGACGCGCAACCAATATGCCCGGTTCACGAAACTCTTTTTTTACGCTGACGACCCGCTCTTTTTTATTTTGAACCTGACTGGAATTTCGATTCTGCGCGACAACCTTGCCCCCAAACAAACTGGCTACCAACAGTGTACCCAACATAAGTTTCTTTGCTTTTGACATAATGCACCAACCTTTTGCTATGTACCACCCTCAGATTATCTAATAAAATAATTTATATGAGATTATTGGAAGCGGCGGACAACCCGACGTGTACAAAGGGTACACGAGGGTTGGGCGCCGCGACAAGAATCCATAGAAATTATTTTAACATTTTGGCGACTTCGTCGGCAAGATTATCATCGCGCTTTTCAATGCCTTCGCCCAGAACATAGTAGGCAAAGCCTTTCAACTCGCCGCCGGCGTCATTGATAACCTGTTTCACGGTCTTGGACGGGTCCATGACAAAGGGCTGTTCTTCCAGTACCGATTCGGCATACCATTTCTTGATGCGGCCATTAATCATGCCTTCGACGATGTTTTCTGGCTTGCCGGCGGTCGCGCCGGATTCGATAAAGACCTTTTTTTCGCGCTCGACGGCGGCCGGGTCAACGTCCGCGATTGTCATGAACTCAGGCTTGTTCGCGGCGATGTGCATCGCGATTTTCGAACCGATTTCGTCGATTTTTGACGCGTCGCCGTTGATACCGACGACTACGCCGATTTGGCCCATATTCGGCACCAAGGCATTGTGAACATAGGTATAGATGTTGTCGGCGCTGACCCGGGATATGCGGCGCAGGTTCATATTTTCGCCGATTGTCGCGATTGTCGCAGCAATATCGTCCTTGACCGCGTCCAGCGTGGCGTCGAAATCGCCGCCCAGCTTGGCCGCTTTGGCCGCAACGTCGGAAACCAGTTTCTGGAAACGCTCGTTCTTGGCGACAAAGTCCGTTTCAGCGTTCAGTTCGACGACGCAGCCCATTCCGTCGCATTTGACGACGGTCACCAGGCCCGATGCCGCGACGCGGCCGGATTTTGACGCCGCCTTGACAATGCCCTTTTGGCGCAGCCAGTCAGCGGCGGCCTGAACATCGCCGTCGTTTTCGACCAAGGCCTTTTTAACATCGGCCATGCCAGCGCCAGTCATTTCGCGCAATTGTTGAATCAGTTTTATTGTAACTTCTGCCATTGTTTGACTCCTTTCAGTCGTTCAGTAGCTAGTAGCTAGTCACTAGTAGCTAGTTTATTTAACAATCCCGTCATCATTCGACCGATTTGCTCCATTTCATCAACAAGCCTATCGGCGGTATCGTGACTTACCATTTCCAAATCTTTGGCCAAAATTGTTTGATATTTCAATTCCGACAGCGAACCTCTGGCGATTCCTATAAAGTGTTTGTACTCGCCAAAAGTATTTCGCCCGCCGCCCTCCATAAGATTGGAGTTGATGGAAACCGCAGCCCTTTTCATTTGTGAAGAAAGGCCATAAAGCTCATCTTTTGGAAAACCAGCTGTAATTTTGTAGATTTCCAATGCCACCAAGTGAGCTCTTTTAAAAATGTCCAACTGTTCAACATGATTCATTTTCATAAAAAAACTCGCCCTGATAACCTAGTTACTAGCTACTAACTACTAGCGACTAATGACTATTCTGCCACCTTTTCGGCCAGTTTTTCGCGGCGTTCGTTGCGGGCTTCGGATGTTTTGGACTTTTTCTTCAGTTCTTTTTCCTTGATACCGTCTTCCAGTTCGTCCGCGGCGGCACCCTGCATATCCGATTCGACTTTTTTCGACGCAACGCCGCCCAGTCTCTTTTCAATGCCGGACAAAATCGCGTCCACGAACAAGTCGCAATACAGCTGCGTCGCGCGCGACGCGTCGTCATTGCCTGGAATCGGATAGCTGACGATTTCAGGATTCGCGTTTGTGTCGCAGATTGCGATTGTCGGGATGTCCAGGTTTCCGGCCTCGCGCACGGCGTTTATTTCGCGCGGCACGTCTATAATGACAACAGCCTGAGGCGTTCCATGCATATCAATGATGCCGCCGAAAATATCGCGCAACTTTTCAACTTCCTTGGTCATGACGCCGACTTCTTTCTTGGTCAGGCCCAGTTTTTCAGCGTTCGCGATGTCGGCTTCCATTTTCTTCAGGCGGCGAACACTTTGCGAAACAGTCGCCCAGTTCGTCATCATGCCGCCCAGCCAGCGGTTGTTCACATAGTGTTGGCCACAGCGCTCCGCGGCGTCCCGGACGATGTCTTTGGCCTGATGCTTGGTCGCGACGAACAAAACTTTGCCGCCGGCGGCCGTGATGGCCTCCAGCGCGACCAGGCCGCGATGCAGCAGCGGGGCGGTTTTGTTCAGGTTGATGATGTGAATCTTGTCCTTGACGCCGTAAACGTATGGTGTCATCAGCGGATTCCAGCGGCGCGTGTGGTGACCGAAATGCACACCGGCCTCCATCAGCTGTTTCATGGTGAATTTAGGCAATGCCATTATTTTGCTCCTTTGCGGTCGCAAAAAATCGTAATCAGTAATTGGTGATTCGTCATTCGAATTTTGCGTTTATGTTATTCCTCGCCATCCGCCGAACACCCGTATAGGGACATAAACTGTGCGGATGACTGTGTTATTCACACCGGCATTTCGCCGGCGCGTAGGCGGATAATAGAACAATTATTATGAAAAATCAAGTGAAAATTTGCTATTTGATATTTGCTAATTGCTATTTTTAATAGGGATAGAGCTCGAACGGTGCAATCAATGCCTCCCTGAAGGCAGGGGTTCCGCCGGTGAGGCTAGCGAGGTTGCGGCAACCGGGTATGCACAATATCGTGCAATTGGCAGCCGAGAGGTTCGAGTTGTAATATACCCAACCGTTATAGGCTAAATTATCACTGATTCTTTTTAAACGGCACCAGCAATATATTTCGTCTGAATAAAGAACATTATTTTGATAGATAGTTGTAACACTACAATCCGTTTGAGAAGCAGTGCCTTTTTTAGAAGCGCATAAGCCTTGAATAAGATAGCCTTCCAAATAATCAGGGGGACTATAATCACTAAAAGGAACATCATGACCTTTATAGGTACTATAGGACAAGTACTGTGCCCCAGTATTATAAATAGTATATATACCCTTTTCATAGTCGGTTTCCGGGGTCGTATTACTGGCGCCACCAATTTCATAACTTCCGATACTATCTGAACCCGTTGCAACCACATCAGCAAAAGCGCCCTGGACTGTGAACGCACAGACAAGCAATGCTAAGACTATAGTTGATTTTTTCATTAAAGACCTCCATTTTTCAGCTTTTCAGCAAATGAAAAACCACCGACTAATGTGGTGGTCAGGAGGTTAGTAACAACTACTTGGAATTGTGCCGCTTATTAGATATTCAGCAAGCCCTCCTGACCTAAAGTCAGGAGTTC
>JAISAB010000021.1 GCA_031266915.1 Rickettsiales bacterium | reverse complement strand
GCTATCTGCTATATGCTATTTGCTATGCGCTAATTTTTTTGCTGGACACGGTCGCCACAAAGGCGCAGAATGTATTCACAGGACCGCTAATCCAAACCATCGTTGGATTGTACATAGTTCCCGTTCTTAAAAATCCCCGTTTTCCGCCGTCTTTTATTTCCTATTTATTGCCTAATCTAAACCATGGTTTTTATATCATTCTTGGCAATGGGGAAAAGAGAGATGAACAGAATAATTTCCAGGTTATCGTGTGTGTTATTATGTATGGCGCTTATCGCATTATTCGCGCCTGGACTGGCGCGGGCCGAAATCGCGTCTAAAGCCTATGTCGATAATACAGTGGCGACGCTGCCTGCAATGCCGAACGGGGATGATTATTTGTTAAAATCCGGCGGAACGATGACGGGTGAAATCGCGATGGACGGAAACAAAATAACAGGCCTGGGCACGCCGACGGAAATGACGGACGGCGTGACGAAAAAGTATGTGGACGACATAGCGGCGCAGAGCGCGGGCGGATTAAACGGAAATTCTCCGTCTTGGGCCGCGCTGAATTCGGCAGACTGGGTATCACCGCATTGGGGCAGTATGTGGGAAGTGGTTTCGGCCGGCGGCGCATACAAAGTGGAAGGCGTCGCGGCATGTCTGTCAACAAAAGATAAATCCGACGATGCCCCTTCTGACAATACAAACGGACTTAATTGCTGGTGCAGAGTGTCCAGAGTCAATGACGAGCGAGTTTCGGGCGCCTATGTGTTCACCAAAATAATGACCTCAAATAACGAGTGCTATTCCGTTTGCTTTATCGATTGTGTCAAGTGCATCCACTTTGGCATGAATTCTTCATGCACCCTCGCGGCGTTGTTCGCCGCACCGTGATTGGGTACTGGGTATTAGGTACTTGGTATTGGATTGCGTCTAGACAGATACCTAGTACCCAGTACCTACCTATGAAACACGCCGACCAATTCCCAGTGGGCGCTGCCCACGAATTGGTCGACTGGGGTCAGGTCTGTCAATTTATAACCGCCATTTTCCAATATAATTTTATCACGCATAAATGTATCGGGATTGCATGATACATAAATAACAAGCGGAACATTGCTTTTGGCCAGCTCTTTGCTCTGTGCCATAGCGCCGGCGCGCGGCGGGTCCATAACGACGCAGTCATATTTTTTCAAGTTTTGAACGGTCAACGGTTTCTTGAACAGGTCGCGTCGAACGCAGCTGCCCGCGATGTCAAATCCATCCGCGTTCAACGCAAATGTAAAATTGCCCAGGCCGCAGAATAAATCCGCGACTTTTTCGGCGCCACATGCCGCACCAATCACCAAATCGCGCAGCACTTTTTCGCCGGCCCTGCCCGGCTGCAGAAAGGCATCCATCGGATAATCGACCGCATGACCGTCAAAGCTGACAACCGGCTGGGCGGATTGTTTCAAAACCCGTCCATTCCAAGCAACGCGGATGGCTGGGCCGGCATCAGCGGCCTTTTTAAATTCAGCGCTGAAATACGGAACCGCCGATGTGACGGAAATGTCGATTCCATTGTCGCATTCCGTGACCAGCGCACTGCCTGCGCCCGACCACGGCATCGCCGCGATTACCGGCAGAATTTTATTCAATCCGTCCGACAATGCCTGACAATTTTCTATTGGAATAATATTTTTCGAACCCGCTTCATAGAATCCGAATCGGCCGTTCAGAAACGCGAAGTCCGCGCGACGTCGTCCACCCGGCGCAATCCAAATGGGGGCGCCGGTTATCGGCAAATTTTTTAATAACGACAGCTTGGACGCGCGATACGAATCGGATGCAAAATCGAATCGGCATCCTCCGCATTTTCCAAAAAAGGGACATTTGTTCATAATTCGCTCTATGACTGGATTGCTTCGTCATTTCATTCCTCGCAATGACATTTAGCCTCTTAATTGTCATTGCGAGCCCGGTATGCCGGGCGCGGCAATCCAGTGAAATCAGAAGTTCACGCGCACGCCTGCGCGCAGCTGATGCGCGGTCGGCGCTAAGTCTTTGATAACATCAAACTTCGGCGTGAACATATACGTATATCTGTATCCGAAATCGATGGTGAATCTGTCGCCCAGTTCAATGCCCAGACCGGCCATCGCGGCGGCGACCGGCGTGTTTTTGTTTTCAATTTTTGTCCCGCTGGCCTTGTTCATTGAAATACCGAAACCGGCGCCGACGTACGGAACCAGGCGCTGTTTGCGGAACACGCGATACAGGCTGTCGATTCTGGCGTCCCAAATCGCGTTGGCCATAATCGTGTTGCTGGATAATTCCAACATCGGCGCGGGCGCAGGCATATCCCATTCGGCCCGGCTATTTATATAATTCGCCTCAAGCCTAAAAGTATCATAGATGCGGACGCCGACCATTGCCTCGAATCCAGATGTATTCCGGCCATCCACCATTGCGTTGTCGTCCGCGTCGCCGTTCCACATGGAAAAATGATAACCGCCGCCGATATAAAATCGTCTGATTCGGGCAAAGGCCTCGTCATCGTTTGTCGTGCCAGGCTCGACCTCGACCGGGGTTCTTGTCTGCTCGACCCGATACGGCACCGCGGCCTGCGCCGCCGGCGCAACCAACAAAGAACAAACGGCAAACAGCAAATATTGTTTTTTCATATTTTAAATCCCTAGAAATTAAATCTAAACGACACCATCACGTCGCCCAGGTTCTGAACGCCGCGCGCGCGAGTGTCCCATCCGAATCCGTCGCCGATAAACATCTGGTATTGATACGCCACGTCGACGCCGACCAAGTCCGTCAGCATAATATTAAAGCCCAAGATTCCGCGCGGTGCGACAAACATGCCATTTGCGCCCTGTAATCCGTCGAATTCATAAGTTCCCAGTCCCGCGCCCAATCCCATAAACGGAACGAACGTCCGGCGCTTGGTAACGTCGCCGCCGCGTACATATCGCCGCGCAAAGTCAAAGTACAAAGTTCCGCCCAATTGGCGCGCGGACGCGATGGCATTTTTATGACCAGAAAAACCAAACTCGCTGACCTGGAAATCGATTTCAGTGCGCACATATGAAGACAGGTTCCAACCCAATCCAATCTGGGTGCCCCAGCCGCCGGCCATATCGACCTGAGTGCCGTAAATTCCAACCCTGTCCGACGCGAACGGCAGATTGAATCCGACGCCGCCGCGGACGTACATGTCGTTGGGAATATACATCCCCGCATCGTCGTTTTGCACAACGTTTTTCTTTTGATACACGTCCAGTCCCAATTCGCCGGGCGCGTCGTCCTCGACCGTATAAGCGGTGGATTTGGCGGCCACGATGTCCAGCCCCTCTAACACTTCGGCGCGAAAGCGCGCGTCATCGTACTCGGCATGCGCTGCGGGCATGGCCAGCGCACAGCAAACAGCAAAAAACAAATATTTTTTTTTCATCTAATCGGTCCACTTTTCTGAATTTTACCATAAAATCCAACTTGATTCCAGCCTGTTTTCAGCTTATCATAACACCATGATTAAAAAATCAGAAGACAAAAAAATCGCATTATTTGCCGGCGCGCTGAGCCTGCCGTTTTTTGCGCGTGACGCGCTGCGCCGGAACGGCTGGGATGTTTTTGTCGTTGGGCTGCGGGGTTTTTACGATCCAAAGTTGCGGCCTGATTTGGTTGTGCGCCTGGGCGGCGGCGGGACGGCCGCGCGCGAGTGCAAAAAGCGCGGCATTAAAAAAATGACATTTGTCGGCGCCATCGGCCATCCGAATCTGTCGGACATCTGGCCGGATTTCTGGTCGCTGGGCGCGCTGTTCAGCATTATGAAAAATCAAAAAGGATACGATTCCATGGCCGTTGCATTGAATAAAGCGCTTGAGAAAAAAGGTTTCCAGGTCGTCGCCGCCCAAGACTTGGCGCCTGAATTGACTTTTGAGCGGGCCGGTGTTCAAACCAAAGCCAAACCGACCGCGCGGGATAAAAAAGACATTGATCGCGCGATTGAGGTATCGCATACTATCGGCGCGGCGGACATCGGCGCATCCGTTGTCGTCGACAAGCAAGTCATCGCGGTCGAGGCCGCCGAGGGCACGCACCGCATGCTGGACCGCGTCATTGAATTCCGCCGGGGGCGGAAAAAACAAACCGTCTCTGGCGTTTTCGCCAAGATGACCAAACCGGGCCAGGATTTGCGAATCGACATTCCGGCCATCGGCGTCGACACCGTGAAATCCGTCGCGGCGGCCAAATTGCGCGGCATTGTCGTAAACGCCCGAACATGCTTTGTCGTGGACAAACCCCAGGTCATCAAACTGGCGAACCAGCTGGGCGTCTTTATCGTCGCGGCGGCCAAATAAAAACATCCATTTTTTAACAGCACCAGGCCTTTTGGGAAATTGCCCTTAGTTAGAGTAATTGCATGTATTGGATATAACCATCTCTCCGGTTGAATCGCTATATGGTCCCGGCGCAATCTGACATGTTTCGATTGTCGCGTTGCTGCCGGGGGTACTGGTCGCAACGGCTGCACTTCCTGATGTAAGGTTTGTTAAAGGCACTCTCGGACATGCTGTACAATTGGTTCCAGTACCGTAATAACCGGATTTGCAGCGATAGCGCACGGACCGGCCCGAACATATGCCGGCGCTGCTGCACGAGGCATCTGTGCAAGTGCCGTTGTATTGCTGCTGTTGATAATTTTGTCCGGATACGTTTGACCAAGTGCTGTCGTTATTGCATGCGGTGCATGGTTCTTTCCATTCTCCGTCACAGCAATGCAATACATAGCTTTCGACCCCGCAAGTACCATATATCGCAGTATCGTCCGTGCTTGCAAAAACCGATGACAACCCGTTATCGCTGCACTTCATCATGGTGGAAGCAGAGCCGCATACAACGCAAGCACTGTAACCAATGCAACCACCCCCATCTGTGCGGCCAAGCAGGGTATTACCGCTCAACACATAGTAACGCCCGGACAGCACCGTACCGAAACACTCGGTTGAAAACAGCAACAGCATCGATATAGTCAGAATTTTTCTCATTTCCGCCCCCCTATTTTTAGCGCAAGAAAAACCACCAAGGGAATTGGCGGTCGGGGAGTTAAGAAAATCATGACAATGTATGACCCCGCCGGTCTTCGTCCGCCGGCGCAAGCGCAGCCGAGACTGTTTTATAACCGACGGCCCCCCGACCATATGCGGGGTACCCTGATAAAACAAAAGGCGCATGCCGCGCCGTATTTCATCAGGCGGATTCGCCGCGTACTTTGTAATCGCGCGACGCATTGTCATGGGTTTTCTTACGACCCCGAACCCGCTTCCCAGTGGGTTCATAATTGATGTTAGTACAAATATCTTTGGTATGCAAGCGGTTTTTAGCTTTCAGTTAACAATTAACAGAGCACAAATAACAATTATTAACTAAGAATTAAAAATTAAGAATATTATTCCAGAGAATGTCATTGCGAGCCCGCAGGGCGCGGCAATCCAGTAAAATGAAAGAAACCGGGCTGCTCAAAAATTAATTTATATGAGATGGATGCGACGTTTTGACCAAAGGGGAGTGTACAAAGACGTACACGACCCGGCGGTCAAAACAAGCAGTCATCCATAGAAATTAATTTTTTTCGATGTCGACGACTTTTACTTTAAAGACAACATCCTTGCCAGCAAGACCCGGAACATATTGTTCGGGGAATGTGATTTTGACGTCGCGTTCCTCGCCCTTTTTGGCGCCAATCAGTTGTTCTTCAAAGCCCGGGACGAACATGCCGCTGCCCAATTTCAGCTTGAAATTTTCAGCCGTGCCGCCGTCGAACTGAACGTCGCCCAAGAAACCGGCAAAGTCGATGACGACCGTGTCGCCGTTCTTGGCCCCGCGGTCGCAACCGCCCAAGAATAATGCGCCGACGACTGCGAATACTGACATGATTTTTTTCATTTTTGCTTCCTTTTTTTGTTTGGTTCGATTTTATTTTTTCAACACGCGGTGGATTATAAAAGAGTCGCAAAAAAATATCCAGCCAAAAAGCTGGATATTTTTTTATTTAAGATTTATGATTTACGGATTTAAGATTTGGCGCAGACGATAGGAATAAAGCTTTTATATCGTATTCAGATATTCTCACTTGCCGTCACCCCAGCCATCGCGGAGGTCTATTGTGTTTGTCATATGGATATTGTTTATGGCTTGAATACATTGGATTCCCGCCACCGGGCTCCGCGAAAACCTACTGGATTTTTGTGGGTGGTCCAAGCGGGAATGACGAGTCTTGAATTTTTGGGACCCAAAAGGTACATTCTTGTCAGTTGAGTATTACTTATTATGCGCATGTTTATTTTCACGCGCAAGCCCGCCTGCCGGATGTTCCATGAACTTCCCGGCCGCCTTGATCGTATCAGACGCCGCCAAGATTTTTTCTGTCATACGATTGTGCTTTTTTACTGCAGGCCCGTCGCGCTCGGCGGCGTGCCGTTCCGCAATTTCCATCAATTTTTTGTAAGTCCCGACGACCTCGGCATTGCTGGGGTCATCCGGCCAAATTTTATTATATTTGTTTTCAAGATAATCCGCGGCCTTTTTTACTTCGCGCGCGTATTTTGCGTCGCTTTCCTTTACAGCCCGGGCATACAACGCATGCAACCTTTTCAGCGTCGTGTCAAAATCAAATTTCGCCATATCAATCATCTTTTTTTAGTGGTTAGTGTTAATGAAGGTGTCAGCAAAGCCGACGACTCTATTAACTAACCGTTCGCACTCTCACTCTTTACTCATTTATCTGTAAACGCAGCGGAATCCGTATTCGCGCATGGACGAGCCTTCGGCTTCTATCCTATAATCAAAGTAAGGCGTCGGGCGCGTCGCATCGAACGACGGCCTGTCATAGACAATCACGATGCTGTCCGCGTTGCGGCCGCAGACGCGTTTCATTTCGTAATCGGCGACCTTGGCCAGAATGGTCCGGGCGTCGCCGTCGATATCCATGCCGTCGGCGTTCTGCATCAGCCGCAGGCGCATGTCGCGCATATCCGCGTCGCCCAGCAGTATCTGCACGCGAATCATTGCGCCTTTGTATTCCTGCCAGCGGGTTTCCATGCGAGACGTGTTCCAGCGATTGTTGTTCTGTTCCTTTTCGGCCGCGGTCTTCGGCTTGTACGTGTCGATGTTCGCATACTGGTTGTCAGCCTGCATAAAACCCTGGGTCCGTTCGTTGAACAGCGGCGCGTCGACGCCGCCCTGAGCGAAGTCGGTTTCGTTGTACGGCGCGTCCTGATTGCTGGCGCAGCCGGCGCACAGCACGGATAACAAAACGCAGATAACAGGTAATCTTTTCATATCAAATCCCTTAATAATTGAATTCTATCAAATAAAGGATTTTGATTCAAGCACCGATTTATGGTACAATGCGGGCATGTCAAACGTTGTTCTGGAATCTTTATTGAAACCGCTGGAAGAGTTCTACAAACCCTCGTTCGTGGAAGAAATCGCCATCAATCACGAGGGCGAGGTCTGGATGCGCCTGCACGGCGCGCGCGTGCCCTGGGTGTCGTACCAATCCGAAAAACTGGCCAAACAGTATCTGGTGGATTTAATCCACACCGTCGCGAATATATACGAGCGCCCTTTCGACCCCATTCACGGAATGCCAGTGGTCTACGCGACTTTGCCGGGCAATCATCGCTTCAGCGCCATCGCCGGCCCGAACGTCCAGTACGACGACCGCGACATTACGGGCGGCGTCGCGCTGAACATCCGCGGCGGCGGCGGCGTTTTCGAAACCAGTTTTGACAATTATCATCTGAAACGGGGCGAGAAATTATTGAATGTCAAGCCGCGCCAGAAATCCAAGCCCGACGACCCATACGAACGATTGATGACTGCGATTAATGACGGCAGCCCGATTTTGGTTTCCGGCGCGACGTCGACGGGCAAGACGACTTTCATAAATCACATGCTGACCCTGATTGACCAGAACAGCCGCGTGATTACGGTCGAAGACGCGCGCGAAATCCGCGTGCCCCAGGCCAACCGCGTTCACTTTGTTCTGTCACGCACCGAACAGACGAACGACTTCAATTACGCCAGATTGCTGGACTTGGTGGTCCGCATGACGCCCGACGTTATCATCGGCGGCGAGATTTCGACCGACAACGCGTCCGTTTTATGGGAAATGCTGGGGACGGGCCACGACCATTTCTATACCACCATTCACGCCGAAAGCGCCGAGGCCGCGTTCGCCGCGTTCGCCGACCGGATTTTGCACACCCAGCCGGCCTATAACCGCGGCGAATTAATTACCGAGATGAAGAATAAACTGCGCGTGGTGCAGTTGTCGCGCGACGGATCGCTGCGCGCCGTGACCGAGGTCGTGTAAACGTAAAAAACTAGCAGATAGCGTATAGTTTATAGCATTACGCCGAACCGCTATGCGCTACCCGCTATATGCTATTTGCTATTGTTTATCAGAAGGTTCCCGACTGCGCCGCCCAGCACCCCGGTACCGCCAATGATGCCGCCGGTCTTCGTTTGTGATTCTGCGGCGGATTTTTGTTCCGCCCATGCCGCCGCGTCCGCGCCGTTTTCATCCGTCAATGCCCGCGACACACTGGTATACGCCCCGCCCGTTTTGCCAATCGCGCCGTTGTCGTATAATCCGCCGTCCGCTTTATCAATAACCGCTTCGGATTCTATGCTCGGTGCCAGTCCCAGGGCCTCTTTGCTTTCCCTCAGCCGTGCGGCGATGTCCCGATATTCCGCGTGCAGCGGCAGCAAGACATTCGCCCCGGGCAGGATGACATCGGTCTGACCACCCTTGATATTTCGCCCATCACCATAATCGCAGGTCATGGTTTGCAGATAGGCCTTCATATCACGTTCGGCATTTTCGTCGGCGGACTTTTCGGCCATTCCGGACAGCGCCATCATGCCGCCGATGCCGCCCGCCCCAATCGCCGCAGCCCCTAGCAGGCGGTTCGCAAGCGAGGTCTCACTGGCCTTGGCTTTTTCATATCTGTTCCGCAGGGCATTAAGTTCTGTCGTTTTGCTCAAGAATTTAAGGAACTCAGCATCCGTCATCTCGGTTATATTGTTCAAGCCCTTGTCAAGATACTCTTCGGTATCTTCTATTCGCGTTTCCAAGTCGAACATAAGGTCCGGTCCGTCTACTTCTATTTCGGTTTCCGACACCAGTATGTCTTCCAATTCTTTTATGTTTTCTGTTTCCGTTACCACAATGGTTTCTTCCACAGTTTCCTCAATTATTTTTTCAGGTGTTTCCGGTTTCGTCACTATTGACGCACTTTTTGCTTTTATTACCTCTGCATTTTCAGACATCTGCCTCTTCAGCGCCAGAAACTCCTGTTTGAATATATATGAATTTATACCGGTTTCGCTCTCGTCTTTATCCCTATCATAATTGTTTTGCATAAATGATGTGCCACCAGAGGAAACAATCCCGAACAAAGTGTTTCCAAAATATATCGCCCCGCCGGAATTGCCGCCGAAAGAATGACAGTTGTAAAAGAATTGCGCGTCCGATTTGTAAAACCAATTGAATTCATCTTTCGCGTACCTTTGGGGACAAGTTTTGTCGCAAACGAAATCAAATACGAATTTATATTTGTTATCTGTGGTTACATATGACAGGCTTTTATAAAATTTGTCTTTATCATCGGTACCACATAAGTATTTGACGGTATCGACGTCAATGGAAATATCATAACCGTCTTTATTCGCTTTGAACTGCGGGTTGTTGTCTTTCAAGAAATCTGTTATTATATCATCCACGGTCTCAGAATCTTCATTTTTCAGATTACTATAACAGCCATCGATTTGATGTGTGATTAGCTTGGAAATTTCTTTCAAACGTTGTATTTTGCACGTACCGTCATGCTTTAATTTTGCATCTTTGCCGAATTCTTCCAACTTCTTTATGCCAGATTTTCTCATTCGTTTACTTATTTCTTCTTCAACGTCTCTAAAAGATACGAATTTACCTGCACTTTCTTTGATTTCGTCGAATATTTCCTTCATCTTTTGTATTTCTTCATCCGATACGATGCGCATCCAGCCAAAGCCGGCATTTTCAATGGGTCCTAACCGCGCGGTATCCGCAATGTCGAACCAAACTTCGCTTTCATTCTTCATGCCATCAACTTGCAGCAAAGCCCAATCATCATACGTATTGTCGTTTTTTACACCGTGTTTCAGCAACGTAGCCGTTCCGACGCGGCCGTCGCTTCGTTTGAATTTATATCGTTTTGTCTTGTGATGCAGGCAATGCATGGCGGTCAGAATAATATTACGGTCCACGTATTGCGCGGTGCAGATAGAATCTTTAGTCGGATAAAAAAGGACTATTTTCTGATATTCCGGCAGATTCCAATCGACATACTCACGCTTGTCTATGGTCTGCGCCGCAACGGCGCCGAATCCAACGGGGACCGCCGCGCACCAGAACATTAAAAGACCAAAAAGTATTTTTTTCACACATCCCCCTTCGAACAAAAAACCGCCAAAGAAACTGGCGGCCGGGGAGTTGATAAATCAGTATATTAGTGACTCCGTTGCCTTTGGGTTACCCCTGTTATATAGCAAACAGCTCCCCGACCAAAAGGTCAGGGACATAACGGCGCGATTCCGCACCATCATATCATCTGACGATGCGAAACCGCACCGAATATACTGGGCTTATCACAGCCCCGAACCAGCATCTCTGCAGATTCACTTCAATGATAGCCTGATTGATTATTCTCTGTCAAATGGTAATTGTTTTCGCTATGGTGAAAACATGCTTAAATTGCGCCGCGCGGTTTTTTGTTACTATATTTTGCGTTTCCAGCGCCGCCTGCATACATGGCTGGTCTCTATCGTCGGCGCGATGAAACAAGACGGCCTGCTGGCAATCGACGACAATGAATTGAACAATATTCCCGGCTGGTTTACCCCATTGCTGGATGCCAAGCTGGATTTCGACAGCGTTCTGAAGATTTTGTCCGGCGACGCCTTTTACACACGGAACAAGACGGACGTCGCGAAACTGCAGTCCGAAATTGGAAAACCAATAACCCAGCTTTGGGACACGGACCCGATATTCGCGAAGTACCCGCATCTGCGCATGCTGGCCCGGAACGAGGAATTCGAAAATGCCTGGCCGAAGATGAAAGAGCAGAATAAAAAAGAAAAGCAGAAATAACTATATAGCCACTAGTGCTTAGTGAGTAGTGTTTAGTGCATAGTTTTATAATGAACTGTTTAACTATGCACTATAAACTAAGCACTAATCACTATAGACTATTTATTAATTAAAGTTTTGTGGATTGACGTCTATCTTGACGCGGACGTTCGCCGGCTGCTTTACCTTGGCCAGCCACTGTTTCACCACCGCCTGCAGGTCCGCGCGCTGGTCGCCGGAAACCAGAAAACGCATCCGGTACCAGCTGCGGATTTGATAGACCTGGGCGGCAATCGGCCCCATGATTTTTCCGCCCGACAAATTCGGCGCGACGGCGGCCAAATCCGCGCAATATTTCTGCAGAACGGGTTCCTTTTCAGCCTCGACAATAATCGCAATCAGGTTGCCGAACGGCGGCATCTTGGCTTTGCTTCGCGATTCCATATCCGCCGACATAAACGCGTCGCGGTCGCACGCGCATATCGCGCGCATCACCGGATGGTCCGGCTGGTAAGTCTGCAGCATCACCCGCCCCGGCTTGTCCCCGCGGCCCGCGCGACCCGCCACCTGGAACAATTGCTGGAAAGTATGCTCGCCGGCGCGGAAATCGGCCCCGAACAACCCCATGTCCGCATCTACCACGCCCACCAGGGTCAAATTCGGAAAATGGTGGCCCTTGGCCAGAATCTGCGTGCCGATGACGATGTCTATTTCTCCCGCCTCCATCTTGTCGACCAAGCGTTCCAAGGCCTGGCGCGACAACATGGTATCCGACGACACCAGCGCGGTTGTCGCATTCGGGAATTTTGCGTTTACTTCTTCTTGGATTTTTTCCAGCCCTATGCCACGCATGGAAATTTCCCCGCCGCAGTCCGGACAAACGCCGGGAACCGGTTTATGATTGCCACAGATATGACACAACAATCCGATTCCGCCTTCTGACTTCTGCTTTCTGCCTTTATGATAGGTCATCCCGACCGAGCAATCTTGGCAAGTCGCCACCCATCCGCATTTCTTGCATTGGACAATCGGTGCGAATCCACGGCGGTTGATAAACAGCATGATTTGCTGGCCGGCCTTTAGCGTTTCATCAATGGCATCGCACAGCACCGGCGACAATTCTCCCCTCCCTTGGAGGGGGGTGTCGGCATTCGCCTCCCCCATCGCGCTTTCGCGCGAAGCCCCCTCCAACGGAGGGGGCAATTTATACCCCTCGGGCTTTTGCTTTCGCATATCGATTGTTTCGATGGACGGCATTTGCGCACCGCCGAAACGCGACGTCAGCTTCAGTTCCCTGTACTTGCCGACACGGATGTTTTTG
Organism: Rickettsiales bacterium; assembly: GCA_031266915.1. Taxonomy (GTDB): domain Bacteria; phylum Pseudomonadota; class Alphaproteobacteria; order Rs-D84; family Rs-D84; genus JAIRLB01. The sequence goes on along the minus strand of JAISAB010000021.1, from coordinate 7,448 downwards.
ATTGTCTCGGCCGACGGGGTGGCGCTGGCCAGGACAATCGGGAATTTTGAAATCGCGCCGCGCAGAATCGCCATGTCGCGCGCATGATAGTTTCCCATGTCCTCTTGCTTGTATGAACCGTCGTGCTCTTCGTCTACGACAATCAGCCCCAGATTCTGCCACGGCAGGAACAGCGCGCTGCGCGTCCCGACGACCATACGGATGCCGCCGGTTGCGACGCCGCGCCAAATCTCGCGCCGACGCGCGGCGGTCAGGTTGCTGTGCCAGACCACGGGCCGGGCGCCGAAACGCGATGCGAAGCGTAACATGAACTGCGCCGTCAGCGCGATTTCAGGCATCATCAGCAACACGGATTTTCCAGCCGCGTACGCGCGCCAGGCAGCGTCGAAATAGACCTGGGTTTTTCCGCTGCCGGTGATTCCGTCCAGCAGATAAACCGCAAAAGACGAATCGCGAACCACTATCGCGTCCGCCGCGCGCCGTTGTTCATCGTTTAAAACGACTGTTTCGGTGTCGACGTATTCTGTTCCTTGTTCCCGTTCCTTGTTCCTGAATGCAGTCGGAGACAGCAGTCCGCTTTTTATCATCGCGCGCACGACCGCGCCGCTGACGCGCGCGATGTTCTGAATATCCGGCGCGGACATCGGTTCATTATCATTGGACAGGAACGCGTCCAGCACCGCCTGGCGGTTTTCGGTCATACGGATTTTTTCGCCGTGGTTTACGGAATACAGCTGTTCCTGTTTCGGCGGCGCGAACGCGTCGGGCACATTCGCAATCAGCCGCAGCACTGCACCCGGCGACATCATTGTCCATTCCGACATCTTGAAAATCCATTGCAAATCGGTAACCGGCAGCTGGAAACCGTCAACCGGCGCCGCGGGCTTTATTTTTTCAGGCGCCAAGCCGCTGTCGCCCGGTCCGATAATCATGCCGACGTACGGCCGGTTCATAACAGACACGCGGGCAAAGCCGCCCAGCCCCGCGGATGCGGTTAATTTATAGTCATATCCCGCGTTCACGACATTGGGGACCAAGACTTTAACAATTTGGCCAGAATTAAACATGCTTTAATATATACTTGTATTTTTCGATTTTTTCAATACCATTAATTCCATGTTAAGATTTTTCTTCGAACTTGGCGACTTTTTGACCCGGATTATCCCGGGACGCGGAATCCGCGCCTGGGTGCGCCGGACCCAGCTGTACGATTACCGCAAAAAGCTGGACTGTCTGAAATCCGCGTTTCCCGATTTGAACTTTCGTAATATGAATGTGGTCAAGGGCGGCTGGAACATCGGCTTTATCGTGGACCACAAATATGTGTTTAAAATCCGCAAGGCTTATGACGACAAAAATGGCGCGGACAAAATCATTCGCGAGAAAAGAATCACCGATGCCTTTGCCAAAATCGTAAACGTCAGGATTCCGAAAATCGAAATCGTGAAATCCGGCGGCTATACTTTTTATAAATACGAATTTATCCCTGGACGTAACCTGAACGAATTTTCATTGCGCGACATATGCCAGCATCGCGCCAAGCTGGGCCGGACGCTGGGCGAATTTATCTTTCTGATGCACGGCGCGGCGCCGACCGAAATCGCCGACTTGGCGACGCCGACGGCCCGGAATTCCGACGGATGGAATCATCACGACCTGTGCAACAACATCATCGTCGATTCAAAGACGATGGATATTGCAGGCATAATCGATTGGGAATACGCTGGATACGGCCCGCTGCGTGTCGAGTTTGAAAACACCGTAGCGTTCAAAGAAAAAATGAGGCGGTCGAATATTATTATCGACGTGATGTTAGAATATTACGCCTTGCGCGCCCGGAACAAGTCCAAAAAATCATAATCATAAAACCGATTCTATATCTGCGGCGGTCGGCACATGCATGATTTCTACATCGGCCGCATATTGTCCCCGAAACCAAGTCCGCTGGCGTTTCGCATATTGGGCCGTGCGCGTGGTCCAGTTTTGTACGCATTCTTCCCAGCTGATTTCGCCGCGTATGAATCGGCACAATTGCGACGTGCCGATGGCGCGGGACTCGTCCCATCCGGACGCGATGACCGCACGCGCCTCGTCCGGCGCGCCGCCGCGCATCATCGATGGAATTCTTTGCGCGATGCGCTCGTTCAAGATTTCGCGATGCGGGTTGACAAAGACCTTGAACGGCGCAGGGCACAGTGCGCCCCGCCGCGGCAAAGACTGCCATTCCGACAGCGGCCGGCCCGTTTCCAGGAACACTTCCAGCGCGCGCGCCGTGCGTTGAGGGTCTGTTATTTTGAAATCCTCGGGCAGCAGTTGCCTGACCGAATCTGGACAGCGCCGCACCATATCGCGCGCGCGCTGACGGTTTTCGTCGGAGATTTCGGGAATCGGCGAAATTCCGTTCAACAGCACGCCGACGTAATAGCCGCTGCCGCCGACGAAAATCGGCGTCCGTCCAGCTGCAATCGCAGCATCGTATTCCCGGCGCGCCATGTCCAAATAATCTGCAACACTGATTTGTTTGGTCAATGGCAGAACTGAAAACAGTTTGTAAGGAACGCCATCGATTGTTCTTTGTTCCTGCCTGCCCGCCGTAGCCTCGGCGAAGGCGGGTTCCTCGTTCCTGGTCCTTGTTCCTGTTCCTTTATCGGCGAACGGCGAAGCCGATATATTTTCAATTCCCCGATAGATTTGCACGCTGTCGCAGTTGATAATCACACCGCCCACGCGCATCGCCAGCTGGTGCGCGAAATCTGATTTTCCCGATGCGGTCGGACCCGCGATTATATAAGATTTGTGGCTCATGCCTTGATTATAGACCCGGATTATTCCCATTTCAACTATATTGCGCCGGCGTCGCGCAGTATTCGCAAAGACCGTTCATCCAGCCTGTTACCATTGGCAAACCGCGGCAGAACCAGAATCGGAATCCTGAACAGTCTGACCAGGTAAACCTTTTTATTCTTTTTGATTTTGAATATAAATTCCACGACGCGTCTGATGCGCGCATACTTGCGCATGATTGGAAATTTGTCCGCCATCATATTCATAAATGCGCGATAGTTTTTGTCGGCGTTAAAATGCCTGGATTGCGTTTCAGACTTTATTCGGTAAAAGAACAAAACATTCGGCACGCGATACAGTTTTTTGCCATCTTGCAGGAAATTCATCCAAAATGCTAAATCTTCGAATCCGGCCGAGAAATCGGAATCATAGCCACCATACTTTTCCCAATCAGATTTTAAAAACAACGAACTGGTCACAATTTTGCAGCCATCGGACATACTGTACGGCGTCGGTTGCGGATAATCGTCAATGCGGTTGATTCGACCAAACTTGGCCACACCCGGTGCAACGACAGCATAGTTTGAATTTGCCATGACATTCCATAATATATCGATGCATTCCGGCGCCAAGATGTCATCCGAATCCAGCGGGAATATATATTTCGCCGACGCGGCGCGAATTCCGTTGTTTCTGGCGGCGACGACGCCTTGGTTTTCTTGATTGATAACACGAATTCGGGAATCAAGGGCCGCGAATTCATTCGCGATGTTCGGCGTATCGTCGGAACTGCCGTCGTTAACGACGATTAATTCCCAATCTTGAAAAGTTTGCCAAAGCACGCTTTTAATAGCTGTTGCAATATATTCCACATCATTATAGGCGGGCATAATTATAGAAACTTTTGCCATTGCGACTTTCCCTGCTTATTTTTCAAACTGCGATTTGTTCGGGAAATACATCCGCAAGAATTCTTTGTTATCGTCCTTGTCTTGGTCCGTGGTTCTGTCGGTATCGTTTACACAAAACAGATACGGTTTGGACACCGCAAAGCCGGCGCGCTTCGCGTTGATTGCGAATTGCGGCGTATCGCGAAAATGACCTAGCATTCTATGAACGGCGTTAAAGACAAAATGCTTTTTGGATTTCGGCAGATAGACTTTGCGTCCGACCGCGCGGCCAAAAGCCAGGTCGTACAGCGAAAACGCCCATCTGTACAAATCGAAAGTGTTTCTGAATTTTCTACGGATTGATTTCTGATAGTACATATCAATCAGCGGACAGGTCAGCAATTTCTTTATTGTCGATTTCAAATATGGTTCGATATTATGCGACGGCGCGATGGCGCGGTAGTCCTTGTCGAATAATATCTTAATCAGCCGGGCGGAATTCAAACACGACACGTGGTATTCGGAATACGCCATTTTTGTCGCCGCGACAAAAGACTTTCTTTTGCGCAGCGTCGTATACCAGACGACAGGGCGGCCGCGATGGTCGAAAAAGTATTCCGTCGGCGTTTCGCGTCCAAAGAACATATCGTCGTTTGCATACAGAAAGCGTTCCGACAACCCGGGAATATTCGCCAGGCAATTTTCAACCGCGATGGAATTGAACACCGGCGCCGCGTCGGGCGGCATGATTGATTCCTGGGGAACGATTGTTATTTTCGGGTTCGATGTGTCCAGCCATTGCGGCGCCTGGCCAAAACCGGTGACGATAAAAATATGATTAATCCACGGCGCGAATTTATCGGCGCCGCGCAGCGCATATCTCAGTTCGTCATTTTCGCGCCAACGAGCATCGCAGACTCCCTCTTGCGCCAGGACACTTTTGCCGGATTCGATACTCTGCCATTTCAAGCGTTCATTGCGCACTTTTTCGTCATTGCCGTCAAGCCATAAATAAACCAAATCGATCTTTTCGTCTGTCATGCGGTACCCTTGTACAAATTTATTATATGAATACTAGCATCCAGCATAGGAATTTTCCATCGAATAATAAGGGTTAAATTTCGTATTGTTTTATATTTCTATGATGGTAAAATAGACACTCGTTTACTTACATAACTGAAAGGAAGGTAAAATGTCAAAAATAAAAGTAGCTATCAACGGATTCGGCCGCATCGGCCGCTTGGTGTTGCGCGCGGCGCTGGAATCTGGCCGCACAGACTTGGAATTCTTCGCCGTCAACGATTTGGCCCCGGCAGACCAGAACGCGTATTTGCTGGAATACGATTCCGTGCACGGCAAGTTGCCGATGGACGTGAAACTGGATGGCGAATATATCATCGTCGGCGGACACAAAATCAAGTGCGTCGCCGAGCGTGACCCGTCGAAATTGCCTTGGGGCGAAATGGGCGTCGACATTGTGCTGGAATGCACCGGTATCTTCACCGACGCCGACAAGGCCCGGGTTCACCTGGATTGCGGCGCCAAGCGCGTCCTGGTGTCCGCACCGTCCAGCGGCGCCGACAAGACAATCGTGTTCGGCGTGAACGAAGGCACCCTGACGGCGGCCGACAAAATCGTGTCCAACGCGTCATGCACTACCAATTGCCTGGCCCCGGTGGCCAAGGTTCTGGACGATACGTTCGGCCTGGTCAGCGGCTGGATGACGACCATTCACGCGTACACCGGCGACCAGCAGCTGCTGGATAAAAATCACAAGGACCCGCGCCGCGCCCGCGCCGCCGCCCTGTCGATGATTCCGACCAGCACCGGCGCCGCCAAGGCAATCGGATTGGTATTGCCAAAGCTGGCCGGCAAATTGGACGGCATGGCGATGCGCGTTCCGACGCCGGACGTGTCCGTTGTCGAACTGGTTGCGAACCTGGAAAAAGACGCCACGGCCGACGCGGTGAATGCCGCGATGAAAGCCGCCGAGTCCAAAACATTCGGATATAATACCAAGCCGCTGGTATCGGTCGACTTTACGCATGATTCGCGTTCGTCCATCTTTGATTCGACCCAGACCAAGGTCATTGATGGCCGGCTGGTTCATGTCACGTCGTGGTACGACAACGAATGGGGCTTTTCCAACCGCATGTGCGACACGGCGGCCGCGATGGGCAAATTGTTGTAAAAAACGCGGCATCGCCGCGTTTTTTTATTTCTGATTTATAATCAAAAGGTCAAGATGCGCTGCATCCGGCAGAGATGTCAACGGTTCCGGTTGCGTCATAATAGGTGCCCGCCGGTAATTGGCATGTTCCAAGGGTTTCGTTGCTTCCGGCTGTATTCGTACCGCGCGCCTTCGTTGTTCTGGCGCTGTTTGTGAAAATGTCGCTCGATTCAGGACATTGGGTGCAACTGGTACCGGTGCCATAGTATCCTGATTTGCAGCGATAGCGCACAGAACGGCCCGAACACGTGCCGCTTTTGTTGCTGCACGAGGCACCACTGCAAGTGCCGCCATATGTTTCGGATTGGTAATTTTGCCCCGCTACGTCGGAATATCCGGTGGTGTTGTCGCACGCGACGCATGGAAGTTCATAATAAAATTCGTCATAGCAACAAGTTAATGTTCCAACGCCGGGCCCCCTGCAATCACCCACAGGTATCACATCACCAGTTTCTGCCGTTATTATTGTGGGAGAGCCAAAGTATTCGCAATTTTTCTTGCCATAACCGTTGCATGTAATGCAAGTATCGACAGTACAGCTGGTTACGTCATTGTTGCCGCCGAATATGTTTTGATATCCCTGAAAGAAATATCCTTCAATATACTTGCCAAAACATTCGCTTGAAAACAGCAGCAGCGCCGCCAGAATCACAATTTTTTTCATTTCCGCCCCCTTTTTTGACGCAATAAAAACCGCCAAAGGGATTGGCGGCCAGGGAGTTAAGAAAATCATAGTTTGTAAAATGACCCCGCAGGTCTTCGTCCGCCAGCGCAAGCGCAGCCGAGACTGTTTTATAACCAACGGCTCCCCGACCAGGCGGGGATGCAATAAAAAAGTGGGCATAAAGCCCGCTAAATCATTGCGCGGGATTGCGACGCAAATACTGCGCTGCTACAAACTATAGGCTTTCTTACGGCCCTGAACCCATTCCCTATGGATTCGTCTGCGATGGTATCAAGTTTTTTAACAGAAATCAACAGGCAATTTTTTTCGGATATTCAAGGGCGACGGCCGCAAAAAAGCGCTTGCAATTGCAAAAGACAGAGTATAGAATGCGTTTGCTCTTGGGGGTTGTAGCTCAGCTGGTTAGAGCGCCTGCCTGTCACGCAGGAGGTCGCGGGTTCGAGTCCCGTCAATCCCGCCAGATAAAACAAAAAACACCATCGAAAGATGGTGTTTTTTGTTTAACATTTGGGATATTGCGCGGGACTTGAACCCGCAAAGGGTTCGGGACGTCAGTTGGCGCGAACAAGCGAACGCGCAGTTCAAGCCTTACGTAGTGAAAGGGGTCCATCCGCCGTCCGGCGTGGATGGGAATTAGTCGCAAGAAATTTATCTTTTTCCATTTTTATATTTTTTATTTCTCTGAGCCTTGTTTTGCTTTACGCGCCAAGGTTAATCGTTTTGTTATATCAGTCAAATGACCTTTGTTTATTTGAATTATTTTCTCTTTATTAATAGATTTTATATGGTGTCCCTGGTGTGAATGACTATATTGTTCCGCCGGCCCCTTTGTTTGTTCAATAAATTCCATAGCGGATTT